>JAYVYD010000184.1:0-10929 GCA_043784605.1 Myxococcales bacterium | reverse complement strand
AGAACGTGGCTCGTGGCGCGCGCTTCTTCGCGAGCACGACGCTGTCGCCCGACGGATCGTAGCCCGCGACGTGATCGAACGACTCCACGACGAGGCGCGTGAGGCTGCCGATGCCGCACCCGAAGTCGAGTACGCGCGTGTTCCGCTCGAGAAGCTTCTCGAGGAACTTCTGTTTGTAGATCGCGAAGTACTCGGGGCTCTCGCCGCTGAGCGCCAAGTTCTTCGCGTGGAGATCGTCGTACGAGCCTGCGTACTTGTCGAACTCGGCCTTGGACTGCGGATCGAAGCTCTCCCCCATCACGACTTCTTCGTCGGCTGCGCGGCCATTTGTGCGCCGAGCTCCGCTGAGCGTTTGCTCGCGCACTCGACTGCGTCGATCAGCGTCTTGCGGAGCGCTCCGGACTCGAGCGTGTGCAACCCGGCGATCGCGGTCCCGCCTGGGCTCGTCACCATGTCCTTGAGCCTGCCAGGGTGCTCTCCGGTCTCGAGCAACAATTTGGCGGAGCCGAAGACGGTTTGCGCGGCGAGCAACAGCGCGGTGTCGCGATGAAGGCCGACCTTCACGCCGCCGTCCGCGAGCGCCTCGATGATCAACATCACGTAGGCGGGGCCGCTTCCGGACAATCCCGTGACGGCGTCGAGCAGCGACTCCTCGAGCGTGACGACGCGGCCCACCGCCTCGAACAGCGCTCGCGCGACGAGCATGTCTTCTTCGGTCGCGTGCTCGCCGGGAGCTATCGCCGTGGCACCTGCCTGCACGATGGCGGGCGTGTTCGGCATCGAGCGAACCACGCGCGCGCCCGCGGGCAAGTGCGCTTCGAGCAACGAGATGGGCACGCCGGCGGCGACGGAGACGACGAGCTGGTCGGGGCGGACGTCCTTCGAGATGCCAAGGATGACCTTCGCGATCACTTGAGGCTTCACGCTGAGAACGAGCACGTCGACCTCGCGCACGAGTGCGTGATTGTCCTTCGTCACGTGGATGCCGTGCGTCGTGTTCAAGAACGCGAGCCGCTCGTCTTTGACGTCGCTCGCCCAGATGCGCGTGGCGAACGATGGGTCGCTCGCGACGAGCCCCTTGATGAGCGCGCCGGCCATGTTGCCGCCGCCGAGGAAGCCGATCTTCTTGTTCGTGAGTGCCACGGGCGGGGTTTACCACCGTTTGGCGACCGGGTCGGCACTCTCAACGCATCGTGGTAGCGACCTCTGCGAGCGACACGGCGAGCACCTGATCGACCACCTTGCGGGCACGCGCGGGGTCGTCGCCGAGATCCACCGCGACTCGATCGAGGCGCGCACGCAGTAGCGACTGGCGCGCGGCGGACGGATCGTCGTGCATCGCGGCGGCGTAGGCCATCGCGAGCGCTTGGAGTTTGTCGTCCGACGTAATGCTCTTGTAGCGCTGCGCGAGCGCGACCGGCGCGCCGTGACCCACTTGTGCGAGCGCCTCGTCGCGGAAGCGCCGCGGGATCGTGAGGTGACCCGTGAGCGCCGCGAGCGTGACGCCGACGCCAGGGACGCGATCGGCGAGCACGTATCGAACCGCGTCCACCGCGGCGAGACCGCTCAAGTGCCGTGCCTCTACGCGCGCGATCGCCTCGTTGCGAAAATTCTCGACGTCGGTCGGCGCGATCATGAGCTTCTGCGCGATGGTGCGGATCACGGCCTCTTCGCGAGGGTCGAGCGCGTCCCACACGGCCGCGAGCCATGCGCCGCGCATGATCGCCTTGGCGATCGCGGGCTCGAGGTCGCCGTAGACTTGGAGTGCTTCCGGCGCGACCGGCGCCTCGGTGAACAGAGGCGCGGCGTCCGCGTCGGGCAGGCCGAGAGACGCGACGATGGACGAGATCGCGCGCGCCTCCTCGCTGTTGATGGGACCGTCCGCGGCGAACACCGCGCGGAGCACTCGCACCGCGAGCGCGCCGAGGTTCTTCACGCGTGCCACGTCCTTGTCGCTCGGCTTGCTCGAGAACAACGAGCGCAGCCCGCGCGCGCCTACCTCGAGCGTCACCTTCTCGTCGATCACGCCACTCATCGGCAAGAACGAAGGTGGATGAATGGGCGCCATCGCGCGCGACATGTCGATGAACCACGCGTCGAAGTTCTCGGTCATGCGCGAGATCGGGTGACCTTGCAAGAGAGCCGCGTGCGCGTCCTTGCGACGCTTGACCGTCCCGTCGATCGCGTCGCCTCCCGCATCGCCTGGGGCTGCGGAGAGCGCGAACATGATCTCCTCGGTGACGGCGGCGAGGAGTCGGGTCAGCGCGGCGGTCTGCGGGTCATTGGCGTGCGGGTGTGCGTCGGACATGCGACGAACGTTAGCTTCATTCGTCGACGAAGAACATCGACACCAAACCGCCGAACGTGATGAACAGGCCGAATCCTGCCGCGATGAGCCCACCGGCGAAACCCCACAACAGCTTGGACGTGATCTGCTCTTCGGTGCGGTTGGTGACGATGAGCTCGCCCGGGCCGTCGCCGCCGAGCGCGTACATCACGAGTTGACTGCCAGGAACCATGCGATATCCGTCGCTCACGGGCGGTCCCTGCTCGCGGCGCGAAGGACCGATCGTGTAGATGGGCTCGTCGGGCGAGATGACCTGCTCGCTGAAGCGCATGCGCTTGTTCGTCCCGATCCAGGACGTGGCGGAGATCCCGCGTGAGGCGAGGAACGCTTGGATGTGCGGCTGCGCGTCGCTGAACATGCCGGAGCTCGCGATGGTGACCGTGTCGACGATCACGTTCGCGCCGTTCGCGTCGACGCGCGCGAGCTGCCCGGAGCGATCATCGACGTAGAAGGGTCGCTGATCGAGCTCGTCGAGCAGCGACGCCCAGTAGCCGCTGCGGCCCGTGCTTCGATACTCCTGGACTTGAATCTTCACCCACACGCCCGTGCGTCCGCTGAACGGCGCCATCACGACGCCCTGATCCCCGGCCACGACGCGGCCCTTGATCTCGACGGGCCCGTTGCCATGAGCCTGCGCGATAGGCGAGGTCGGCGTCGCGATGATGCGCGCGCGCCGCTTCATGTTCTTGATGTTGACGAGCGCGATGATGCCTCCGATGAGGAAGACGATCCCGCCGCCGATGATGAGGAACGCGCAAACGCCAGAGTCCATCGGCGGATGATACCGACGGAACGCGCAAAGTCTCCCTGCGCAATCGGCTTAGCGCGCCGAAGGAAGTGGAAGCGTCACGGAGCCGAGAGCGCCGCCCTTCGAAGGGTTCAGCGTGATTTCGAGCTGCCGGTGCAGCTGCACGCACTCGGCGTGGGTCGCGACGTCGCACACCACCATCTCGAGATCGCCCGAGAGCTTGCCTCCGCTCGTGCCTGCCATGAGCTCGATCGGGATCTCGAAACCCTTCGCGACGTCGGAGCCGAGGGCGTGGATGTCGGTCGGCGTGACCGCGAGTCCATCGCTCGATACCCAGCGCACCGCGAACGGCGCCTTGTCGTTGACGCCCGTACCGTCCGGCAGCTTCCACGAGACGTGGAGTGATGACTTGCCGTCAGGCACCGCGACCTCGACCTCGTCGAAGCGATCCTTCGGGCGCTTGACCTCTTTCGGCGCGCCGAGCGCGGCACGTGGTTCAGCGACGGCGGACGCGCTCGTGACGATGAGCGGCGCGGCTTGCTCTTTCTTTTCGCAAGCGACCGCGAGCAGGAGCGACACGAGAGCTAGAGCGCGCATGAACGCGGCAGTCTAGCGCACTCAGATCATTCGCAGCGCGGCGGCTGCGCCCCAGCCGAGACCCATCAGTAGAGAGAGCGCGCCTGTCGCCGTGAGGAGAATGCGACCCGACCTCTCGGCGCGAAGGAGTCGCGCGAGCGGAAGGCCCGCCAACCCCGCGAGACTCGCCATGCCGATCATCGCGCCCGCGCCGTAGAGTCCCAAGAACAACAGCCCGGACGCCAGCGTCGGTGAGCGCGTGGCTGCCAACGCGGCGAGAGCGCCACTGCCCGCGAGGCCGTGGACCACGCCGATCGCGAGCGGACGAAGGCCATGCGGCCGCGCGTGAGAGTGCGGCAAGCGCGAGTGGAGAGCTTGCTGCAGGGCACGCGCGCCCAAGACGACGAGCATCACGCCGACCGCGAGCTCGAACCCCTCCTCCAACGCGCGCGGCATGTGAGCGCGGAGCACGAGGAGCATCCCGCCGACGACGAGCAGCATGAGTCCGTGCCCAAGGCCCCACGTCCCGGCGAAGCGAACGCTGTCCTTGGCCGAGCGCTGCTGGGCGACGAGTGTCGAGATCGCCGCTAGGTGATCAGGCTCGATCGCGTGACGAACGCCGCTCGCCAAGCCGAGGACGCAGCCGAGGAGCGTAAGCCACATTGGGGCTTCGTAGCATGTTTTTGGCAATTCGTGTCACGGCCACTTCGCTGACTCTCACTCGTCCCAAAATCGGGCGCCGACTGGAGACCAAGCAAGGACGCGATCGGCGCCACGAGCAAGCGCGAATCGCGTCTCGTCGAGCCCGAACAGACGCAGACCCGAGCGCAACATCGCTTGCGGAGCAGGTGCCGGGTTCAGCGGCGGGACGTCGCCCCATGGTGCGCCGACGACCGTGACGTCCACGCTCGCCCGGTCGAGCCCCGCGCGCTTGCATGCGAATGCGACCGCAACGTCGAAGCCGCCGAGCTCGTCCACGAGACCTCGCGCGTGCGCGTCGCGGCCGGTCCACACACGACCCTGCGCGACGACCTCGATTTCTTCCGTCGTCTTCTTGCGCCCGCGCGCGACGATCTCGATGAATGAGTCGTAAAACTCGCCGATTTCGCGATCGAGCGCCTCACGCTCCGAGGCATCGAGCACCTTGCCTGGCTCCATCACGCCCGCGTGTGCGCCGCGTTGCAACGTCTCGGTGACGATGCCCAGTTTGTGAAATAGCGAGTCCGTGACGAGACGCGCTGCGACGACGCCGATCGATCCCGTGATCGTCGTGGGCTGCGCGACGATGTGGTGAGTGGCCGCCGCGACGTAGTAGCCGCCGCTCGCAGCGACGTTCGCCATGCAAGTGACGAGCGGCTTCTCCCGCGCGAGCTGCTCGAGTTCGTGGTGCATGCGGTCGCTCGCGAGCGCGCTGCCGCCAGGCGAGTCCACGTGGAGCACCACCGCACGCACGCTCCGAAGCATGCGCGCCGAGCGTATCGACGCGATGATCTGCTCGTCGCTCGCGATCCTCCCGCCGAACAGCGAAGGCGCCTCTCCGACGATCGGCCCGTGGACACGGATGACCCCCACGACAGGACGCCTCCGTACCGGCGGGAGCAAGCGCAGGTTTCGCCGATCGAGGTACCGCCAAGCACTGAAGAGAGTCGCAGGAGTTCCCTCGCCAGCGAGCGCCGCAGGGAGTCCGTCTTCGTAACAGGCGCCGTCCACCAAGCCGGCTTCGACCGCCGCGCTTGCACGGTATGGCGCGCCGTCGATCAACGCCTTGGCGCGGGCTTCGTCGACCTTGCGCGAGCTCGCGATGGCGGTAACGAGCGAGCCGTAGAGCTCGTCGAGCAGCGCGCCGACTTGCTCGCGTTGGGGCTCGCTCATGCTGTCTCGCGACAGCGATTCTCCGGCTGATTTATAGGCCCCGCGCGCGAGCACGTCCGCTCGGACCCCGAGCTTGTCGAGCGCGTTCTTCACGTAACGCGTACTCGAAACGAACCCGACCGGAGCGAGCGTCGCCTGCGGTCCCATGAGCACGCGGTCCGCGGCGCATGCGACGTAGAACTCTTTGTTTCCGGCTCCGAGCGGGAGGTGCACGACGACCTCTTTGCCGCTCGCGCGCAGCTTGCCCAGGATGTCGCGGAACGCCGTGGCCGTCGCCATCCCGGCGGAAAACCCGCGCAAAATGACCAAGAGACCGCGCACTCGCGGGTCCTTGCCCGCTTCGCTCACGACGGCCCGCAGCGCCTCGAGCGACGTGGTCTTGCGCGAAGAGGGATTCAGAAACTGAAAGCGACGCCGTGGCGTGAGCTCGACGACGGGCCCGTCCACCTCGATGTAGAGCCAGACACCCGACGGCATTCTCCGCCGAAGTGCTCTCAGCGGTGCCCACAGCGGCAGGAGAACCAAGCGGATGAGCCAATGGAGGAGTCGGAACACGGACGGACTATAGGCCTGTTTTCCCTGGTAATCATCGAGGTGACGCTTATCGTGACGTTCGTATGAAGCTCTACGTGATGCGACACGGCCCCGCGGAGGACTTCGCGACCTCGGGTCGTGATTTCGACCGCGCGCTGACGACCAGCGGCAAAGAGCGCGTCACTCATGTGGCCCACGCGCTCGTGAAGGCATGCGAGGCACCGCGCGCAATCGTCTCGAGCCCGTTGGTTCGAGCGAGGCAGACCGCGGAGCTGGTCGCGCCGTTCGCCTCCGATTCGAAGACCGTCGTGATCGACGAGTCGCTCGCGCCGGGCGGAGATTGTGCGGCTTTCGTGCGTTCACACGCGACTCGAGGCTCGCGGCGCTTGATGGTGGTGGGTCATGAGCCCGACCTCTCGGAGCTGATCGCAGAGCTGTTGGAGAGCGCCTTCGAGCAGGACATGCAGAAGGCGATGGTGGTGGGATTGCGACTCTCGGGGGAAGGTCCGGCGGAGCTGCGGTTCGTCCTAGAGCCGAAGGGCCTCCTGTCGACGCGCGCTTGACCCCTTCGAGCCCCCACGTCAAGGCGTTTCGCCCAGCCGGATTTCGACCCCTCGAGGTGTGGTTTGGGGGGCCGCCACCTCACATCCAAGCTACTGTAACTGCTATATAAAATGTGGTTCCTTGACATTGGAGGACCCATCTCATACGCGAATGGGGAGACTCCTTTTCATGGCCGCCCGAACCTCCTCTGCACTGACCCTTTCCATGAGCCGACACGCTCGCGGCAAGCAGCTCACACGGCCGATGGGCGTGGTCGCCATTCGCATCCCGGAGCGGGTCACGCTCGACGCCGTTCCTCAGCTCACCCCACGGCTCTTCGTTCACGAGGGCGCGCGGCAGTCGCTCGAGCGGAGGCTGACCGCGGCGCTTCCCCGCCCCGTCAGCTTGAGCATCACGGACAACCGGCACGCCATCATCACGCACTCCCAGACGCGCGGCGTGCTCCACACGCGCATCCACCACATGTTCCTCGACGCGCCGCAGCGGGTCGTCTCGGCGTTGGTTCGCTACGTGAGCGAAGGCGATCGTAAGTCGAGCGAGCTCATCGGCCACTACATCGAGGCGAACAGCCAGCGCCTCGCGAGGCGCTCGCGCAACCTCAAGCTCTCGACGCAAGGCAAGCACCACGACCTCCTGAAGATCTTCCAAGAGCTGAACGAGAAGTACTTCGGCGGGCGCATGAACGCGTTGCTCTCCTGGGGCACGCGTCGCAAGGCGCCGACCGAGAAGCGCAAGGCGATCAAGCTCGGGAGCTACTCTCCGCAGGAGCGCGTCATCCGCATTCATCCCGCGCTCGATCGCCCTTGGATCCCGCGGTATTTCGTGGCGCAGGTCCTGTTCCACGAGATGCTTCACCACGACATGCCTCAGACCACGCGAGGCCCGGGGCGGCGCACGATGCACCCGCCGGAGTTCGAGGAGCGTGAGCACGAGTACCGCCACCACGACCGCGCTCTCGCGTGGCAGCGGGCGCACCTCGCTCGACTCCTTCGGAGCTAAAGGGAAACCAGTCGGCCACGCTGATTGTCAGCATGCTTACGAAACCGACTTACGCCGTACTCCGACGAGGCCACGCTGATTGTCAGCGTGCTTTACGAAACCTGGCCGGTCACGAAGGCCCGTAAAAACGTGTGGCCCGGCTTCGTCATCGCGGGTGTTCGCGCGATCGTCCGTATTTCGGGAACGTCGCACGCGCTCGTCGAGTAGAACAGACTCGTCCATGGAGCTCACTCCCGGCACCCTGCTCGGCGGTCGATACCGCGTAGGCGCGCTGCTAGGCAGCGGCGGCATGGGGTCGGTGTACGCCGGAGTTCAAGAAGGTCTGAACCGCAAGGTGGCGCTCAAGGTGCTTCATGCCCACCTCGCCGGAGAGCGCGAGCTCATCGAGCGGTTCAAGCGCGAGGCCCACTCCATCGCGACGCTCGCGCATCCGAACGTCGTCCAGATCAACGATTTCCAAACCAACGAGGGCGAGCCGCCGTTCATCGTGATGGAGCTGCTCGAGGGGGAGAGCCTCAACCAGCTGCTCAAGCGACAGCCGCAACTCGCGGTCGAGCGCGTCGCGTACATCGCGGTGCAAGTGCTGTCGGCGCTTGGCGCGGCGCACAAGAACGACATCGTTCACAGCGACATCAAGCCGGACAACATCTACCTCTCGTCGACGAGTGTGCAGGCCGATCTCGTGAAGGTGCTCGACTTCGGCGTGGCGAAGGTGCTCCACGACGACAAGGATCCCAAGATCACTCGCGCCGGGTTCGTCGTCGGCACGCTCTCGTACATGGCGCCAGAGCAAGCGAAGGGAGAGCCGCTCGACGGGCGCGCGGACCTCTACTCGCTTGGCGCCGTGATGTACCTAGCGCTCGCGGGTCGCAAGGCCTTCGACGCCGCCTCGACGCCCGCGCTAGTCGCGCAGATCTTGAGAGAGTCGCCCGTGCCGCTCGCGGCCGTGCGTACCGACGTCGACACGAAGCTCTGCGACATCGTGATGCGCGCGCTCGACAAAGATCGCAACAAGCGCTTCGCGAACGCCGAAGAGATGGCAACGGCCCTCACGCCGTTCGCGCGCGCGACCAACACGATGCCAGAAGTGCGCGCGACGGATCCGCTTCCGCAGGCCCTCTCTTCGGTCGACACTGTGCGGCGTCATGCGGCGACACTTGTTACCGAGCCGCTCCCGCGTATGGACGAAGCGCCGATCTCGAAGGCCCCCGAGGGGCAGCGACGACCGCGACGAACTCCGGTACCGGATGCCGTGCCGGAGACGACACTGCGTTCGCATGCAGAGCGCATGGCGACGTTGCCGTCCGGTCTCGGCCCGTTGCCGGTGATCATCCAGTCGTCTTCGGCGCCCGCTCCCCAAATTCAATCGACGCCACAGACCCCCTCACCCCCGCCGCAGATCGTGCAAGCGAGCCCAGCGCAACGCGTTCATCTCGGGGCGCCCGAGAACAAGAGGAAGTCGACGACGCTGCTTTGGTTGGCGATCACGCTCGTACCGCTCACGCTGATCGCATTGATGGCAGCGTTCTACGCAACGAGGAGCCTCCTCTACGCGACGTCGCCGACGACAACCGCGTTGACCCCAGTGCCGAGCTCCGAACCCACCGCGAAGGCAACCACCACCACCTCATCGAGCGGGACCACCGTGCCAGGTCTCGCCTCCTCGACGGCGCATGCACTGAGACCGCACGTGGCGCAAGCGCCTGCGACCTCGGCAAGCCCGAGCGCGGGGCGACGCGCGATCGTCGTTCCGTTCAATGCAGCGACGTCGATCGCGACCACGACTCCGCCTCCTTCGAGCAGCACCACCCCAAGCGCGAGCGCTTCCGCAACGGGCAATCCAGGTCATCGCGTGGACGACTCGCGCAACATGTTTTAGGTCATCGGCACCACGGCGAAGAGGACGCGTGACCACAGCTCGATGAGCGCGCGACGGCTCGGCTTGTGCTCGAGGGCCCACTCGATCGCGGTGGCCTCGACGAAGCCTATCCAACCGCGCAGCGCCAGCTTCAAGCTCGCGCGCTCTGCAGCGCTCTCTGGCGCGGGTGTGCCCACCATCATGCGTGCGATGAGGTCCTGTCGCGTGCCTTCGATGATCGCCGCGACCTCAGGATCGGCGCCGATCCCTCCGCGCATCAGCGCCGCGTATGCCTTGCTGTGGCGCTCGACGAAGTCCAAGTACGCCATCAAACCGCGCTCGAGACGATCGAGCGGCGGCAGCGAGTCGGCCGTCAGCGTCTCTTCGGTCAAGCGGCGCGCGGCCTCGCGTACGGTCGCCACGTAGAAGTCTCGCTTGGTCGGGAAGTAATGATAGAGCAGGCCCTTGCTGATGCCCGCGCGCTTGGCCAGCTCGTCGATGGAGAGCTCGTCGTAGGGCTGCAGAGCGAACTCGCGCAAGCCGAGCTCGAGCAGCTGCGTTTGCCGTTCGTCCTTGCCCAGTCGCGCGCGCGTGTGGGCCTTCGCTCTCGCCATCGCTATTGACTATAGTTCAATAGGATTTGGAAATAAAGAATGCCAGACGGACCGCGCGCGAGATTCGTCCTAGAAACGTCGAGCTCGACTACACGGCGAGTCCCTCGCCACTAACCTCATGATTCCCGCTGGGCGCGGGGCGAGGGGAGCACCTGCTGCGAGGTGACTCGGACCGCCTACGGCGATTGGCGGTGCTGGGCACGGACGCGCAGCACTTTTTTCCCTGGCCCGCGCGGCGCAGACCAGAAAAAAAAAGGCCGCGCGCTCCGGTCCGTTTGGCAGAGGGCTGGAGCGGTCCGATGAACGTGGGTCCGCAGGTAGCGGGAGGGAAATTAAGTGAGTTCCGACTGCGAGTCCGTATCGAACTGCTAGGACGACCTCCCTAATTTCCTTTTCGCCATCAGCGACCGAACCGACCTGCGAGCGTGCTGTGCTTTTTCTGGGGCCCGCCAACCACGTTCCACGTGCGACCACTACGCACACTCAACATGGCGTGAGGCCTTTAGTGTCGGCGGGCACCTGTTTTGTTTAGCCGTTGCACGGCTCAAGTGCGCGTCGCCGAGCCACTACCTCCCAATAGCTGGTGGTATGCGATGCACGCGCCCCGTTCTCGACGTGCTTGACGGATAGCCCGAAGATGCGTGGATGGACTCGGGATCAGCGCGTGGACGGCTACTCGGCCGGGCTCGCGGTCGGCACGACGGTATCCGATGCACGAGGGGCGTTCTTCACGGGACCGCCGTGACGCCGCATAGTCTGACGCATGCGGCAGCGCGCCAACCGGGCAACGTGGATCGAGAGAATTCGTAGTTGGAAG
>JAYVYD010000183.1:0-15127 GCA_043784605.1 Myxococcales bacterium | reverse complement strand
GCCGAACTTGCAGTAACCGGTCGTCGCCGAGATCACTTCGTGACGCGCGCGCGCCTGTCGACGAACAGAGGCAGGTTGTTGACGATCGCCGCGTACATTCGGCTGCGTCGCGTCGGTCTGTGTGAGTGCCGCAGTGGGGTACTGGAACACGAATCCGTACGAACGATTCGCCGCCGCTGCTGCGTCCGGTGAGTTCGCCGCGATGAGCGCAAGTTACGTGTGCGGGAGGTCCGCACGCGCGGTCGCGAAGGGGCCACGACCGAAGAGATCGCGGCAACGCTATCGACGAAGTAAGGTACGCCCATGCTCTGGTCGCTCGTCAAGAACACCGAATGGGAACCTCTGCTCGGCCTCCTGTCGCCGACCTTCTTCGACGTGGTACCAAGCCGCATGCTCTTTGGTGAGCTGCGCGGCCTCACGTCGCGGTACCTGAGCGCCTCGACCTATCGCGACGCCTGCGAGGAGCGCAGCGCGCGCCTCGAACGTGCGCAGCTTCCGTTCGCCATCGTCGCTGCGCTGCCGAAGGCCACGGAGCCCGCATTCGATGCCTCACGCGGTGACGATCTCCTCGCGCTCTACTTCCACCAGGTGCTCGGCCACGGCCCAGTGCTGCTCGATCTGCGCGCGTCCGCATTCGAGCGGTCCGAAGGCCGCTGGCTCTGGAAGCCCGAGCCCGCGATCGCCGCGTGGGGCGACGACTTCCGCAGTGGCTGCCGAAGTCTCTACACCGGGTACTACACGGACGACGCCGCTCGCTTCACGGCCGGTGCGCGGGCGCTCGGGCTCGGTGAGGCGGAAGCAGAGCTGCGTGCCCAGTTCGGCGATCCTCGCGCGGTGACGTTCTCTCTTCGCGAGTTCCAGAAGCGCTTCCACGCGGTCTTCCAGCGCTGCAAGGAGACGCGGTCGAGGCTGCATCCCGGCTTCCTCACTCTCGGCCTCGGCCTTGCGACGCTCTATGAGCACCTCGAGGCGGTCGGCGTGCCGCTCGACGTCCATGCCGCATTCGATCGCGTTCATCGAGCGCAGGAGAGCGAGGCGTCATGAGTGAGCTTCGGAAGGTGCTCGTCACGGGGGCGACGGGTTTCGTCGGCCGGGCGCTGGTCCCAGCGCTTCTCGCGCAGGGCTACGAGATCCGCGCCACCACGCGCGATCTCGCGCGCACGAGGCCCAGGCACGGGGTGGAGTGGATCGCGTGCGACGTGAGCAAGCGCGCCGACCTGAAGCGCGCGCTCGAGGGCATCGATGCCGTCTACTTCCTCGTCCATGCGATGGGCGGAGGCGCTCGCAATTACGCGGAGACCGAGCGGCGCATCGCCGCAAAGCTCGCCGAGGTCGCGGCAGCCGCGGGCGTGAAGCGCATCGTCTATCTCGGCGGCGTGGCTCCGTCGTCGACCCCGTCGGAGCACCTGCAGAGTCGGCTCGACGTTGGTGAAGCGCTGCGCAGCGGTTCCGTCCCGGCCATCGAACTCCGGGCCTCGATGATCATCGGCAACGGGAGCGCCTCGTGGCAAATCGTGCGTGATCTCGCGATGCGACTGCCCGCGATGCTCCTCCCCTCGTGGACGGCGTCGCGCACGTGCCCGATCGCGCTCGAAGATGCGGTGGTCGCGCTCGTGCGCGCGCTCGACATCCCGCTACCGAAGAGCGCCTGGTACGATATTCCCGGTCCCGACACGCTGAGCGGCCGGCAGATCCTCTCGACGATCGCGGCGCTCCGTGGCCGTCGCGTCCCGGGCGTGGCCGTGCCGTTCCTCAGCGTGTCGCTCTCCTCGTGGTGGCTGAAGCTCGTCACGCGCGCCGACTTCTCGCTCGCGCGGGAGCTGGTGCTTGGCTTCAAGGGAGATCTTCTCCCCGAGAGCGATCGCTATTGGTCGGAGGTCGACTACACGCCGAAATGGACCTTCGAGGACGCCGCGCGCAAGGCGCTGGCCGACGAGTCGCTCGACTTCAGCGTGCGCGGCGTCGCCGGGAGGATCGAAGAGGTGGTCGTCCACCTCGTCTCTCCGAAGCTCCGTCCGTGATGCGCGAGCGCGAGTCTCACAACTCGGCGAAGCGGGCGTGCCCGGGGCGCGTGAGGTTGACGGGGGGCTCCACCGACCGCCGACCCCATGCCTCCGCTTTCCGCTTGGACGCTCCCGGAGCCGCTCTCATGAATCCCTCTTTCACTTCTCTCGTCTTCGTCATCGGCGCGGCGGGCGGTATCGGCAGCGCTCTGTCGTCGGCGCGCGGCGCGAAGCTCGTCCTCGCCGGGCGAAACGCGGAGAGCTTGAATACTTGCGACGCCTTGGCGAGCGTGGCCGCCAGTTCGTCTCGACCTGCGTCGGTCGCCGCCAGCGCTGTCACCGTTTGTTGAAAGCATCCGCACGCGCGATCGATCTCTCGATCCTCTTCCCACTCGACAGCGGCGTGAACCGGTTGCTCACGCGGTCGGGGAAGATCCCCGAGTCGTGGCGGCATCGCCTTGACTTGCTGCTCGGCACGACCGACTGGTACGACGCGTTCTACAAGGTCGATCCCACGCCGATGCTCTTCGAGGAGCCCGGGACCCGCGTGGTCAAGGCGACGACCGAGACCATGGGGCGATACTTCAATGACCGCCTCGTACCGACCCGGTGACCCATCGGTTAGCAGGCGGCGAGAAGTCGATGCCGCCCCTGTGGTAGGCCTTCCGTCGGGCAGATGATCGAGCGCGCGTACATCCACGTGGCCGGGCCGGACGGCTCGGGGAAGACGATTCTGGTCGAGGCGATCCTCGGCGCGTTCGACGGGCCGGCGATCACGGTCCGCTGCCGGCGCGACGACGACCTCGACGAGTCCGTCGAGTCCGCGCCCGCGCGCGACGCAGAGCTGCGGCGCTATCGCGAAGCGGGCACATCGGGTGCCGCGCGCTTCGACTTTCCGGCCGAGGAAGAGGACGGCGACGGCTTCTTCTGCAGCAACGTCATGAGCGATTACTCGAAGGCCGTCCTCATCGAAGGTGACTGCCCCGTCGACTACGTCGACCTCGAGGTGTTCGTCGCGCCGCCGCTCCCTGCCGGCAGCTCGCTTCTACGACGGACCAAGCGGCGCACGCCGGCCGCGTCTGCGCTCGAGGAGATCCTGCTCGGAGTCGGAGGCCGCCCCGCGATCGCGGCGTTCGCCGGGAGTCGAGCGCGAGAGGTCATCGGAAGAGCCGCCGCGATCCATGGGGAGAGCTTCTTCGCCGCCAAGGGGCATGCGCGGGCGAACTGGGAGCTGGCGCCAACGCACCAAGGTCTAGAGCGCGCCGGCCTCGTCGTCGTCAACGTGCGCGTGCGCGACGATCGCGCTGCGGCGGAGCGGATGCTCGACGAGATCGCCCGGATTCGGAGCGACGATGACGTGCGCGCCGCTGTTCTGGGCCGATTCGCGCACCGCACAAAGGTCACCGCCGTGGTGGCCGATCTGTCCGATCCGAAGGATGCCGGCACCAAGAAGGCGCTCACGCGCATCAAGCGTGCACTCGCGCCGCGAGGCCGACCGTGACCCCGAAGAAGCAGGCGGCAAAGAAGGCAGCGAGCCGCATCTCCAAGGCGCGGCTCGCCGAGATGATCGAGGAAGCGACCATCGACGCCTACGACGAGTCGGAGCAAGCGACGGGCTGGTTCACGATGTTCGAGGAGCGCCTCCAGTTGCCGTTCGAGACCGAGGTGCTCGGCGTACGCGTTGCCGTCGACGCGATTGACCAACGCGACGACAATCGCATCGTCGCCGTGTGCACGCGAGGCAAGAAGAAGCTGGCCGTCGGGATCGCAGACCTCCCGCTGCCGTCGCCGAGGCCAGTTGGTGCGGAGTGGATCGAGGCATACCGAGCGTGGCTGCGAGGACGGGGGTAACGCGAAGATGACGAGAGCACGCAGAGGAAGAGACCCATACACGCGCACGGTCGTGCGTCTCCCGGAGCGAGAGCTAGCCGATTCGACGTGACGGAGCGACTCGCACGCTCGAAACGTGCCGCGAACGAGTACATCGCGCGGGATGCGATTGCTCGCGCGCTGCGCACGCTCATCCGAGTCTCGCGGAACAACCCTAGTGCTTGATTCACTGTCACCAAATGCGTGACGACAAGACGGATGTCGGACCTCGACGAACTGGGCGCGTTCGCTGCGGTCTTCGAGGCAAGCGGCTTCACGCACGCCGCGAAACACCTCAGGCTCACGACCAACGCCGTGAGCCTCCGCGTGCAGAAGCTCGAGACGAGGCTCGGCGGTCGGCTCCTCGTACGCACGCACGCGCAGCGTCTCCGCGACGGACGATGGTCATGCGTTCTACGGTCGCGTGTCGCCGATCCTCAACGAGCCGTCTAGGTCGCCGACCGAGCGCGCCGTCCTCGCGTGTCTGCGTCGTCGTCGCTCTCGCGGATGAGCGACTTGAGCAACGGGTTCGGCAATCGCCTTGCGAGCGTGATCGCGAAGAACGTCTCCACGAGCGGCAGAGGCGCGATCTCGACCAAGACGCCCGCGCGAAGCTCGTCCTGCACGACGATCGACGGCACCACCGCGAGGCCGATTCGCTCGCGAGCGAGCAGACGCAACATCGCCATGTCATCGACCTCTGCGGCGATCCGGGGCCGGACGCCGAGGCGGTCAACGAGGGCGTCGAACCCGGCGCGAATGCTGCTCTCTGCGGCCGGAAGAACGAGAGGTTCGCTGGCAAGGAGCGCCATCAGACTCTTCGGCCGCTTCTTCCTGGTTGGGTGTCCGACGAGGCTGACCGCTTGCTTGGCGATCGGATGAGCAACCCAGGGCGTGGCAGCGTCCCGCGTCGGCGCGACGTTGGCGAGGAGGACGTCGATGAGGTGAGCCTCCAGCGCCCTGAGCATGTCCGCGAAGCCCCCCGACCGGACCACGATCTCCACGTCGTCTCGCTTGAAGAGCGGCTTGAGGAATTGCAGCTGGAAGTTCCTCGATAGCGTCGCCAACGATCCGACGCGGAGCACGCGCCGCTCGCGTCCTCCTTCACCGAGGGCGTTCACCAAATCCGCGCCTCGAGCGAAGATCGCGTCAGCATGGTCCAGCGCGATGCGACCGGCCTCGGTCAACACAAGTCGCTTGCCGCGCCGCTCGAACAGCGCGTGGCCTAGCTCAGCCTCTAGCTTCTGGATCTGCATCGAGACGGCTGACTGCGATACGTGGAGCCGCTCGGCCGCCCGCGTCAGGTGCTCCTCGTGCGCGACGGCCCAGAAGTAGTGGAGGTGGTGAAAGTTGATCATCTCGTCGTTCTACCAGGACGAACGATACGTTCAATTCAATCTATTGGAGCAATCAATCCAGAGTCCGTACATCTTAGGTGTGGACTTCGCACCCCTCTTCCCGCTCCTCGCTCCGCTATCGCTCGCCCTGGCGTCGCTCGCCGCGCACCTCGACTCGGGCAAGCACCCGAGGCTGGCGCTTCGCGCTACACGCGCCGCAACTCGGGTGACGCTCATCGTCGCGTGCGCAACGGCAGTCCTCGCCTCGATGCGCGCTCCGCTCGTAAGCTCACTGCTGGGTGGAGGCGGCCTTGGGTTCTCTCTGCGCGTCGATGGGCTGAGCGCCGTGATGTTCTGCCTCGTTGCTGCGCTCGGCGCTGCGGTCCTCGAGTTCAGTCGCAACTACCTGGACGGCGACGAGCGACAGGCGGTCTTCATGGGAGACCTGGCCCTCACCGTCGGGTGCGTCACGCTCCTCGTGCTCTCGGGCAACCTGGTGCAGCTCGTGGTCATGTGGATCGCGACGAGCATGGCGCTCCATAGGCTCCTGCTCTTCTACCCCGATCGCCGCGGTGCGATCGTCGCAGCGCGCAAGAAGTTCGTCGTCGCGCGCGCCGGTGACGCGTGTCTGGTCGCAGCTTCTGTAGTGCTCGTTCGAGCGCTGGGTACAGGAGACATCGGCGCGCTGCTCCTGCATGCACGCGAGATCGCCGAGCGTGGCGAAGTCCCCATCGCCATTCATGCCGCGGCTCTCTTGATCGTGCTCTCCGCCGCCCTCAAAGCAGCGCAGTTCCCAGCTCACGGCTGGCTCGCCGAGATGCAAGAGACGCCAACGCCGGTCTCCGCTCTGCTCCACGCGGGGATCCTCAACGGCGGCACCTTCCTCGTCGTGAGGCTCGCGGGCATCGTGCAGCTGTCCGCGCCAGCGCTCGGCGCTCTCATCGTCGTCGGAGGCTTCACGGCGGCGTTCGCTTCGGTGGTGCTCGTCACCGAGAGCCGAATGAAGACTGCGCTAGCCTACTCGAGCGCGGCCCACATGGGGTTCATGCTCCTGCTTTGCGGCATCGGCGCGTACTCGGTCGCGATCGTGCACCTCGTTGCTCACTCGTTCTACAAAGCGCACGCGTTCCTCTCGTCGGGCAGCGCAGTCGACACCCAGCGAGCGGCGCGGGTGCCGGAGAAGGACGCGAGGGTCGGACTCGTCTCGATGCTCGTCAGCTTCTTGCTTGCGGCAGGCCTGGTCTGGGGAGTCGGGAGACTGCTGGGATTCGCAGTCCTCGCGCGCCCGACGAGCGTCGCGCTAGGTTCTGTGCTCACCCTCGGCCTCGGGCATCTCATCGCTCAGGGGCTCCGCGGAGAGCTTAGTGTCCGGGTCTTTGGCCAGTCGACCCTGTCGGCGGCGGCGACCGCGCTCTCGTTCTTTGCCCTGGAGCTCGGCGGCTCGGTCGCGCTCGGTCGTGCGATTCCCGAGGCCGCGGCGCCTGGCGCGATTACGCTGGGGCTGGCGATCGCCGTGCTCTTGGGATTTGGGCTCGTGAGCTTCGTCCAGATCATGCTGCCGTCGCTCTCGACCTCGCGCGTCCTGCGGAGGGTTTACGTCCAGGCGCGCACTGGCCTGTACGCCAACGCGTACTTCGATCGCTTGATCGGCGCTGCGCGGCTGCCCGTTTCTCGGCCCTCAGCGCGTTGGGGCACATCCGGTGGAAATGACCGGCACCTGGCGTTGGCAGTCCTTCCCACGGCGGCTATCGACCTCTCGGTCTCGCGCGTGACGCGAGGCTTCGCGCCAGTCTGGCCGCTCGAGCACTTCGTCGCGGTGAACCCGTTCTTGGGCCTTGCGGATCGCTCGTTCGCCAATGCGGCCGCGACCATGGCGCGCGTCGCCGGCGCCACGATGACGATGCCGCGTAGTTTTTACGCCGAGGCGCTTTCGTCGGGACGAATCGGCGCGACGCACCTCCAAGCGGCTCTTGCTGAGGCGCGTGCGCAAGGGCTGCCTGGTCTTCCTTCCGATCTGCGATTCATGGAGCGCGCGCGCGAAGGCGATGGCAAGCATCCGAGGCCGTTGCCCACCGTCGCAGACGTGGTGACCGACAAGACCGGGATTGACTGGGCGCAGCTCGTGGTCGAGCGCGTGGGCTCGTGGGCGGCGACCTACTTCGACCAAGGGCAAGCCTCCTGGCCCTCCCCGTGGCGAACACTCGCGCCGTACGACGCATGGCGGGCCGAAGCCGTGCTTGATGCGACCCCTGAGGTCCATGGAGCGAGCGATTTCCGACGGCTCGTCGACAGTCTTCCCGCGGACGCACCGCGCGCAATCGAAGCCACCGTCGCTCGTTTGGGGATCTCCGGCAACGACCTCGATGCCTACCTTCAGCGCCTCCTCTACAGCATCGGCGGTTGGGCCGCCTACGCGCGCCACCTCGTCTGGGAACGGGAGCTCTACGGGAAAAAAAAGGACGACACGCTAGAGCAACTCCTCGCGATCCGCCTCGCTTGGGAGGTCGTGCTGCTCGAGTCTTTCGCGAGCCAAGGAGTGGTTGGGGCTTGGGCTACTGCCCTCGAGGCGTACAGCGCACGAAGCGACGCCTCTCCTGCGAGCGAGCAAGCCATCGACCTCGTCTTGCAGTCCGCATACGAGAAGACGTGGCAGGAGACTCTGATCGGCCAGTTCGGCCCGGCAAAGACCCCGAAGTCTTCCAGGGTGCGGCCGCCGGTCCAGGCAGCGTTCTGCATCGACGTTCGCTCAGAGGTCTATCGCCGCGCCTTCGAGGCCGCCGAGCCGGCGTGCGAGACGATCGGGTTTGCCGGCTTCTTCGGGTTCCCCATCGAGTACGTTCCGCTCGGCCACGAGCGCGGGCTCTCGCAGTGCCCCGTACTGCTCACCACGGGCGCAACGATCGTGGAGTCGGTAGTCGGAGCGTCCGGCGACTTTGCGCAACGGGTCGCGGAGACACGCATTGCTCGAAGGCGCGCGCAGATCGCGTGGAAGACCTTCAAGTCAGGAGCCATCGCGTGCTTCAGCTTCGTTGGCCCCGTGGGCCTCGCCTTCGCGCCGAAGTTGCTCGCCGACGCGCTGGGGCTCACGAGACCAGTGCCGCATCCGTCTCACGACAACCTCGACGCGAGCGTCCAACTCGGCCCCAGCTTGGAACGGCGCACGCACGCGGGGCGGCAGGTCGGGCTGACGGAGGAGCAGCGGGCGGGCATGGCCGAAGGTCTGCTGCGCGGTATGTCGCTTACGTCGAACTTCGCACGCCTCGTCATGCTCGTTGGCCACGGCTCAACGACGGTGAACAACCCTCACGCTGCTGGGCTCGACTGCGGCGCGTGCGGCGGGCACACGGGTGAAGCGAATGCGCGAGTCGCTGCCGCCGTGCTCAACGAGCCGCAGGTGCGTGAGGCGCTCGCCAACTGCGGCATCATCATCCCAGAGGACACGATCTTCCTCGGGTGCCTCCACGACACGACGACGGACGAGGTCCGCATCTTCGACCGCCACGTCATCCCGACGACGCACGCGACCGATCTCGAACGGCTGGACGCGAGGCTGGCCGACGCGAGCGGACGGGCTCGCGGTTTGCGAGCGCCGCTGTTGCACGAGACACCGGACCAGGCCGGCAACACGGGGCTCGTCGCGCGGAGCCGCGACTGGTCGCAAGTGCGCCCCGAGTGGGGTCTCGCTGGGTGTGCCGCCTTCATCGTCGCGCCGCGATCTCGCACCGCCGATGTGGACCTCGAGGGCCGCGCGTTCCTGCACTCGTACGCATGGCGCGAAGACGAAGGTTTCAAGGTCCTCGAGCTGGTGATGACGGCTCCGATGGTCGTGGCAAGCTGGATCAACCTCCAGTACTACGCGTCCACCGTCGACAACCGCGTCTTCGGCTGCGGGAACAAGGTCCTCCACAACGTGGTGGGTACCGTCGGCGTCCTGGAAGGCAACGGAGGCGACCTGCGCGTGGGCCTGCCGTGGCAGTCCGTCCACGACGGCGAGCGGTTCGTTCACGAGCCGATGCGCTTGAACGTCATCATCGAAGCACCCATCGAGGCGATGAACGGCATCCTCGAGAAGCACGCATCGGTGCGCGATCTCGTCGACAACGGCTGGCTTCACCTCTACGCAATGGGTGACGACGGTCACGTGAGCCACACGTACATGCGCGGTCTCTCGTGGGAGCCCGTAGCGCGGGCGATCGCGGAGCTGGCAGCATGACGCGCGCACGCTGGCAGCTCGCGCTTCGTGCGCTCCGCGAGGCGCACCCCGACCGTCTCGTTCGAGATCACACGCGTCTGATGTTCGTCGCGTGCTCGGAGAGCGCAGCCACGGAGTCGCTACTCGCCGCATTTCCGACGGCGTACGTGCTGCAGACCCTCGCGGGCGGGCCGCTCGATCTCGACTCAGGGGCGCGCGCAACCCTGGAGTACGGCGCGATCTGCCAAGGCGTCCGCCACATCGTGGTCTGCGGTCACGATAGCTGCCGCGGGGACGATCACGCGCGCACGCCTGAAGCGAGCCAGGCGCTACTCGTGGCGCGCTCTCGCGTGCTTGTGGAGGACCCGCTGCTCGGGCCCATGCTGCGCCGAGCGCGTGTGACGATTCGGGCCCTCTGGTTCGACGAGGTCTCGTCCGAGCTCTATGCATGTGACTTCGAGGGACGCGCGTCGAAGCTCATGCAAGACGCTGAGCTCACGGCGATGTTCGCCCGCTTCGACGAGCTGTCCGCATAGCGCGCAGCCATCCGCGCCCCTTTGAAACCGATGACCTCGATCTGCGAGTAGACCCAATGGAACGATTGATCGAGGGCTTCCAACGCTTCCGCGCCGACTACTTCGAGGCCAACCGCGCGCGGTTCGAACGTCTCGCTGGCCGGCCTCAACACCCGCGCTACGCGATTGTCACCTGCTGCGACAGCCGCATCGATACCACGCGTGTCTTCGACGCAATCCCCGGCGAGGTGTTCCTCATTCGCAACATCGCCAACCTCGTGCCCCCCTACGAGCCCGACCAACACCATCATTCCACTTCGGCGGCGATCGAGTACGCGGTGCGGATCCTCAAGGTCGGTCAGTTCGTCGTCCTCGGCCATGCCGGGTGCGGAGGGATCCAGGCGCTGCTGGATCCGCCGGCGCCTCGCACAGACTTCATCAATCTGTGGCTGGAGATGGGGGCCTCCGCGCGTGATCGAACCCTGGCCAAAGAAGGCCTGTCGAGGGAGGAGCGGCAGCGCCATTGCGAGCTCGAGGCTTTGAAGTCCTCCTTGGCCAACCTGCTCGCGTTCCCATGGGTGCGGGCCCGCGTCGAGGACGGGAGTCTTCAAGTAGATGCGCTCTATCTAGACCTCGAGCGTGGCGGGTTACTACTGTATGACCGATACGGCGACACGTTCGCTGAGGTCTGAGGCGCTCCTTGCAGCTCCGATTGGGTAGGTACAATGGCTAAAGTTGAAGAGCCGAAGTTTACGCTCGAGGTTCGCGACCGCGAGTTCGAGGTGCGTCGCTACTGGGCTCGCATCGTTGCAGAGACTCACGTCACCGGCGATCGCAAGCAGGCCGAGAGCGAGGGCTTCCGGCGCCTCGCCGGCTACATCTTCGGGGGAAACAAGGCGACGACCAAAATGTCCATGACCGCGCCCGTGGGTCAAACGGCCGACGCGCGGAAGATCGCGATGACCGCTCCCGTTGGGCAGAAGGCCGAAGGCGAACGCTCATGGACGGTATCGTTCACGATGCCGGAGGGCGAGGCGCTCGCGACGCTCCCCGAGCCTACCGACGCGCGCGTCACGCTCCGCGAGGTCCTGCCGACTCGCGTCGGTGTCCTGAAGTTCAGTGGTCGGTGGACCAACGAGAGCTTCGCCAGCCACGCCGAGCTCTTGCGCTCGTGGTTATCGGCGCAGGGTCTTCGACCTTCGGGCGAAGTAGAGGTGAACCGCTATGACCCCCCGTGGACCCTGTGGTTCATGAGGCGCAACGAGGTCTGGCTGACGATTGACGGATAGACGGCGACGGGGCCGCCACGACCACCATCGACAGAACCGCAGTGAAGGAAACGAGTCGGATCAAGTACAGCCACCTGTACTTGTGAGTACAGGTGGCTGTACCCGAACCATTGCCTGGGAATTGTCAGGTATTGTCTGGGCCTAAGGAGGGACAGATGAAAAAGTCCCACATACTCGCCAAGGCACGCGCCAGCGACACTCTCGAGAAGACTCGCTCGCTCGCCAAGGCGGGCGCCGCGCTCAATACCGCCGCCGCACGACGCGCCGAGGAGCTGTTGACGCTCATCGCGCGCCGCAAAGAGAACATCGTCGATGCCTTCTATGACATCGGAGAAGCCCTCAAAGAGCTGCTCGACAAGAAGCTGCATATGGCGTTGGGCCATACGAGCTTCGGCGACATCATCACCACGCGGGGCGTGATGGGGCGCACCCAGGCCTTCAAGCTCATCGCGGTCGTCAAGGCGCTGCCGCGCGCCACGGCCATCAGCATGGGACAAGAACGCGCCTATGCGCTCGTCGCGCTGGCCGCTGCGACTCCCGAGGCCGACACGGCGGCCTCGTTGCTCAGCAAACGCGTGACAGTCCACGGAGCCGTGCGAGATGTCTCCCACCTGTCGCGCCGTGAGCTCACGGAGCTCGCCCGGGAGGTGCGCCCGCGCAAGAAGAAGAGCGAGGCCGCCCTCGAGGCTGCGCGAGAGGCCACGCGAATCGCCAAGATATTCAAGAAGCAGGACCGCGCCGCGAAGGTCGAGATCGCGAGCCGCAAGGGCCACTTCGTGGCGACGGTCCACGTACGCCTCGACGTCCTCGTCGCGCTCCTCCGGCGGCGCTGACGACTTGTTCGCGTGCCGTTCGCGGATCACCCGGCCCGCTTGACGTGTACCCAGCGCGCGAGGTTGCGGCACGCGACCCACGTGCGTGCGGAGGTACGAGCCGAGCCCTTCGGCTGTAGGTACGACGACAAGCGAACCGTGAAGTCGCCTACCGCGCAGTCAAGCGCGCGGACCCTGCGGCCTCCACACTCTTCAACCGACCTAGCGAAGCTCGCGCAGGAACGTCGCCGCCTCTCGCGCCTTCGCGGGCGATCTCGGCGGGCGTCCTCCAGATGAGAGACCGCGCTACAGCGACCGCAGGTACTCGAGCAAGTCCGAGCGTTGCGCATCCGTCAAAGAATCTGCGTACGTGTGGCCGCCGTTCGCGAGCCCCGAAAGGCCCGTGTCGAAGCTGCGACGTGCCTCGAGGGTCGCATTTCCTAGCGAGGTATTCGACGTGGTGTAGCGCCAACCAACCGTGGACGGATCGTAGTCGGAAGAGTCGCTTCCCGTTCGCTGCCAACGGGCGGGACGCTTCGTCGAATCGAGGACGCCAACGAGGCCCGTAGCGGTCATGGCATAGGGAGCCTGACCGTTGACACCGAACCAGGTGCTGTTGATCCACGCAGCATCCGCC
Organism: Myxococcales bacterium; assembly: GCA_043784605.1. Classification (GTDB taxonomy): domain Bacteria; phylum Myxococcota_A; class Polyangia; order Polyangiales; family Polyangiaceae; genus JANYHY01. The sequence goes on along the minus strand of JAYVYD010000183.1, from coordinate 2,473 downwards.
GGCGCAAAGCTGGCTGAACGAATCGGGTCGGTGCCGACCGAACTGGCCGAGATCACTTGGTCGGGGAAGTGTGCGGCCGCACCCGAGTGGACGCCATGGCACGACGCGCACGATGCGTTGAACACCGCCTCTCCCCTGTGTTGCGTCGACGAATCGATGGCGGTCAGATTCCAGCACGGCGGAGTCGCCGAGAGAATGTATTGGTAGAGGTCGGCGAACGTCCCATCCATCGATTTGAGTGTGCTGAGAGGCTCACCCGACGCGAGGAGCGTCGCCATCATCGTGCGATATCCCGCTGCTTGCCCCGATCCGTCGAGATACATTTTCTTTCGACAGCGAAGGGTCCACCACGCCGGCGCTTGAGATCCCGCAGCCGTGTGCAACCCGGAGGAGGCGGATGGCTCGTACTGCGCGGCGAGATACATCCCTAAGCGGTGGAACTGCGAATCCGGACGATTGAGCGACGATGCGCAGCTGCGCGAGATCATCAAAAAGCCCCTGCAAGTCGAGTTGGCTATTCCCGACGCCAATCAACGTCCGCCCGGCGACGACGTTGGCGTGGCACGTGAGGCAATCGAAGGAGGCCATGCTGAGCGACAATTACTTCTCCCCATGGACGACAACTAGATTTCCCCATTTTTTTGAGACGCGTCGTTCGGGCGCCGGCGGCCACCGAGAGGGTGGACGATGGGCCGGTGAGCACGACGGACGCGCAGGTGAGGAAGCTGATGGATGAGATGACGAAGCACGGCCGTATCGGCCTCGCAGCGATGCGGGCCGGATCTCGGGGACGGTCCCTACGAGGCGGGCTCTGACTTCTATTCGTGGACCCCTTCGAGGCGGCGGTGGAACGTCTACGTTCCAGGGCGTCTCGAGCGCCCCCCGGAAAACGACTTCGTGCCAAACGTGAAATCCCACGAGCACGTCTTCAAGCACAGCTCGACGAAAGCCCGCACCTTGGCGGAGAGCAGGCGCGTCGTTGGATAGACGATCTGGATTGGCAGGGGAGCCGGCTCCAGCTCTTCGAGCACGACCTCGAGGCGGCCTGCCTCTAGCGCCTCGGCCGCTTGGTACGAGAGCGCCATCGCGAGCCCTCCTCCTCGCTCGGCATGGCCGATGGCCGCATCGGCGCTGTTGGTCACGTAGCGCGGCACGAACGGCGCTCGCACGATCGCGCCGTTCACGACCAACCGCCACTCGGGGGTCGCGTCGAGGGACGTGAGCTGAATGACCGAATGGCGTGCGACGTCGGCGGGCGCGCGCGGCCGACTGTGCTTCGCGAGGTACTTCGGCGATGCGACGACGACTCGGCGGACGAGGCCGACGGGCCGGGCGACGTAGCTCGAGTCCTCGAGCGCGCCGATGCGAACCGCGAGATCGATCCCGTCCTCGACCAGGTTCACCATGCGATCGGATAGCGAGAGCTCGCCCGTGATCGCCGGATATTTCTCGAGGAATGCGCACATCAGCGGCGCGACGTGCAAGCGCCCGAACACGGAAGGCGCCGTCACCACGAGGCGACCGGTAGGCACGTTGCGCTCGACGCGTGCGGCCCCTTCGGCCTCCGCCACTTCTCCGAGGATGCGCCGCGCGCGCTCCAGATAGCGAGTGCCCGCGTCGGTCAGCGTGACCGAGCGCGTGGTGCGTTGGAGCAGTCGTGTGCCGAGGTGTTCCTCGAGGGCGGCGACGAGCCGCGTGACGGCGGACGGCGAAAGACCCAGGCGCCGCGCGGCCGGCGCGAAGCCGTGCAAGTCCGCGACGGACACGAACACGCTCATGGCTTCGAGGCGGTCCACTTCGATTATTGCATCATTCACAATGGTGAAGTGTCAACTGAATGCATTGTTGAAGAAGGTGACGAGCCGCATTGCTCTTGGTGCGCCGGGTCGAACGTCTCGCCCCGACCCACGGAAAAGAGAACTCCCAATGACTCGCATCGCTACCCCCGCTTCCATCGCCGCCTCGCCCGCCGCTTCGCAGCCGCTACTCGAGGCCGTGCAAAAGCAGTTCGGCTCCGCTCCCAACCTGTTTCGCGTCGTCGGCAACAGTCCGTCAGCGCTCGAGGGCTACCTCGGACTCAACGGTGCGTTGGGCAAGGGCAAGCTCGAGGCAAAGACCCGCGAGCGCATCGCCCTCGCCGTGGCCGAGCTGAACGGCTGCGACTATTGCCTCTCCGCGCACTCGTACATCGGCAAGAACATGGCGAAGCTCGACGACGCAGAGCTCGCGGCGAACCGCGAGGGCGGCTCTAGCGATCCGAAGGCCGATGCGGCGCTGCGTTTCGCCGCGAAGGTCGTCAAGGCACGAGGGCACGTGAGCGACGCCGACGTCCAGGCGGTGAAGGCCGCCGGTTACGACGACGCGGAGGTGATCGAGATCGTGCTTCACGTCGCTAATACCATCGCTGATGTAGATGATGATATTTGGTGGGAAGGTGACACTGATATTGTTCTTATTGGTGATGACTACTACC
>JAYVYD010000182.1:0-11286 GCA_043784605.1 Myxococcales bacterium | reverse complement strand
TCGCTGATGCCTTCTGCTCGCGGTCACTCCATTCGATGTCGAGTGCCGACTTGATGCTCGTGTCCACGAGCCATGGGGTCCCGGCACGCTCGGAGATCTTCTTCGGAGTGACGTCTGCCAAACGTGCGGAGCAAGCGATCAACTTGCGCGCGGCGTGGGCCAACAAGTTGAACGTGTCCTCGACGCGTACAGCGCCTTCGATGGGCCTCGAGTCGATCGCGACGCGCAGCTGCGCTCGCCACATGCGCACCGAGCAGTATGCAGGCGAGAGAGGCTACGAGGCGCACGACCACCCCACTGCAGCTCGCGCGCCGTGCGCGGATTGCGCGCGATCGCTGGCGTGACGCGTCGCCGTCTGCTCGCACGTGTGCAGTGCGTTGCACACGGTGCACCGCGCTCAAGCCGTGAGCGCGGTCACGAGCCCAACTTCAGTCGCTGTAGCGCTTTGCCGACGAGCACGACCACCATCTCGCGACGCCACGCCGCGTCGCCCTCGATGTTCGCCAGCGGCGTGCTCTCTTTGCGCGCGACCTGCGCGATTCGGTCTGCAGGGATCTCTGCGCGTGACCTGCCAGCCGCGAGCTCGTTCGCGCCCCTGATCGGTCTCGGTCTCGCCGCGAGCGCGGAGACGACGATCTCGAGAGCGTCCACGTGATCGCCCGTGAGGTCTGCTCGAGCGGCCACGCTCAAAAGCGGAAAATCGATCGCGCCACGGCGGCGCAGCTTCTCGTACGCGCTGGATCGCCCTTCTTTCATGGGGATTCGCAGCGCAGTGACGATCTCACCTGGTGCGCGCGTCGTGTTTTGGATCCCGTCTGTCGTGTAGAAGTCGCGCGCCGCGATAGTGCGCGACCCGGCGGATCCGACGAGCTCGAGCTGCGCCTCCAGCGCGATCGCGGCGCTCGCAGAATCGTTCGAGGCGGCCGCGACGCACTTCTGTCCGCCCTTCACGACGTGACACACGGTGCCGTCCTTCTTCAGACAGAAGCCGAGCGCGCTGCGCCAGAAGTAAGTCTGATTGAAGTATCGGCACCGCGTGTCCAAGCACAGGTTGCCGCCGAGTGTGCCCATCTTGCGGTGCTGCGGCCCCCCCACCATCGCCGCGGCCTCTGAGAGCGCCGAGGCGTGCTCGCGTAGGAGCGGGTGGTGAGCTATCGCGTCGAGCGTGGTCATCGCGCCGACGTGAATCCATCCTTGCTCTTGTCGAACTCCGACGAGCCCCGTCACCGCACGCAGCGACACGAGGTGGAGCGGAGTCGTGACGCCGCGCTTCATGTTGGGGAGGAGGTCCGTGCCGCCGGCGATGAGCGCAGCGTCGGTGCCGAAGCGATCGAGCAGCGTGAGAGCTTCGCCCACTGAGCCGGGTGAGTGCAGCGTGAACGCGGGGAGCGGCAGCATTACGCCCCCTTTCGCGATCGAATCCCGCGCAGCACGCGGTCGGGTGAGAGCGGCAACGAGTCGAAGCGCACGCCGATGGCGTCGTAGACGGCGTTCACGACCGCGGGGATGCTGGAGTGAAGCGGACCCTCGCCCGCCTCCTTCGCGCCGAGAGGTCCTTCGGGATCGATCGACTCGACGAGCATCGCGTCGATCTCCGAGACGTCCAGGCTCGTGGGGATTCGATAGTCGAGCAGGTTGGGTCCGTGGTGAAGGCCGCGCTCGTCCACGAAGTGCTCCTCGAAGAGAACCTCGGCGACGCCCATGTAGACGCTACCCTCAATTTGGCCCACGACGAGCGATGGGCAGATCGCCTTGCCGCAGTCGTGCGCGCACCACACCTTCACGACCGTCACCACGCCAGTGTTCTCGTCGACGCTCACCTCGGCGACATGCGCCGTGAACGAGTACGCAGGGGACGCGCCGATCGTTCCGCCGCGATAGTTACCGCCGAGCCCGGGAGGCGCGGTGTACGAGCCGACCGCGCCGATCGTCCCAAATTTAGCCTCGGCGAGGCGGATCGCTTCGTCGATGGGGATCGCGCGATCCTCTTGCCCCTTCATGCACAAGAATCCGCGGGACACGAACACCATGCTCGGCGCGACCTCGAACTGCTCGGCGACGGCAGCGAGCAGCTTCTCCTTCACCTGCTTGACGGCCGCGAGGCAGGCGTTGCCATTCATGAACGTGCCGCGTGAAGAGTACGCGCCGAGATCCACGGGACACAGGTCGCTGTCGGCGGACACGACGCGCACGCAGCCTAGATCGAGCCCGAGCTCGTCGGCGACGATCGTCGCGAGCAGGGTATCGGTGCCTTGACCGATCTCGCTTGCGCCGTTGAACACCGTGACGACGCCAGACCGATCGACCTTGAGCTGCACCGCGCTCTGCGGCATGTCGTTCGGATAGATCGGATAGTTCGTCCCCGAGATGTACGCGGACGATGCGACGCCGAGGCCGCGACCTCTGCCGAGCTTGCCACGTCGATCCTTCCACCCCGACGCCTCCTCGACGCGCGCGAGGCACTCCATGTTGCCGTTCGACGTCACACGCATCCCGTTGATCGTGGTCGAGTTCGGCTCTGCAGCGTTGCGCCTGCGCAGCTCGATGGGATCGATCGCCAGCTTCTCGGCGATCTTGTCGAGCGTGAGCTCGAACGCGAATCGTGGCTGAACGGAGCCGTGTCCGCGCTTGGGGCCGCACGGAGGCTTGTTCGTGAAGTAGCGCGTGGACGAGAAGCGGTAGCTCTGAGGCACCGTCGGGATCGTGAGCAGCTGGCCCGAGTAGTACGTGGTGACTAGGCCAAATGACGAGTACGCGCCGCCGTCGATGTCCGTGCGTGCGTCGAGCGCCACGAGCTTGCCGTCTGCCGATGCGCCCGCCTTCACGTGCATCCGCATCGGGTGCCTGCCGCGGTGAACGTAGAACTCCTCTTCACGCGTGAGCAGGATCTTCACGGGTCGACCGGTGATCATCGAGAGCTTGGCGACGACCATCTCGTGACCGAACGGCTCGCTCTTGCCGCCGAACGCGCCGCCGATGGGCGGTTGGATCACGCGGATGCGCGCGGGCGATACACCGAGCACGCGCGAGAGTTCACGGTGCAAGTAGTGAGGCACCTGGGTGGTGGACCAAACGGTCAACAGGCCCGAGCCGTCGAACTGTGCGATCGCGCAGTGAGTCTCGATCGGCGCGTGCGCGCTGCCTTCGAAGAAGTACTCGCCCTCGACGACCACGCTCGCGCTCGCGAGGCCAGCGTCCACGTCGCCGAACGCGAGGTCCACGTTCTTGCTGATGTTGTCCTTCTTGGTCTGTCCGAGGCCTATTTCAGGCTGCTTTATCGCTGCATCGAGCGTCGTCGCTGCCGGCAATAGCTCGTACTCCACGTGCAAGAGATCGCATGCACGCTGCGCCGTGCGCTCGTCCACGGCGGCCACTCCGGCGACCGCATCGCCGACGAAGCGAGCCTCTCTGATCGCGAGCGAGTGCTCGTCTGGTGTCCAAGGGATGATGCCGAAGCGCTCAGGAAGGTCTGCGCCGGTCACGATCGCGATCACGCCAGGGAGCGCCTTCGCGCGGGCCGTGTCGATGTGATGAATGCGCGCGTGCGCATGCGGTGACCGCAATAGCTTGCAATGGAGCATCCGCGGGAGATGGATGTCGTCCGTGAAGCGGACCTCGCCCCGCACGCGCCGAATGAGATCGCCGCGACGCCCAGGTTTGCCGACGATGCCCGTGCTCACTTCTTCTTCTCCGCGTACGGCGGCAGCGGCTTGGGGAGCCACTCTTGACCCGGCAACGGTGGTGCGGGCGCGTGAGCCGCTGGGTTGGAGGCGATCTCGATAGCATCGACAATCGCGCCGTATCCAGTGCAGCGACAGAGGTTGCCGCTGATCGCCTCGCGGATGCGCTGGCGCGACGGACGCGGCTCGCGCGAGAGCAGCCCCTTCGCGCTCATCAGCATTCCCGACGTACAGAACCCGCACTGACCCGCGCCGGTGCGATCGAACGCGTCCAGCAGCGGATCCAAGTCGGGCGCGCCGTTCAGAGACTCGACCGTAAGGATTCGACGACCCTCGCACGAGAGCGCCAAGGTCAGGCACGACAGGACGGGCTCTCCGTCGAGCAGCACGGTGCAAGCGCCGCAGTCGCCTTCGTCGCAGCCTTGCTTGCTACCGACGAGATCGAGATCGTAGCGAAGCAGCTCCAGCAGCGTACGGCTCGGCCGCGCGGCCAGCTCCACGCTTTCGCCGTTGACCTTCGCGCGCAGCGTGACCAGCGGCTCCATGGGCTCCGCGCGCGTCGTTCCAGACGTCGTGAGAGGCTTCGTGTCCAGCACGGCCTCGACGCGGATGGAGCGGTACGCGTCGAACGCATGCCGAGGAAGTGCGTCGCGCGCGCCCATGACGACGAGCTGATCGATGAGGTGCTCCATCGACGTGTTGCCGCACCGCTCTCCGATTCCGCCTGCCGTGCCGTGTACGCCGCGCACGCCCGCGCGAGCGGCTTCGAGTGCGTTGGCGAGCGCGAGCCCGCGATCATTGTGACCGTGCCAGTCCAGCTCCACGTCCGACGCGCCGAGGTCCTCCAGTGTCTTCTTCGCGAATTTGACGAGCTCGACGGTGCCGATGGGATCCGCGTGACCGACCGTGTCGCACAGGCAGATGCGCTTGGCCCCGCAGTCCACCGACGCCGCGAACACGTCACGCAGCACGTTCGGCGGCGTACGCGTCGTGTCTTCCATGACGAGGCAGTAGAGGACACCCTCGCGTCGCGCAGTCTCGCCGGCCGTGCGGATGCGTTCGAGCAGCCACTGCATGCTCCAGTTCTCGACGTAACAACGGATCGGCGAGCACCCGACGAACGCGTAGACGTCGATGCTCGCGCCGACCTGCTGACAAATGTCGGTGATCGCCGTGACGTCACCCTCGGTGGTTCGAGCCGCGGCCGTGGGCGTGAGCGGCAGTCGCGCGCGGACGATCTCGCGCAACAGCGCCATCGTGTCGCGAACCGCGCGTGGTCCCGCCGCAGGCAATCCGAGCGATACGAGGTCTACGCCTACCGCCGCCATCGCGTGGAGCGCCGCGAGCTTTTCTTCTAGAGAAGGATCCTTCGCGGACGCGTTCTGGAGCCCGTCGCGCAGCGTTTCGTCCACGACTCGCGGCCGCGGTCCCGTCCACAACGTCCGGTTCGGCTCGTTCCAGTCGTAAAGGGACTCTTGTGACTTCACGAACTCTATCGTCGGCCCCATCCCCCTTCAAGTAAAGCGCGGCGGCGCCGAAGCGCGAGCGAGTGCCCCGTGCCAGCGAACGTACGAGGGAAACCGCGCCAGTGTCCTCACGTGACATCGCTCGCCAAGCCCCTCCCCTTGGCAATTCTTCAACGATGCCCGGCCCTATTGAGTCGAAGATTTGTGTGGCTCTCGTGGGCATCTCGGCGGCGGGCTGCGTGCAGTTGCTTGGCCTCGACGAACGCACCATCACTGCCGCGAGCGACGTGGCCAACGTCGGCTTCGCGATCGGCGCGGTAGGGCTCGCGGTGGGCGTCGTGCTCATCGTCACGGGTCACCCGCCCACCCAGACCGCTTCGAGTCCGTTGGGTACGAGCATGCGCTGGGCGTTCTGATCTTCAGGTGAAGCGCGGCAGCGCCCCAGTGGCCGCCAAGACGCGCTCTGCGTCATCGAGATCGGTCACGACGTTCGGGTCATCGACGCTGATTTCGATTCGCGCAGAGCCCAGCTCAGCGAGCCAATCACGCAACGGCGGCGGCGCTAATCCGCCATATGCGCTCAACGTCGAGCGACGCACGGCGACCGGGTGTCCTCGCTTGCTCTGAAAGTTGGGGGTCGCCGCGAGCGTGTCCGGCGACGCGAACGCAGAGAGGAGCGCTTCAATCGTCTTGGTCGACGCCGGAAGCGCGTCCACCGGCGTGATGAGGACGAGCTCTGCGTCCGCGGGGAGAGCGCGCACACCGATCGCGAGAGAGCCTGACTGCTGCGGCTCACGCGAGAGCACGGCGAGAGACACGCCGCTCAACCACTCGACGTCGTCAAGATGAGCGACCACCACTGTACGAGCGCCGACCTCGGAGAATCGGCGGACGTGGCGCAAGACCAACGCCTCTCCGTCGACGACGAGCCTCGACTTACGGCCGCCCAACCGCACGCCACTCCCAGCCGCGAGGACGATCGCTACGGCAATCATGGGGCCAACATGAACTCCGTGATGACGGGCGCCATCGCCTTCGCCGACACGTTGTGATCTTGGCCGGGCACGACGGGAAACGCGCCGCTCGTTACGGTCTCTGCGATCTTCTTGGATGCGTGATGCATCCACGGTGGGCTCTTGCCGCCCGCGAGCGCGAGCGTCGGCACGTTGATCGCGCCGAGCTTGTCCGCGAGCTCTCTCGGCAGCGGCCCATCTGACTGAGTCTCTCCCAGAACCGCGAAGTCGTATGGAAGCGTATGAGCCACCGCGCGCAGCTTCGGCCACACGTTCGGCAACAGGCGCACGAAGAAGATCCCGAACGACGACACGCCAACCACTCGCATGAACAGTTTTACCGGGACGACGCGTCGATTCGAAGAGCGCATGTTCGCGATCTGCTCGCGGAAATCCGCCGGGCTCGGCATGTGTGTGCCGTCGAGCGCGAACGGAGGCTCGTAGACGACGAGGTTCTTCACCGCGAGGCCACTGCCGACCGCGCGAATCGCGAGCGCCGCGCCCGACGAGATGGCTCTCGAGGTCCGTGAGGTGCGCTGTTCAGCTCGCGTCTCCGGGGAGAGCTTCGAGGCAACTTCGGAGTGTCTTGCGCGCCCCTTGCCAGTCGCCGACGTTCTCGAACGTCAATGACCAGTTGGCGAAGAGGACCTCCGCGTCGTAGACGCAGTCCTTGCTGGCTTTGCACTGATCCAAGTGTTGCGCGAGAAATGCGGACGCGCCCTGATAGTCCGATTGCGCCATGAGTTCGATCATCGTGTTCCGCTCGTACGGATAGTCGTGCGCGTTGGGCGGCGTAGGTCCTTGGTGCGCGGCCCCCTCCGACGGCTTGCTGCCGCTCGCACCCCAGGCCAATAGGCACAACGACAACGCAGTCCTCATTTGCACGCCATGACGTTACGCGATCGGCGCACGCGGTGGCGTCTGTATGATGCTGCGCATGGGTCGAACAGTCTTTCTCGTGTGCGTGTTCGCGATGGGTTGCAAGGGGCGAGACATCTCGACGGTCGGCCCGAGCGCGCAGCCTCCCGCGAGCGTGGCCTCGTCGTCGTCTGTCGTCGATGCGGCGCCTTCCGACGCGTCAAAGAGCCGCCAAAGTGGCCAGCAGACGTTCGACTTCGACGGAGACGAAGCAAACAAGCCGCCGTCTGCGTTCACCGCGCTCCGCAAAGGCGGCAATCGCGACGGCAAGTGGGTAGTTCTCAAAGAGTCAGACGCCATCAGCAAGCCCAATGTCGTCGCGCAGATGGACACGGACCCCTCGGACACTCGCTTCTCACTGCTCCTGACGAACGAGCTCCAGTCCGCGAACACGACGCAGTCGGTGAGATGCAAACCCGTGTCTGGCATCGTCGACCAAGCGTGCGGCATGGTCTGCCGAGTCAATGAAGACGCGTCCAATTACTACTTGGCCCGCGCGAACGCGCTCGAGAACAACGTGCGCCTCTATGTCGTTCAAAACGGCGTGCGAAAGGAACTCGCCTCGTGGAGCGGTGCCGTCAAGACAGGTCAGTGGCATCGACTGGCTCTTGTCTGCCATGACAGCCTATTCTCCGTAGACTGGGACGAGACGCGGGTCATCTCGAAGGTCGACAAGACCTACGCCAATCGCGGCAAGGTCGGTCTTTGGGTGAAGGCGGACTCGGTGACTTACTTCGATGACTTTGAGATCAAAGACGCCGCCAATCCATGAGACTCCCACGGTTGGCGGGTGCGCAGCTCGTCCACGGGTAATTGCCCACGCTCGATCACGCCGAGCTTGGCGTCCGCGATGCGATAGTCGAGTGTCGATCCGCCGAGTGCTTGAGACTCGACAAACACGCAGCGCAGCTCACCCTCTTCGAACCCACACTGAGCTTGAATCGCGCTGAGTAGCTGCTCCTGGTGCAAGTGTCCGTCGCCGAAATTCCAGCCTAGTGCGAGACCCGCCATGATCTCACCATCCACCCACTCGTGCTCCTCGAGCGCGTGCACCGCTTTTGGAATCAGGATCGGCAGCGCGCGCCCGTGCAAGTGCATCAGTCGAAATGCCATGACCTTGCCGGCGAGCCCTACCGCCGTGGCCCTGTCGTAGAAGCGCGAGAGCTGGTCGTGGACCCACGCGCTGCTCTTGGTGAGGCGCTCGAGCTTGCGATGCGAGTCCCCGCGAAACAGCCAGACCGAATAGGCCCAGTTGCCGGCGTAATAGCGCATAGAGAGAAGGAACGAGACATGGCGCGGGAACAGATTGCCCAAGAGCGGTAGCCCAATGAGCATGAACGCCAAGAAAGCGGCCACGGGGGGCGGGCCAATGGACTGCAATGAAATAGACGGGTGCGCCCAGAAGAGCGCAAAGCCTCCATAGGCCACCATCACATTCCACTCGAGCGGCACACCCATAGGCACGTTGATCGTGATGTATGTGTGGAGGGCGAGCATGAGGACGATGGCGACGACGGGTGGCGTGCCGAGCGGCGTGAGCAAGAAGGCCAACGGCACGGCGAACTCCAGCCCAGTCCCGCCGTGCGCCATGATCGCGGCGAGCCGCGAAGGGCGAAGGTCGTTCGGAAAGTCGCGGTACATGCGCCTGCGCAGCCAGGCAAAACGAAGCGCCGGGCTGTTGGACGTCATCACGCAGGCGACTGACGGGAAATGGTGATTGAGCTTCGAAAAGCCCGCCCATAACCAGAGCGCGAGCTGCACGGCCATGGCGCCCGCGATCCAGTCCGTCGAGAGAGCAAACACCACGATCGTCACCCAATAGTGCTCGGCCCGAAGCGCGAGGAAGACGGTCTTGTCCGCCATTCCCATCAAGGGAATCAATACGACGAGCGGGAGGAAGTGCTCGACGCCCGGCGATGGCGCCATCAACACCCGAATGCAGCACCCGACGATCGACACATAGAGCGCGACATCAATCCAATTGCGCGTGTGTCCGCCGAGGATTGGCAGCTTTGGCCACAATGGAAGCTTGGTAGTGCGCGGTCGCGCGAAATGGAGAAAGCCTCCAATCGGCGGCAAGTATCGGCCGGTCAACGGACCGCTCCCGCAGCCGAGCCCCAGGCCCTCGAACAGCATGCTCCAGACTATCGCCTTTTGGAACGCGACCGGTGCGAGCCACCAATGGCCGATAGTCGACAGTCCGCCGAGCGTCGGGCTAGTCCCGCAAAAGAGCGCCCAACCCAAGACGTAGAGCGCGATCTTGATTCCATAAAACCAGTAGACGCTCATAGGCGTCCCATATCCTTGCGCCGCCCACGCCTCGCACACCATGCGGCCGCGCGACTCCAGCGGCAGCTTCTCCCACTCGAGCGGCGCGTACGGCGGAGGTAGCGGATCCAACCAGCCCATCGAGTCGACGATAGTCCCAGTCGCGGCCGCGCGCGCGCGTGTTTGCAGGAGCGATGAAGCGGACGTTACTTCATCGTCGGCGTGTTCCAGCCGCCGACCAACTTCACGAGATCGTCGGACTCCTTGGGTCCCCACGTGCCTGGCTCGTACTCGAACATCGGGCTCGGTCCGTGGAGGATCGGATCGACGATCGCCCACGCGGCCTCGACGACGTCTTGTCGCGCGAAGAGCGTCGCGTCACCCGCCATGGCGTCGCCGAGCAGCCGCTCGTAGTCCGCGAGTTTGGTGCCGACACCTTGCTGCTCATGCATCATCGAGAGCTCGAGCGGTGCGCCGACCATCTTCTCTCCGGGGATCTTCGCGCGCGCGCCCAGCGCGATCTCGACCTGCGGTCCGAGCCGGAAGCGCAGGTAGTTGCCCATGCTCGGCGCGGCCTCTTTGAAGACGACCTGCGGCGCGTTGTTGAACTCGATCATCACCTCGGTGACGGTGGACGCGAGAGACTTCCCCGCGCGCACGTAGAACGGAACGCCTTGCCAGCGCCACGAGTCCACGTACATGCGGAGCGCGGCGTACGTCGCCATGAACGAGTCTTTCGCGACGCCGGGCTCGTCATGATAGCCCTTGAATTGGCCTCGAACGACGTTGTCGACGCTCAGCGGTCGTACCGTGCGGAGCACCTTCGCCTGCTCGTCGCGGATGGCCTCGGGGATGGTGGACGACGGCGCTTCCATCGCGACGTAGCTCACGATCTGCAAGAGATGGTTCTGGATGACGTCGCGGATGACGCCGGTCTCGTCGTAGAACTTGCCACGGCCCTTCACGCCAAAGCTCTCTGCCATCGTGATCTGGACGTTCTCCACGTAGTGGCGATTGAGGATCGGCTCGAGGAACGCGTTGGCGAAGCGGAAGTAGAGGATGTTCTGCACGGCCTCCTTGCCGAGGTAGTGATCGATGCGGAAGATCGCCTCCTCGGGGAACACGCCGTGCAGCGTGGTGTTGAGCTCTCGCGCACTCTCCAGGTCCCGGCCGAACGGCTTCTCGACGATGACGCGTGCGTTCTTCGCGAGGCCGCTCGCGCTGAGCTGCTCGGCGACCTTCGGGAACATGCTCGGCGGGATCGCGAGGTAGTGGATCGGTCGCTGGGCGTCGCCGATGTGCGCGCGCACTTGATCGAACGTGCTCCTCTCCGCGTAGTCTCCGTCGACGTAGCGCAGCTGCGAGATCATCTTCGGGAACGCCTCGGGATCGAGCCCGCCGTATTCGGTGACGCTCGCCTTCGCGCGATCCACGAGTTGAGACAGACCCCAACCGGACTTCGCGACGCCCACGATGGGGCAGGTGAGCTTGCCGCGTCGCACGAGCGACTGAAGGGCAGGAAAGATCTTCTTGTAGGCGAGGTCGCCAGTGGCGCCGAAGAAGACCAGCGCGTCGGATCGATTGGAGGCGTCGGAGGTCATCGTACGACGGTATCGAGCAACGCACCCTCTCGGCTACACTGAACGTGTGCGCTTGGAAGGGCTACTTTGGCCGCGTTTGCGCGTGTCGGCCGCGCCGCCGATGCTCAAGCTTTGGGCTTCGAGAGCTGCTTACTCACTAGCTGCTTCACGCGCTCGTCTGTCCACGCGGGCATGATCTCGGCGAGCTCGGCTTCGTAGGCCTTCGGGTCGATCGTCGTCACACCTTCTCGCAGCGAGCGCTTCGCGGCAGCGTACGCGTGGGGCGGTAGCGCGGCGAGCTCACGAATGCGCTCCTCGGCGAGGGCGCGCACGCTCGAAGTCCCGACGTCGGGACCCCGGG
>JAYVYD010000181.1:0-5323 GCA_043784605.1 Myxococcales bacterium | reverse complement strand
CTTGCATCAGATTGCCGACTAGCAATCCGGAGACGTCGTTCTGCGCTTCATTGTCCTTCATTGAGCTCCAATCGGGAACGACCCAATTGTTCTCCATTGCAGACGTATACCCAGGTTGAATGCTCGCGAGCTCCTCCAACGCAAAGCCCGAATCGGCGACCCACGCGGCCACGTCCGGCATTACCGCGGCTATGTCCTCGAGGAGCTCGTAGCGATACTCTTTGGCGACAGTCTGCGCGAGGGCGATGTAGCCGGAGCGCATAAGCAGATATCCCACGGCGCAGACGGTCCCGTCGTCGTCGATGAAGACTGGAGTGCGCCACGGCAGATGGAGGTTCTGCGGCGTAGTGGCTTTGGCGATGTACTCGTCTAGGAACCCGAGCAGCTCCTCTCGCTTGGCAGCGAGCTCGGGTCGTGCAGCAGCTCGTCCGCCGAGCAGCGTACGGACATAGTTGAGGTGCGCGTGCATGCGCTCTGTCTCGCTGTGTGGGGCGTGCTGGAGGCCTGAGTCACCCAGGTGGTGGTTGGCACCCGCGCGCAATCGGCGGCTCGGTGCGTTGGGCGTGAGGCCGAAGCAGACGCTCGCGGAGGTGAGAATACAGGCGCCGAGGAGCGGCGAGACGCGTCGCATGAATCATCAACGCTCGCGCCTGCGCTTGCGATTCCCGCCGGCGTGCGCTCGAGTGGACTCGTGGACGAATCGGATCACCGCACGAGCACCCCCGAGCAGGCACGAGAGCTCCCTCCCGGCGCGCGGCACTATCGCGCCTATGTCGGCAACCCGGCGTCGTACGACACCACGTCCGTGGCGCAGTTCACGCTGATGACCGCGCTGGGTCTACGCGAAGGTCACACGCTGCTCGACATCGGCTGCGGCTCGTTATGTGGCGGCCGACTGTTCATTCCCTACTTGCTCGCGGATCGCTATTTCGGGATCGAACCCGAGGTGTGGTTGGTCGAGGACGGGATTACCCACGAGGTCGGCCGAGATCTCCAACGCATGAAGCGACCCGTGTTTCGCCATGTCTCCGACTTCTCCGCGGCAGCGTTCGGCGTCCCCTTCGACTTCGTACTGGCCCAATCGATCTTGACCCACGTCTCGCGCACGCAGCTCGAGCGCTGCCTCGAGCAGGTGAGCCAGAGCTTGGCGCCCGAGGGCCTCTTCGCGGCCAGCTTCTACGACGATGGCGAGACCATGTACGAAGGCGACGCGTGGGTCTATCCGAAGTTCGCGTCGTACTCGGTGGGGTATGTCGCCGAGAAGGCCCGGCAGTACGGGCTCGTCGCGTTTCCGCTCATTTGGACGAACAGCTATGATCACTATTGGATGGTGTTCGCGCGCGAGGGACAAGCCGAGCGCGTCTCGTGGTTGGGAGCGGCGGCCGGCCATCCGCGAATGGTGCGCATGCTGGAGCTCACGAGGCAGCTGAACGACGCCAACCGCGAGCACGGTATGACGCGGAGACGGCTGGAAGACGCCGAGTTGGAGCTGGCCGCTCTGCGTCAAGACAAGCCCGAACTTTGACGCGCCCCAATCGGCGAAACTTCGTTTATGCTTTGAGCATGAAGCATCTACTAGCTTTGAGTGGCGGGTTCGCGGCGCTCGCATTCTCGCTGGCGCTGGTGCAGTGCGGAGATAAGACGTCGAACATCTTCGACAACCCCAACCCCGGAGCGGACGGAGGTCCGGTCGACGACAGCGGGATCAACTTCGGCGACACCGGAAACCTCGGCGAAGGCGGTCAGTGCGACCTCACGTGCTCGAGCGATCTGCACACGGTCCTCGACTGCAACAACAACGTGAAGACCGTCTGCCCAGACGACCAGGGCTGCGGCGCCGGCGGACTCTGCGTCCCCGCGTGCACCTCGGCGCAGCAGAACAAGAGCACGATCGGTTGCGACTACTTCAGCGTCGACCCCGACATCATCTCCGCGGGCGCCGGCGGATGCTTCGCTGCCTATATCGCCAATACGTGGACCGGGCCCGTGACGCTCACCGCGGACTACAACGGCAAGTCGCTCAACATCGCGAACATGGCGCGAATCCCGTCCGGAAACGGACAATCGATTTCCTACCAGCCATTGCCCGGTGGTCAATTGCCACCTGGCCAAGTGGCCATTCTGTTCTTGGGCTATTCGGGATTCGTGGCTTGTCCGCAAGGCGTCACCGCAGGCGTGACCGGCATGCCTTCGTTCGTCGCGCGCACCGGACGCGGTCACGCGTTCCACATCACGGCATCACGACCCGTAGTGGCATATGACATCTTCCCATACGGCGGCGGTCAGAGCGCAGCGACGAGCGCGACTCTGTTGTTGCCGACGACCAGCTGGGACACCAACTACATCGCAGTGAACGCGTTCCGTAAGAGCACAATCGTCTCCGACGGCGATCCCTCGCTGGACGTCGTCGCCCAACAAGACGGCACCACCTTCACCATCAGCCCGACCAACGCGATCACCGCGGGCAACGGGGTAGCCGGCAGCGGCAAGGGCGTGCCCATCACGTACAGCCTGAACAAGGGTGAGTACGTTCAATTCACCCAGCCGCTGGAGCTCACTGGCAGCGTCATTCAATCCAACAATCCAATCGGAGTGTGGGGCGGGGCGAGCTGCTTGAACATCGATGTTGGCGTTGCCGCTTGCGACTCCGCGCACCAACAAATCCCGCCAGTTCAGGCGCTCGGCTTCGAGTACGTCGGCGTGCGCTATCGCAATCGCGTGCCCAACATGGAAGAGAGTCCGCCGTGGCGCATCGTCGGCGCGGTGGACGGCACGCTGCTCTCGTGGGATCCGTCGCCTCCGCAAGGCGCGCCGATGACGCTCAAGAAGGGGACGCTCGCCGAGTTCAACTCTGCCGGTCCGTTCCGCGTGAAGAGCCAAGACGAGCAGCACCCGTTCTACATGTCCGCGCACATGACCGGCGGAAGCACCGCGCAGAACCGCGGCGACCCCGAGTTCGTCAACGTCATCCCGCCGCAGCAGTATTTGAAGTCGTACGTCTTCTTCACGGACCCGACGTACTCCGAGACGAACCTCGTCGTCGTCCGCAGCAAGACCGCGAGCGGCTTCCAAGACGTCTCGCTCGACTGCGCCGGAACGCTCACCGGCTGGAAGCCCGTCGGCGCCGAGGGCAAGTACGAGTACACGCGTATCGATCTCGTGACTGGCAATTTCCAGAAGGTGGGCAATTGCGACAATGGACGTCACGAAATGAAGAGCAATGGCCCCGTCGGATTGACCGTCTGGGGGTGGGGCTCCGACGCGACGCTCGGATTCCAAACCACGTATGTCAGTTATGCATACCCCGCCGGAGCGAGCGTCAAACCGGTCAATACGGTCGTCATTCAACCGACGCCGAACTGAACGCCGCGCAGTCGCCTCAGCGGTTTTCGAGGACCGAAACGGCGCGCTCGCCACGGCCCTCGAAGATGGGCCCGTTGATGATCCAGCGACCGCCTTGTCATTGAGCGAGTGCGCTTCGCGGCCGCTTGCGCTCGGAATCCATTCGCCGTTCGCTTGCTGGGTTCGGCGCAACCGGCAAGCCCCGGCCGCCTCATCGTGCAGCACGCTCTTGCCGCGGGCCACGAGGTCACCGCTCTCGCGCGTGACCCGGGCAAGATGGGCGCGGCGCCTGAATGCCTCCGCGTTCTGCGTGGCGCTGCAGACGATGTCGACGCCATCAAAGATAGGCTGCGCAACGCAGACGTGGTCGTCAGCGCGATGGGGTCGGGCAATTCCGCGCTGACGACGTTCGGGGAGAACGCGATCTCCGCCATGCGGCGCGCGCATCTCGCGCATCGTTAGCCTCATCGGCGCGAGCGTGACCGAGCCTGGAGATCCCCGATCGCTCGGTAAAACCATGCTGCGGGCGATCACTCGTCTATTCGCGCGCTCCAGCTTCAAAGACGCCGACAAGCACGCTCGGCAGCTGGAGGCGAGCGAGCTGGCCTACACACTGGTGCGTCCGCCGCGTCTGACGGACGGCCCAACCACGGGGAGCATTCACCACGGCCTCGGTTTGCAGCTCGGACCGACTTCATCGATCTCACGCGCAGACCTCGCCGCATTCATGCTCAGTGCTGCCGTGGAAGGTTTGTACATTCGAGAGGCCCCGATGGTCGCGACGTCGCGCTGAAAAGACGCGCCACGGATTTGTTGCCGCCCTCATGAGCTCGACATCCGGCCACAAAAAACCGACTCCAGCGCGACGCCACACCAGTCGCGAGCCAAACCGTTCTCGGTCGTATCGGTCAACCGGACGACATCGGCGGGATCGTCGCGTTGCTACTCTCACCAGAAGCCCGCTGGCTCACGGGCCAACGCCTCGAAGCGACAGGCGGCTACGCTCTCCGAGCGAGCGCGCGTGGAACGACCCTCACTGCTCGTCTTCGCCCTCGATGAGTGGCACTTCCGAGATGAGCTCGTGCGCCGCAATCAATCGCAAATCTCCGAGCGAAGACCCTCTCTCCAGCGAGCCTCCGCAATAGAGCGCTAAAGGATGCTCGGGTATCGCTTCGATTGAGCGCTTCATGATCCTAATTGCAATGCGCGCTTGGCGATTGACGTCTCCGAGTGGAGTCTCTTTACAAGGTGTTTGAAAGACACCGCAGCTGCGCCCGCCGTCACCGACAGCAGAGGAGCGATACGACGACTCGCGAAAGCCGAACACGACGAGCAGCGCCGCGGTCTGCTGAGGACCGTCGACGCCTGCGAACAATGGATTGGCGATCGCCTCGCTCGCGATGGCCTCGGCGAGTCCTTCGGACATGGGTCGAGGTACGGGATTTTTAGGCTCCGCGTGATGCGCGAACGCGAGCGATGCGGCGAGTGTCCAAGCCTTCAGTGACGACAAGATGGGCATGAGGGCGCCTCACGGTGCAACGCACGTACCCCAAGTCCGTGCGCGTCATTTCAACGGCTTGTGGAGTTGCCGGCTTGCATATTCGCTACACGTTGCGTCGTTTGTGCAACCGTCGCCTCTTCGTGGGAAGTCTTCGCGGTTCGCGACGATGGCGGTGACACGGCGATCGGAATCCGCTGCGTGAGCTCTCATTTGTAGATCACCCAGCGCCCGTGCCGATGCTCCTCCAAACACTCGAAATATCATCCTGCGTAAAGCGATTGAGACGAGCATAGCGAGCAAATCTCATGAGCGAAAATCGATGGCGCCACAACGCGCTCCGATCATCGAGGCGTGCGGTACTTCGCGTCCGTCGATGACATTCGATCACGCAGGCGTGTTCGCCGATGCATATAGGCAATATCGGCCAGGACCCTTCAGCGCATCACCGAGCGCGGCGTGACGACCAAGACCTCTCCGACG
>JAYVYD010000180.1:0-6011 GCA_043784605.1 Myxococcales bacterium | reverse complement strand
AACACTTCTTCGATCTCGCTCTTGCCGAGGCGCGCGTCGTCGAGTGTCGACTTGCAGATGTCGATCGTGCGCTCGATGAGATCGAGCGTCAGCTCCTCGAGCGTCGCACGGGTGAGCGTTCGCTGGAGGTGCAGCGCCTCGCTACGTCCGGACGAGATGATGAAGGGGAGGTTGACCTCCGTCTCCTTGGTCGCCGAGAGCTCGCACTTGGCCTTCTCGGCGGCGTCTTTCAGGCGCTGCAACGCCATGCGGTCTTGGCGCAGATCGATGTTCTGCTCGGTCTTGAAGCCCTGCACGAGCCAGTCGACGATCCGCGCGTCGACGTCCTCACCGCCGAGGAACGTGTCTCCGGCGGTCGCGATGACCTTGAACACGCCGTTCGGCGCGATCTCGAGGATGGAGATGTCGAACGTGCCTCCGCCGAAGTCGTAGACGGCGATCGTCTTTTCCATCGCGCGCCCGTAGCCGTACGAGAGCGCGGCGGCGGTGGGCTCGTTGATGATGCGGATGACGTCGAGCCCGGCGATCTCCCCGGCGTCTTTGGTCGCCTGGCGTTGGTTGTCGTTGAAGTAGGCGGGCACCGTGATGACGGCCTTGGTCACGGTGTGGCCGAGATGATCCTCGGCGATGACCTTCATCTCCTGCAGCACCATCGCGCTGATCTCGGGGACGCCGTACTCTTTGTCTCGAAGCACGATGCGCGTGTCGTGGTGCGGGCCTTCGATGATGCGGTAGCTCGAGGTCGCGACTGTGTTCTTCACCTGGGGCGAGGACCACTTGCGGCCGATCAGGCGCTTGGCCGCGCTCACGGTGTTCTCCGCGTTGGTGATGGCTTGGCGCTTGGCGATGTGACCCACGAGACGCTTGCCGGCCTCTGTGACGGCCACCATCGAAGGCGTAGTCTTGTAGCCGCCGCGATTGGGAATCACCGTCGGCGTCCCATTCTCGACGATGGCGACGCACGAGTTCGTCGTTCCGAGGTCGATGCCGATCACTTTCTCGATGCCCATGGTCCTCTTGTATCTCAGGCTCTGATACGCTTGAGCAAAGTCTGGATACTAGCATCCCCCGGCGCCATCTGAAGAGCGGCTTCGAGCTCTCGCTTGGCATTCAGTCCTAGCCCAGCCGCGATGTAGACCTTCGCGAGCGTCACGCGATATGACGTCTTGGATGGGTCGAGCGTGATCGCGCGTCGCGCCAGAGTGGCTGCCTCATGCAGGTTTCCCTGCGCGCCGACCAGGCAATGCGCCGCACGCTCGTGGGCCTCGACGGAGTCGGGGCGAGCCTTGGTCACGCGCGTCCAAGAGCGCGCGGCCTCCGCCCACCGCTGCCCCTTCTCTTCGTACTGAGCTTGCCGCTGGTAGTTCTCCGCGAGCTGCCGCGTCGCCTTCGCCTGCGCCTCGACCAAGCTCGCGCGCAGCTCCGTATCGTCCGGGGCGGCGGCCATCGCTAGCTTGAACGAGGTGAGCGCCATGCCCCAGTCGCTCTTCTCCATCGCCGCGGTAGCTTGTTCCACGTACTCTTTGACCATGCGCTCGCGCGCCGCGTCGACGCGCGTCTTGTAGTGCCTGCGGAGCGCCGCCGGATCGCTGGTCACGGCCCGCATCTGAGGCACGCTCGGTTGGCGCGGTGGTGCGACAGAGCCGCCCATGAGCCTGCGCGCGAGGGCTTCACGTCGTGCTTGCTCGGACTGGCGTGGCGCGGCGTTGGCGTGCATGAGCTCGGGCGACTCGGAAGCCGTGACCTTCGGCGGCGGCGGCGGCGCGCTGGTCGTCGGCACGGGTTCGAGCGGAGCTACGGGCGCGAACAGATCGGCCTCGATCGCCGCTGCAGCCTGCTGATCGCCAAGGTACGCGTCGTACTCCTGGCGTACCTCGCTGTTCGTGAGGGTGTCATGCGCAAGCGTCACGCGTGAGAACACCGCTTCCATCTTGTTCTTGAACGCGCCGAGCCGCTTGCGGAAGAACTTGTCCGGATGAAAGAGACTGGCGGCTTCGTAGTACGCGCGCTTGACCGTCTTCTTGTCTGCTGTACGCGGCAGGCCCAGCAGCGCGTAGTGATCGAGCTCGTCGAGTACGTAAAAGAGGTCCAGGATCTTGCGTCGGTGGTCCTTGTCGATGTCGACGTCCTCGTCTAGCTCTGCGGGATCATAGAGACCGCGCGGCGCGGACGGCGCCTCCGATCGCGAGTCCAGTCTCTGCGGCGATGGATTGTCCTGGACGGGCCGAGGAGGGATCGTCTCGCCGGTGACCCGAGGCGCGCTCGGCGGCGGCAGGATCTGGGGAGTCGTCTGCGGCGGGTCGCCGTAGCTGATGATCCCCAAGCTCACGAGCTTCTCGAGCGATGCTTGGACCATGCTCGCGTCGAGCCCGGTGACCGCAACGATCTCCGAATCGGCGGACGACCCGTCGATGCGCGAGAGGATGAATCCATCGACCGGGCCGAGCGGAAACGACTGCAGCGACTTCCCAGGCGGGAGCGATAGGAGGCGGGGGACGCGGCGTGGAGCGGTCACGTGATGGGAGACGGCGTGGCTTCGCCGCCGCTCAGTGTAGACGAGAGGCTTGACCGAGGCGCACCAAAAATAGGCCGAACTTTGGGTGCCCTGGGTCGTTGATGTATCAATCGAAACCGCCGTCAGTCCCAGCGTGGATGCATCCAGGGCCATAAACTAGGCGCCGTGAGGATCCTGCGCGACAGCTCGTCGTTGATTTGCGTCGTCAACGCGCGAGCCGCATCGGGGTCGTCGCGATCGAGTTTCGAGGTGTCGAGGCGCGTCGCGGTGACCTCGCGCGCGCCGCTCGGGAGCTGCTCGAGCGTGGCCACGACCACGGGGACGTTCGCGCGCAGGGCGATTCGTGCCGGCCCCACGGCGGTGTCTGCCGGCACGCCGAGGAACGGCACGCGCACCGAAGAGACGCGCGATTTGAGATCCATCGGTGCGCCGAGGACGAGCCCGCGCCGCAGCGCGCGAACGATGTGGATCGCCGCGTGCGGAGAGCCTCGGGGGATCGTGCGGACGCCGGCGCGCTCGCGAACCCTCGAGAGCACCCGATCGAAGCGAGGGTCGTAGCTCTCACGCACGAGCGTCACGAGTGGGACGTTGGCCTTGACGAGCGTGAACGCGACGCGCTCCCACGGGCCGAGGTGAGCGCTTGGGAGCACGACGCCGCGTCCTTCGGCGATCGCGGCGTGCAGGGTCGCGTGCGACGCCGCGCTCATGGAGAGCTCCGCGGGCGCGTCAAACAGCGCAGCGATCGAGTCCGCGAGCATGTCACCCATGGAGAGGAAGCACTGATCGACGAGCACCGTCGCCGCGCGCTCATCCACGGCGAGGACGCGCCTCACGTTGGAGAGAGCGCGCTGCCGCTCGCCCCGCGCGAGCACGCTGGCGACCCGCGCGAGCGCACGCGTGGCACCGCCGAGCGCCCGTCGGGGCAACACGCGGCAGCCCGCGAGCGCGGTCATCGCGAGCACGTAGATCACGTCGTTCTTGGCGCGCTGTCCGAGCGACCAAGTCCCGCCGAGCCGCAGATCCGTCAACGACACTTCCCGCACGCGCGCTCCACTCGATCACGCGCGGCGACGACGCGCTGCTGGGCCGCGCGGCACTCACTGTCGTCGCCCAGGTCGCACAGATGGTGAGCTGCGCTCTCCATCGAAGCGAGCGCGCGGCATGCGGTAGTGCAATCGCCGATCGACGCGTTCACTTGTTGCTCTGCGCGCTCGAAGTCGGAGCGCTCTCGGCTCGGCGGTTGACCGAACGTCCCCGGGGTCGACTGCTGATGCATGGGAGCGGGCGAAGCGGTCGAGGTGTCGCTCGGCGTCGACGGCACCCCCTCGGCGCCGCCGTTCCGAGGGGACGGAGCGACGGATTTTGGCGCCTCTGGAGCCATTGCGCCGCCGCACGCGACCGAGCAAACGAATACGGAGAGCGTCGCGGCCAACAGACGCCTCATGGGTCCCCCTCGGTCTTCCGCTGCACGACCTTCTCCTGGATTGCGATCGCCTCGCGCAGCAGCTCGACGGCGTGCTTGCGCGCTTGTGTGGCCTCGACGGCGTTGCCGGCGTCCGCCGCGCGATTTCCGCGAGCCTCCTCGATGATGCCTTGGACCTCGAGCAGGTGACCGCGGAAGAAAGTCGCGTCCTTGGCGTGAAGCAGGCCGAGGCTGACGTCTCGCGCGGCTGCATCGAGGCCGTCGCGCCCGAGCTCGAGCTCCGCCATACGCGCGTACGTGTCGGCGAGCACGTCGTCGACCTCTGGGATCGTGGCCCCCGGATGTGGCGTCGGTGCCTGCGCGAGCAGCGTGAGAGCGCCCAACGCGCCGGCGATGTCGCCCTGCGACTCCTGCACGTTCGCCTCGTGGTGTCGGGCGCGCGCCATCGAGAGGTACGCCATGACGCTGTTGTCGACGACCTGCGCGGACGGGTCCGAAGACGCGTTCTGTTCGGTCTTGCCACACGCCGCGACGCCGAGCGCGACAGCGAGCACCATGACGAGGGGGCAGGCGAGCCTCATCGCACTCCCCACTTGGCGAAACGGTTCTCGCGCAGGTCCCCCTCACGCGCCAAGGCGATGCGATCGATGCGCGCGCTCGCGCTCCCGCTCCCACGAGAGTCGAACGGCTTGTCGAACAACGCTTGCGTCGAGCGGACCGCCACGAGCGGCGGCGGGCGAGCCACGGAGGCTTGCGTCGACAGGTACATGAGCGCCGTCGCCGCGATCGCCGCCACGCCAGAGAACGCGAACATGACGCGAACGACCGTTGCACGCCGCGCGGGCCTCGCAGTCGCGATCGCTCTCTCCACCAAGCGCTCATTTTCGGCCGGCGGAAGCGCGTGTGGCGCATGCGCAAGCGAGACCGCGCGGAGCAGATCTGCATCTGCCGTCTCTGCTTTGCCGTCGAGCGCGTCGCGCAGCCGTGCAGACTCGGCGAGCTCTTCTTCGGAGGCCTCTTCTTCGGAGGCCTCTTCGGGAGAGATCGCGTCGACCAGCGAATCGTCATGTTCGACCACGATCGTCCTCCTTTCCCGGCTCCGTGAGCGCCTTCTTGAGGGCCGCCGTCGCTCTGTGAAGTAGCACGTCGAACGTGGCGGGTGTGACTTCGAGGATCTTGGCGACCTCGTCGCGCGGCTGCTCCTCGAGCACGCGCAAGCGCAGCGCCTTCGCGTAGCGCGGATTGATCTTCGACAAAGCCTCCTCGACCTTTCGCTTCGACGCCTCGCGGTCGCGGTGATCGCTTAGCGCCTGATCGATCGGCGTCTCGGTGTTGGTCGCATCGACCTCGCGCGCGACGTCCTCCGCATCCCAGACGACGAGCCGCTTGCGCGCACGCAGCATGTCGAGCGCGACGCGCAGCGCCACGGTGCGCAGCCACGGATAGAAGCCGACGCCCTGCCACTCGAACTGGTGAATGCGCTCGACGACCTTCGCGTAGGTCTCACTGAGCGCGTCCTTGGCGACGGCCTCCGAGCCCAATCGCGGGAGCAGCACTGCGCGGTAAAGGCAGGGGCCGTACTTCTTCAAGAGCTCACCGGTCGCCTGTCGATCCCCGGCCTTCGCACGTTGGACGAGCTGGCGCTCTACCTCAAGCTGCGCGTCCTCCGCCACGCGCGTGACGATAGCCGAGCCTGCGAGGCTTTGGGGGAGAGCGAGGTGCACATGAACAGAACGCGAGCCGTGCGCGCACCTTACACGGCGCGGACCGACACTCTGACTGCTTGACGCCGCACCGACCTCGCGTCAGATGGGAGCCGTGCACAACGCGATCTTGCTCGCCCCCGGCGCCGAAGACAACGGGTTCGCCGTGATGCTGAGCGAACTCGTGCGCCAGAACCTCGAGGCGAAACCCCACAAAAAGGCGGACTTCGACAGCATCAGCGGGTCCGTCGCGATCGTCGCGGAGGACGCCGAGGTCGCGATCACGCTGCGCTTCGCATCCGGCAAGCTCACGGTGTTCGACGGAATCGTAGGCATCCCCGACGTCACCATTCGCGGCACGAGCGACATC
>JAYVYD010000179.1:0-9512 GCA_043784605.1 Myxococcales bacterium | reverse complement strand
CGCGCAGCTTTGCGGTTTCGGACAGCGGCACGAAGCGCTGAAGATCGACGCCGTTCTCGACGACGTCGATGCGCTCTGACGATACGCGTGCGCGGCGCGCGAGCTCGTCGCGGATGCCGACAGAGTTGACGATGATGGCGTCCGCCATCTTGTGCGTGAGCGCCTCGCCGATGATGTGCTTGCGCGGCAGCTGCGTGCAACGGACGCTCGATACGATCGCACGCACCTTGGCGCGACGGGCGGCGATGCGACCGAAGATGTTCTCCCAGCCCATGTAAGTGTGCAGGATGTCGGTCTTCAGCAGGCGCAGCTCACGCTCGAGCGCGAGCACCGATCTCGGCGTCGGGAACATCGGAGCGTCGAGGCACCGGATGCGATCGACCGGGAGCTTGTAGCCGAGCTGGTCGCGCGCGATGCACACGATGAGGCTCGGCTCGAACACCGTGCGATCGAGGCGGGTCAGCAGCTCGGCGAGCTGGCGTTCGGCCCCGCCCTGCTCCAGCGAGTTGATGAAGAAGGTGACTCGGACCCGCGACACGACGGAGCACCGGTACCATTCTGGGCCGCGCCCCGCAACGTCAGCCCTTCTTTCGCCGAAACATCCAGATCTCGGCGCCGGTCGACCCATGCACTCGCTTGCACTCGAGCGGCCAGGGCAGCTCGCATCGGGCGTGGAGCCACCACTCGTACGCGCCGCGTTGATTGACGAGCGCGTCGAACGTTCCGTGTCCGTCGGGGTCTTGGCCCATCGCAAGGTCGCGCGCGTCTCGGCGCTCGCCTTGTGGCAAGTAGATCCGCGCGAACGTCTCGCTCGTCACGATGACCTCGGGTGCGCGGGCCTCGACATCTCCGAACTTGCCGACCACTTCGGTCACGCCAGGGATGGGACTGCGCAGATCGATCGACTCCGGTCCGACCCGCGCGAGCGAGAGTCGTGTCGGAAGGTGCGGCATGTACTGCGTGCCTCCATAGACCTCGACGTGCGTGCCCGTCGGCAGAGACTCGAGGGCGCTCGTTGCTTCGTTGCGCGCGTCAACGGCGAGCGTCATGTCGATCGAAGCGACGTCGCGAAGCATCGGCAGCGACGCGATCGCCAATCCCCCTACGATCACTGCCTTTCGCGCGGGCCAACGCAACAGCAGTGCGTCGACCGCCACAGCCGCGTACGGCACGAGCATGAGCGAGAGTGGGAGCAGGTGCCGCTCCATCGTCCATCGCGAGGGCACGACGAACAGAGAAAGGTAGGTCGTCGCCGCGACGAGAGGAGCGAGAGCGCGAGCGCCACGACGCACCACGATCACGATCCCGAACGGCACGGCGACCCAGACGATCAGACTCGCGAAGATCGGCAGCGTGCGGACGATCTCTCTGCACTGCTCGACCGCGCCCGCGAACGTGTGCTCGTAGATCGTCCAACCCCGGTTGCCTTCGCCTGTCATCCACGCGAGCTTCCGCCGAAATCCGCTCGGGTTGGTGACTGCGCCAGACACCACGAGCACGACCGCAGCGGAGAGCGCGATCGCCCGCGTGAGCCGAGGATTCCAGAGAGCTCGCAGCTTCTTCTCTTTGAGAAACGGTACCGCGAAGCACGCGACGAGCACGTATCCCGTGAGCAAGAACGCGGACTGATCCTTCGTGAGCACGGCGGCCGCACAGAGCAGCATCGCGCGGCGCTCTCGAGGCTCGCCAGCGGCGACGCGGTCGAGCTCCACCATCGCCCACGTCGTCCAGAACCAGTAGGGCACGTCCACGCTCGCCGTGTGCGCGAAGTAGACCAACAACGGGTTGAGCGCGACGAGCGCCGCGCCGATCAACCCGACTCGTTCCGAGGCGATCCGCGACCACAATCGATGAACGTTGAGCACGACACCACAAGCCATGGCGAGCGCCACGAGCCTGCCGACGACACACGAGAACGTCATGTAGCCGGGAGAGATGAGCTCGTTGGCGAGGGCGTCCTGGGTGAACCCGACGCGCAGTCCCGCCACGACGATCGCCGGCGACTGCAGCACCGTGAGCATCAACACGTGCAGCGGCGGGTAGCGAAAAAAATGCCCGGGCGTCCACGTCTCGAACACCGCGCCGAGAGTGGACGCGCGCGGAGAGACCTCGTCGTTCGACCACGCGTCCGTGCACGGCAGGTTCCACCACGAGCCGACGATCACGAAGATCGCGAACGCGACGAACACCCACGACATAGGCCGTTTCAGCCGAGCGCGCATGCTCAGAACGGCGCGAGCTCGTCGTGGGGCGCGGGCGGGAGGCTCGCCGTCTCGACGACGCGCGATGCAAGCGGGTGCTTGTCGCGGACCTGCACGAGCCAAAAGCCGAGCACGCTCAGCACTTCGCCGCTCATGTCGCGATACGGCATGGCGAGCTTGGGGCGGATTCGCTCGGCCTCCGCTTGGGTGACCACTCGCGTGGACGCGACATAGATCGGAACGAAGCCATGCTGCCGGCCGATCTCGAGGTATTCCGGGTACCGCGCGCGGTTCGGCTCTCCGATGTGCGTCGTGAGGCCGCGCCACGAGCGCTCGGAGAAGAGCAAGAAGTCGAGGTCGTGCGTGAGCTGGTGTCCGTGCGAACGGAGATCGACCTTGTGAATGACCGCCGCGTCTTCGGTGGTGAGGGCCGCGAGATCTCCGTAGAGCCCGTCGAGGTCCCGAACGTGTTCGAGCACCGCACGCGAGATGACGAGATCGAACGGCGCGAGCGGCTCGAACGCTTCGCGCGAACCGTGTATTTTGCAGCCATCGAGCAGCGTGCGGACGTCGGATGCACGCTTCCCTGCCCGCTCGAGAAGCGGTCCGTAGATCGCGTCGAGGTAGCGTTGATCGCGGCTGAGCACGTCGAACGCGTCCCATCCCGCGAACTTCAGGGCGCCACGGCCCCGCGCGAGCAGCGCAATCGCCTGCGTGTTTCCGGGCCCGATCTCGAGCACGAGCTTGTTCTCGAAGACGCTCTTGTCGGTCGTCAGGCCGGCCTTCTTCGCGATGACCTCGTAGTCCGCGGCGACTCCTTCGAAGTACGCCAGCGCCTTCTCGCCGTCGCGACCGCGACCGCGTCCAGACACGTTCGTCAGGCGCATCAATGCGTTTGCGGCGGCGGGCGCGTGCTTGAACGCGAGATTCCGAGCGAGCAGATACCCGCCGACTCCCGCCATCCACGCGCGCTTGACCGCACCGACACGCACGACCGCGACTTACCACATGAGATGACGCAACGGTCGAGATGCGGTATCGACGCGAGACCGACAATGCAGCTAAGGACAGAGACCGCCGTGGAGACCAGGAATCCGATCGAAGGTGCTCTGTCGGACGAGTGGCGCGACTACTTCGTCCGCCTCGTCGAGCGCCCGCTCGCGATCGCCGGGCCCCGCCGCGCGCTGCAGCACGACCTCGTCCATGCGCTGAAGCTCGCCATCACGCCGTCGGCCTCGGTGCTCGAGGTCGGCGTGGGATCGGGCGGCATGCTCGCTGCGTTGCCGAATGCGACGCGCTGGGGCGTGGATGTGCTCCCTGAGGCACTCGAAGCCGCTCGCATGACCGATCCGTCGATTCACCTCGTACGCGCGAACGCGCTCGACATGAAGCTCGGCAGGAAGTTCGACGCGATCATCTGCGATCGCCTCTGCCACACGGTACCCGACGTGCAGCGCGCGCTCGAGCAGATGACCGCACACCTCGAGGAGGACGGACGCATCTTCCTCACTTGCTTCAATTTCCTCTGGTCGTTGCCGCTCGCGATCGGCGAGCGCCTGGGCGTGAAGGTCCCCTCGCCTCAAGAGAACTGGTTCAGCGAGTCGGCGCTGTCGGATCTGTTCAAACTCGCAGACCTCGAGATCGTCCGCTCAGACGACCGCATGCTGATCCCGGCTGAACTCCCGGGGATCGGCGTGCTCAACCGCTATGCGGCCAAGATTTTTCCGATGCGCGCGGGTGCGCTCTACCGCGTCTACACTCTCGCACGTGCTCGACCGCACAAGCCGAAGAAGCCCAAGGTCACGGTGGTCGTACCGGCGCGCAACGAGTCGGGCAACATCCGGGCGGCGATCGATCGCACGCCGTTGATGGGCTCGGGCACGGAGCTGATCTTCGTCGAAGGCCACTCCACGGACGACACGTGGCAGACGATCCAACGCGAGAGCAAAGCGTACAAGGGGCCCCTATCGATCAAGATCATGCAGCAGACCGGCAAGGGCAAAGGCGACGCCGTGCGAATGGGCTTCGCCGCCGCCACCGGCGACATCCTCATGATCCTCGACGCCGACCTGACCGTGCCTCCCGAGGAGCTGCCGAAGTTCTTCGACGCGATGGTGAGCGGCAAGGCCGACTACGTCCACGGCACGCGCCTCGTGTATCCGATGGAGGACGAGGCGATGCGCTTCCTGAACCGCATCGGCAACACGTTCTTCGCGGAGGCGTTCTCGTTCCTCCTCGATCGTCCGATCAAGGACACCTTGTGCGGCACCAAGGTGCTCTGGAACAAGGACTACGAGCGCATCGCCGCGAACCGGGCGTACTTCGGCGACTTCGATCCGTTCGGCGACTTCGATCTCATCTTCGGCGCGGCCAAGCAGAACCTGCGCATCGTGGAGATCCCTATCCGCTACAAGGCGCGCACGTACGGCGAGACGAACATCTCGCGCTTCCGCCACGGCCTCTTGCTCCTGCGGATGAGCGCGTTCGCCGCCCGTAAGATCACGTTCGCCTGAACCAAAATATGGCCGTCGTCGACCTGCGCACCGATCCCCTGCGCGAGACCTACGGGCGCGCCGAAGAGACGCACTACGCGTGGCAGACGCGCGGAGCGTTCGTCTCGGAGCGGGAACGAGAGCTCGTTCAAGGCTCTTTCTTGCCGATCCGCGGGCGGCTCTTGGACGTGGGCTGCGGCGAGGGCGCGACGCTGTTTCATCTGGGCGCACCAGCGGGCGCCGTGGGCGTCGATCTTTTCGCGGACAAGCTCGCGTTCGCTTCAAAAGAGTTGCCGGGCTGCAAGTTCGTGCAGGCGAGCGCCACCGAGCTGCCGTTCGCGGACGGGTCGTTCGACCACGTCATCGTCCGCGACGTCCTGCACCACCTGCCGGAGCCGAAGGACGCGCTGCGAGAGATCGCGCGTGTGCTCGCTCCGAACGGCCGCGTGGACGTCCTCGAGCCGTGCCGCAACAACCCGCTGATCTTCGCGCACGCGCTCGCGATCCGCGTCGAGCGCGGCGAGCTCAGGTCTACGCGCCGCTATCTCACGGGCCTGCTCACGCCTCGCTTTCATGTCGTCTCCTGCACGCGACACCAGCCCATGCCGATCCACCGAGTGCTGCTGCACCCCGGAATGGGCCGCCCTGCGCTCGGAAGTGATCGGCTCGCTCGCGCCGCGATCTCGGCGTTCGAAGCCGCGATGGGCGTGATCTTGCCGAAGACCTGCTGGGCCTACGTGCACTTGCGGGCGACCCTCAGAAGCTGAACGTGAGTGCGGCCGTGCGCGGCGGCGGCGGCGCGAAGGTCTGCGAGTTCCCGACCGGAACCGGACGGTTGCCGACCACGATCATCGGGATGCCGCCCGCGACGAAGAGCGTACCTCCGACGAGCGGAGCGGCCCAAATCGGCGCCTGCCGGCTGCTGCCCCCGTTGCTAGAGAGCAACGCCAAAAATCCGGTGCCGACGAGAATGGCGATGCCGCCGATGACCGTGAGCGCGGCTCCACCCGCGATGAGACCTTGGCTCGCCGGCTCGGTCGCGCGCTTCGGCTCCATCGCCCAGGAAGGCATGGGGTCTTTGTTCGAGTTGACGACGATCGTGGCGACCGTGTGCTCTTGCTCGCCGACGTCGATGAGCGTGTCGACGTCGTTGCGACTCTGCTGGGTCACTCGAACCACGTGTTTTCCGGGCTCGACGCGCCGGGTCTCGCCGAGGCGATACGCAAAGCCGTCCACCGTGATGTTGACGACGGCGTCCTGGGGTTGAATCGTAACGCGCACGCTTCCGAGCTTGCTCAGCTTCGCGAGTTGCTCCTTCGCGCTCGCTCGTGCCTGTTCGAACGCCGGCGGTGAGCCCTCGGGGATCGTGGCCTGCAGGAGCGCGAGCCAGTCCTCCTCCGCTGCCTCATAGTGACCGAGCGCCAACTCGCACTCGCCGACGTGCAGCGCGCTCATGGGCGTCGGTAGGAGCGCGTATGCGCGGCGAAACGCGGCGAGCGCCGCTCCATACTTGTGCTTGGCCTGCAGCGCGATGCCCTGGTCCTGCGCCGCCTGCGCCGGCGAGATCGCGGGAGTCGGAGCCGTCACCGGCAGCGGTTGAAGATCATCGGCGAGCGCCGGACCTGAGAGCG
The DNA here is from genome assembly GCA_043784605.1 of Myxococcales bacterium. Lineage (GTDB taxonomy): Bacteria > Myxococcota_A > Polyangia > Polyangiales > Polyangiaceae > JANYHY01. Next base: position 3,188 of record JAYVYD010000179.1, on the reverse strand, counting down.
AAAATAGTACCGCGACCGAAGGCAAGAAATGACGAAGCACACGGCGAGTATGCCACGTCAAACGGCGCGCAACAGCCACGTGTAGTAGAGCGCGGGCATACGACCGGGGAGGCCTAGGTTCTTCGTGCGCTCGATCGTGAATCCGGCTCGCGCGAAGCGGCGGCGCACGTCGGCAGGCGTCGTCACGTGGTGCTCGTCGATTCCGCTGTAGCCGATCGCAAGAAATAGCTTGGTCATGGCACGGCTCACCGCGGGCATGCCGAGCAAGAACGTTCCGTCAGCGCGGAGCACACGACGCACCTCTCGGAGGCCGCGCTCGTACTCGTGCAGGTGCTCGAACACGGAGAACGAGACGACGAGATCGAAGCTCGCGTCTTCGTAAGGCAGCTCGTAGACGCTGCCCTTTCTCAGGTCTGCTTGCATGCCACGCTCACGGAGCGCGCGCGTCACGATGTCGGGATCTGCGTCGAGGTCGAGGCCTACGAGTTCGTCCACCACGGGCGCGAGCGACACGAGCACAGCGCCCGCGCCGTACCCGACCTCCAGCGCACGCGGCCATCGGCGATCGCCGAGCATGCGCAGCCCCATGTTGATGCGCTCGCGGAACAGGTACCCGACGAGCGGGCGTCTGTAGTATTCGATCGGGTCCGTTTCGCCGTTTCGAGGAAGGCCTTGGAGCGACTCAGATGTGAGGAGCGGCACGCGCGCGAGATAGCACGGAAACGATAGGAACATGCAGACCCCCCCCATCGCGCTCATCGTCGGAATCACCGGCCAGGACGGCAGCTACTTGGCCGAGCTGCTGCTCGACAAAGGCTACGAGGTGCACGGCATCGTTCGCCGCGCGAGCACCTTCAACACGGGCCGCATCGATCACATCTACAAAGACCCCCACGAGAAGGGCGCAAGGCTGCGGCTGCACTACGGCGACCTCTCCGACGGCACCAACCTGCGCCGCATCCTCGAGAAGGTTCGCCCGAGCGAGGTCTACAACCTCGGCGCGCAGAGCCACGTTCGCGTCTCGTTCGACGAGCCTGAGTACACCGCCGACGTCGTCGCGACCGGCACGCTGCGCCTGCTGGAGGCCGTGCGCGACCACATGGCGCAGGCAAGCTCCAGCGTGCGCGTGTATCAAGCCGGCTCGTCGGAGATGTTCGGCAGCGCTTCGCCGCCTCAGTCGGAGGGCACGCCGTTTCACCCGCGCAGCCCGTATGCGGCGAGCAAGGTCGCGGCGCACTGGTATGCGGTGAACTACCGCGAGGCGTACGGGATGTTCGTCGCCAACGGCATCCTCTTCAACCACGAGTCTCCGCGTCGCGGCGAGACGTTCGTCACGCGCAAGGTCACGCGCGCCGCCGCACGGATCAAGCTCGGTCTAGAGGACAAGATCTACCTCGGTAACCTGGATGCGAAGCGCGACTGGGGCTACGCGAAGGACTACGTCGAGGCGATGTGGCTGATGCTCCAGGCGAAGGACGCGGACGACTACGTCGTCGCCACGGGAGAGAGCCACTCGGTGCGCGAGCTGTTGGAGAAGGCGTTCGGGTACCTCGAGCTCGACTACAAAAGGCACGTCGAGATCGACCCGCGCTACTTCCGCCCCGCGGAGGTCGATCACCTCCTCGGCGACGCGACCAAGGCGCGCACGAAGCTCGGGTGGAAGCCCAAGGTGACGTTCGACGAGCTCGTCACGATCATGGTCGACTACGATCTCGATCGCGCTCGCCGTGACCTCGCGATCCGCGATTCGAACCTTCCTGGGCGCTCGGGCACCGAGCGTGACGACTGGTGAGCCCCCCGACCAACAAGGGCAAGGTCTTCGTCGCAGGGCACCGCGGCTTGGTGGGCGGTGCGATCGTTCGGAGGCTGCAATCAGCAGGCTTTGGCGATCTGCTGCTGTTACGAACGCGGCAAGAGCTCGACCTCATGGACGCCGCGGCCGTGCGCGCATTCTTCGAGCAAGAGCGACCGAGTCAGGTGTACCTCGCCGCAGCGAAGGTCGGCGGCATCCTCGCCAACGACACGTTCCCCGCTGACTTCATCCGGGAGAACCTCCTCATCCAGACGAGCGTCATCCACGCCGCGCACCTGGCGAAGGTCGACAAGCTTTTGTTCTTGGGATCGTCGTGCATCTACCCGCGCATGGCACCGCAGCCCATCCCGGAGAGCGCGCTGCTCACCGGCCCGCTCGAGCCGACGAACTCGGCGTACGCGATCGCGAAGATCGCGGGCATCGAACTGGCGCGCGCCTACAAGAAGCAGCACGGCATGAACGCGATCAGCGCGATGCCCACCAACCTTTACGGACCGGGCGACAACTTCGACTTGAAGAGCTCGCACGTCCTGCCCGCGCTGATGCGAAAATTCCTCGAGGCCAAGGAGCGGGGCGACGCCGAGGTCAGCGTGTGGGGCTCGGGCGCGCCACGCCGCGAGTTCTTGCACGTGGATGATCTCGCCGACGCGTGCGTCTTCTTGATGGATCGCTACGACGGCGCCGACCCGATCAACGTCGGCGTGGGCCTTGACGTGAGCATCCGGGAGCTCGCCGAGACGATCGCGCGCGCGGTCGGGTTCACGGGCCGCATGGTGTTCGACGCGAGCAAGCCAGACGGTACGCCACGCAAGCTGCTCGATGTCTTCAGACTGACCCAGCTCGGGTGGCGCGCGAAGGTCGGGCTGGTCGACGGAATCGCCGCGACGCTCGCGTGGTATCGCGCCCATCGCTAGGACAAGTCGATTGTGCGTGCCTTGGCCTGCGCGTTGCATTAGGGCTCTTAGGTCAACATGCGCCTTGTTGCTTTTGGTGCCGGCTATGTCGGACTGGTCACGGGTACGGGTCTGAGCGAGCTCGGCCACGACGTACTCGTCGTCGACATCGACCCGGTTCGCATCGAGAAGCTCAAAGACGGCGTCATCCCCATCTACGAGCCAGGTCTCACGGATCTCGTGCGCAGAAACGAGCGTGCAGGCCGGCTCACGTTCTCGTCCAAGGTGGAGCCCGGATACGACGAGGCGGACATCTACTTCATCTGCGTGGGCACGCCTCCAGACGCGAACGGCGCCGCGGACGTCTCCGCCGTGATGGCCGTCGCGGACACCATCGCGAGCATCGCCAAGAAGGACGCGCTCGTCGCAGTGAAGAGCACCGTACCCGTGGGCACGGGTGATGGGGTTCAAGCCCGGCTCAT
>JAYVYD010000178.1:0-9675 GCA_043784605.1 Myxococcales bacterium | reverse complement strand
ATCAAAGCGGTTTCTCCGGGACTCGACTGAACGGAAGGCGGGGGCTTGAGAGCGTTGGGATGGATGTGGACGGAACTCGGTGTATTGGGCCGACGACATTTCGTGACGACGTTGGCCCCATTGTCGGTCGAGAGAAAGACGGGGCCTCGAGCGCGACCCGTCGCGCGTCTAAGCAGCCTCGTCGCCGAAGGCGGCTCTCCTGAGGGCCCGACTTTTTCAATAGGGCGGACCTCTCGCGGGCTGGGGCTCGGGAGCGCTGGTGGGCTCACCGAGCGAGCGGAGGTAGCGGGCGATCGCCGAGCACCGCGTAAGGGTCTCGCTGCGTCATCTTTTGCGGGGATTTGCACAGGCGACGGGCCGGGTCCGCGTGATTCCCTTTGCAACCGCACTCGGTTTGGGTGTAGCTCGCCCGCTTCCCATGGCTTTTCCCCGCCTGTCGTCCGCCGCGCAGAAGCAGCTCCTCGACGCCATCGTCGCCCGTTCGCACAAGAAGGCCGGCGCGCCGCCGCCCGTCGTCGTCTTCGACCTCGACGGGACGCTCTTCGACAACCGCCCGCGCTCACTCGCCATCCTGCACGAGCTCGCGACGCGGTGGCAGGAGCGCGAGCCGGAGGCCGCGGCAGCGCTCACGAGCGCCAAAATCTCGCAGCTCGCGTACCTCTTGACGGAGTCGCTCGCGAACGTCGGCGTCACGCGCACCGATCTCATCGCCGACGCCGAGGTGTTCTGGCGCGACCGCTTCTTCGTCGACCCATACTTGAAGCACGACCGGCCCCTCGCAGGCGCGGTCCGTTTCGCCAAGGACTGCTACGAGGCCGGCGCGCTGCTCCTCTACTTCACCGGGCGAGACCTGCCTCTCATGGGACCCGGGACGTTCGCGAGCCTGCGCGATAGCGGCTTTCCGATCGGCGTCGTCGGCACCGAGCTCGTGCTCAAGCCGGACGCGGCGATGCCGGACGAGGCCTTCAAGCGCCTGGTCGGGGCCGATTTGGCGCGCGTCGGAGACGTCATCGCGATCTTCGACAACGAGCCCGGCAACTGCAACGTGCTCGGTGAGCACTTCCCGAGCGCGGACTCTTGCTTCGTCGACACGCAGCATCTCCCTGGCGCGCCGGCGCTCTCGCCGAGCGTGAAGGTCATCTTAGACTTTCAGCGCTAGACTGCCGCGCCATGCGCTTCGTCTCGCTGCTGCTCGTCATCGCGTGTCGCGGCTCGCAGGGCGATCCGCCGGCCGTCGAGCCCGACGCACAAACGAGTCCGCAGGCGAACGCCGTCCCCGCGCCACTCGCGAGCGAGCCGCAGTCGGGCACGACGAGCACGACCGCGCAGCTCGACGCCGGTCCGCCGCCGGTGCCCATGCGCGGCGACGAGGCGCTCTCCGCAGACGTCCCGCAACGCGAGGTCAAAGACGCGCAAGCGCCCGTGTACACGATGCAGGTCGCGCTGCGTCCGATCGATCCGCCCGTGCCTCCGAAGGCGCCCGAGATCGGCGTGGTCACCGTGGAGGGCGCAAGAAAGAGGCTGGATCCAAGGCTGACCATTGATATGTCACCCACGCGGGTGCGCGTGCAGATCGCCAGCGGCGCGTGGCTGCTCACGGAAGGCTGGCAGCTTCGCTCGCGCGCGGATCGCTACGGCTGCGTCCTCGTCTCTCCAGACGAGACCACGTATCGCGTGCTCGCGCCGGGGGCGTTGCGGGCTTTGATCGGCGAGCGACGGCTGGACGTCGCGCCCGTCGCCACAGCAGAGATCACGCTGAACGGAGACGGCGCACGCCGGCTCGGAATGAAGACGCGTCGCGTGGACGTCTCGAGCCGCAGCGCGAAGGCCACGTTCGAGATCGCGCACGTCGAGGGGCTCGGCGAGGCCGGTCCGATGCTCGGGCGCGCGCTGCTCGATCTGATGAGCGCGCCGCCGTCCACACCGCTCGTCGCGACCGACGAGCTGCCCCTTCACGCGGAGCTTCGCTGGACCACGCGCGGCGGGCTCGTCTACGACGCCATCTCGCTCGCCAAGCGCGCAGACCTCGCGCTCGCGGCGCTCGCCGTTCCGCCGACGAGCGCAGCGTTCTTCAGCGATCCGTTGCCCAATCAACCGTCAGGGACCTTTCTCACGCAGGGCGAGCTCACGGGTCTTCACACGACTCCGGTCGAGGTCGGCCCGACGCCGCTCCCACCGGGCGACGCACACGCGACGCTCACACTCGGCAACACGACCGACCAGCTGCGTGTGGCGTGGGTCGACGGTGTCCCGGCCGCGTGGGTGTTGCCGCGCGGGCGCGTGGCCCTCGTGGGTCTGATGCGAGGTCGCTACCAGCTCGAGTGGCGCACGTTCCTCGGAGACGCGGCCGAGCCGCCCATCATGGTGACCGCCCCAGGCGCGAACGAGCTCGGCGCCGCGGAGGGTGGCGCCCCGGCGCCGAAGTGAGCGCAGCAAGACGGGTTACGCTGACGCTAGCGATAGTCGTCTGGCGTGAACCGCACGTCGCTCGTCCCGTTCTCCTGCATGTGCGATCGCAACGCCTCATAGGTGAGGTTCACGACGTCGTAGCGCGTGGTCGGCGAGAAGTATTCGTCCTCCTCTACCTCGGGCAATCCGCGCAGCCTTGCCTCGACGATCTCGCGCTCGCCCGGATCCGTCTCGAAGTGCGCGTGCCAACCGTCTTGATCCGTCAGCAGCAGCGCCTCTCGCGCCATGCCGATGGGGTTGAACGCGAGATACACTCGACTGAGCAGGACGCGCCACGCCGAGTGGTCGCCTTGAGCCTGCCAATAGCCGCCGAAACGTAGCCGGACCACCTCGCCGAGGTACGCGCCTGCAACGGCGGTCACCAGCTCCACGGTTTCGGGTCGCGCTGCCGCCTCTGCGCGCGCGTCGCGGATGTACTGATCGACGAGCGACAGTGTGTCCGGCGTGAAGTCGAGCGCGACCTTGTATTTTGCCCCGACGAAGCGCACGCAAGAGGCGGCGAGCTCGGCCACCTCGCGCGGAGCTCCCGCGACCTCTTCGTCGCTGACTTCTTCGCGCGCCTCTCCGAGCTCGTTCTCGTCGTCGTCCGCCTGCGCGAGCTTCGGTCCAGAGCCGTTCAACCCGGCACCGTTCTTGTCACCCATCCGCACTGTCCTACCACCGCTGACGCGAGCGGTGCTCGTCGATGCGGTCTTCGTTTCGAGCCCTGGCTTTCCCGGCACAAAGCGCCTAACGTCAAGATTTCCAATGCGTCTCGGCATTTTTAGCGACGTTCACGCCAATTACGAAGCGCTGTCGGCCGTCCTAGAGGCGTATCGCGATGAGCGCATCGACCTTTTCTACTGCCTCGGAGACACGGTCGGTTACGGCGGCTCGCCCAACGAGTGCGCCGACATCGTGCGTGAGGTGAGCAAAAAGACCATCCTCGGCAACCACGACGCGGCCGTAAGCGGCCGTATGGATTACTCGTATTACTACGAGGCCGCACGCCACGCGCTCGACGCACACGCCAGCATGATCTCCGCAGAGAACATGTCTTGGCTCAAGTCGTTGCCCTATCAAGAGATGCTCTCCGAGATCAACGTGCTGCTCTGCCACGGCTCGCCCGTGCGCCTCGAGGAGTTCGAGTACATCTTCGCCCCCGAGCAGGCGCGCGAGTGTCTCGCCATCCACGACAAGCTCGGGCATCTCACGCTCATCGGCCACTCACACCTCTGCAAGGTGTTCGCGCTCACCAAGTCGAACGTCGAGGAGCTGCCGTCGAACGACTTCGAGCTGGAGCCCGACAAGAAGTACATCGTGAGCGTCGGCTCGGTCGGTCAGCCAAGAGACTTCGACAACCGCGCGAGCTACACGATTTACGACAGCGACAAGAAGCGCTTCGAGTTCAAGCGCATCGAGTACGACATCGAACTCGCCGCCGACAAGGTGCTTCGAGCCAAGCTGGAGCGCAACTTCGCGCACCGCCTGTTCATCGGCGTCTAGTTTCGCACGCGTCCTACTTGCAGATCATGAAGCCCACGAGGGTCGGGTAGCTCGCCAAGCAGCTAAGCGCGCCGGCCTCGTGAACGGGGCAGTTCCCGCCGTCGTCCGCTACGTCACACACGACCGTGTTGCCCGCCTTGTCGCATGACGGACTGCAGCCCACGCTCGTGGCCCGTCCCTCCGCGAGCGGGAGACCGTCGTCCACGCCCCGGATGCTCGCGCACGCGCAGAGAGCGCTCACCGCGACGAGTACGGCGAAGGGCAAACGGCGCACGTCTCAAACATACGTCACTCGTTCGCCGTCGTGTCCATCACGTCTCGGACGAACGTCGTCACATCTGCGTGAATCTTGAAGGCCTGCGCTCCGGCGCTGAACGTGCCGTCGATCTCCAGTGAAATTGCGCCTCCGCGCGTCGCATCCACCTTGCGGACCTTGGTCACGAGCTCACATTTCGAAGACGCGCAGGTCAGCGACGACGCTCCAGGCACGCTCAGCGTCGCGCCCTCGAGGTCCACCTTCGCAGTCGCTTCGGGCCCGAAGCGGAGCTGAAAACCGAGCTTCGCCGGCGACATCGGGCTTGTTGCCTTCGGCGTGAGCGACAGCTCGTCGATGTCGCCGAACATCACGCGCCACCGCGCCGATTCCTTCACGACGACGACGCCTCGCGCGAGCTCGGCGGTCCAATCTGCCGTGGTCTGTTCGGGATCGGGTCGCCCTTCGGCGCCGTGCACGTCGAGCGTGGCCCTCACGGGCGCGAGCGCGGTCACGAGCGGAGCCCCGTCGGTCAGCGTCGAGCGCCATCGGACGGCGTCTCGCACGCACGACGCGCGTTCCTCCTCGATCAAGAGCGAGTCGCAAGCTTTCTCGTCCTTGCCGAGCGTCGCCTCGCACGTCGGTCGATCGTGATGCTCCACGGCGGCGCAGAAAATGGGGCTCCTGGACGCCTGCGCGAGACACAGCGGATCGCGTCCGCGCGTCGTGCCCGCAGAGACGCGCGGGCAAGAGTCCGGCTTCTGCATCACGATGGCCACGACGGCGTTGCACCTCGCCTTGAGCGTGCTCGCGTCGATGAGTGAGCACTTGCGCGGGTCCTTCGTCCGGCTGGCCTCGAGCACTCGGCACGCGTCGCGAACGAACGTGTCATAGCCGATGTTCTCGAGCGCATCGCCGAGCACGGGGTCGACCTTGCTCCGATCGCGCATGCAGTCCTCGACGGTCGTGAACGCGGCCACGTCGGCCTTGAAGTCTCCTGCGGGCCGCGGCGGATCGACCAACACCCCGACGCCCGCGGCGTCCAAACCCAAGGCGATCAGGGTGGCCGAAGGTGTGGTCGTGGGGGTTGGCTTCGGCTCGTCGTCATGGCAAGCGCACACCACGCCGAGCATCAGCCACCAGTTTCGCACCCCGCCACCCTACCGCAGCTGTTCGAGAAGCCCACGAGCGCTACCGGATTGTCAGCATGCTTACGAACCGGCTTCGGAGACGGTTGACATACTGAACAAGCAGACAGTACACTGCCTTCTCTTTCGCAACACAGCCACGTACCCGCAGCTCTCAGGAGACGACCATGGAAGACCCCAAAAACCGCCAAAAAGCTATCGATCTTGCCGTTGCTTCCATCGAGAAGGAGTACGGCAAAGGCGCCATCATGCGACTGCGTGATGGAGTACTGAACGCGGACGTCGGTGTCATCCCCAGCGGCAGCATCGGTTTGGACCTCGCGCTCGGCATCGGCGGGTACCCCAAAGGTCGCATCATCGAGATCTACGGACCCGAGTCGAGCGGCAAGACCACGCTCACGCTTCACGCGATCGCCAGCGCCCAAAAGGCCGGCGGCGTCGCGGCGTTCATCGACGCGGAGCACGCGCTCGACCCCGCATACGCCCGCAAGCTCGGGGTCAACACGGACGAGCTCCTCGTCTCGCAGCCGGACTATGGCGAGCAAGCGCTCGAGATCGCGGACATGCTCGTCCGCAGCGGCGCAGTCGATCTCATCGTCGTGGACTCCGTCGCCGCGCTCGTCCCCAAGGCCGAAATCGAGGGCGACATGGGCGATAGCCATGTCGGTGTGCAAGCCCGATTGATGAGTCAAGCGCTCCGCAAGCTCACCTCCACGGTGGCGCGAAGCAACTGCCTGCTCGTCTTCATCAACCAGATCCGCATGAAGATCGGCGTCATGTTCGGCTCGCCGGAGACCACCACGGGCGGCAACGCGCTCAAGTTCTATGCATCCGTCCGCTTGGACATTCGTCGCATCGGCGCCATCAAAGAGGCAGCGGCCAGCACGGCCAGCAACAAAGACCCGATGGTCATCGGCAATCGCACCCGCGTGAAGGTCGTCAAAAACAAGATGGCCCCTCCATTCCGCGAGGTGGAGTTCGACATCCTCTACGGACAAGGCATCTCGCGCTCGGGCGACATCGTCGATCTCGCCGGCGAGATGGGCGTCATCGAGAAGAGCGGCGCCTGGTACTCGCTCAACGGAGAGCGCATTGGCCAAGGCCGAGAGAACGCCAAGGCGTACCTAGAGCAGCACCCCGAGCTCATGGACAAGCTCGAAGCCGCCATCCTGCACAAGCACGGCGTCAAACGCTCAGGCACCGTGGACGCGCCGCCTGCCAAGCAAGAGGCCGCCAAGCAAGAGGCCGCACCGGCGAAGGTGAACGGAACTGACGCGAAGAAGCCAGCCCCGTCTGCAGTGCCGCACATTCCGGTCAAGCCAGCGAATTAGGAGATTTACAGGAAGGCGAGAAGCCGGGAAGGCCAATTGGGGTATTGGCCCCTAAATCGTCCCGATTCCCCGACTTCCTGAAAAATCTATGATGGCGCTTCAGTGAATCTGATCGCTAGGGATTAGGATTTTGGCGCTTTGCGGGTCCAGCGTGATGCGCAAGGTGCCGTCCATCGCTATTTGGTAGTTGGCCTGTGTCGGGTCCAATACGTCAATCAGGATTTTGCCCGCCATGCCGGCGCTGAGCGCCATCGAACTCGTGTCGGCTGTCGTGCTCTTGTGGCGTGCGTTGGTGTTCTGGACGACTAGCGCGTAATTGCTGCCGTCGGCGCGCTCGAACGCAAAGACGCCCGCGTCACCTTCGTCTGCGACGTGATCAGTCGCGTAGACGACCTTGGTCACTCCACGGCGTAATGCAGAGTATTGCTTGCGGAGTCGTGTGAGCTTCGCGAGGTGACGGAATGTGTCTCCTGTCGTGGCGAACTTGGTATTCCAGAGGACCTCACGATTGGCAGGATCATTGCCGCCCGCGAGTTCTTGCTCAGTGCCGTAATACAGACACGGAATTCCATCCTCCGTGAAGAGCAGGGTCAATGCGTTACGCAGCGCTGGCAAGTCGTTCTGCGCCTCGAACAAGAAACGAGACACGTCGTGATTGTCTAGGAAGTTCACGAGCGCCTGATTCGGCGGCACGCCAATGCCGAGCTCTTGAGGGGTAGGGCTGTAGGCCTTGCTGCGTGTTTCCCACAGCGTCTTGATCTGCGAAGTGCCTTTCTGCTGCTTCGGGTCGTGCGCCATCTGGAACACCTCGCGGAACACCTGAAAATGCTGCGAGAAGTAAAAGACGCTGTCGAGCTCACCGGGCGCAGTATAGCTGCCCAGGAGCGAGTCATTGCCGTCGAACGCCTCCCCGAACATCAGGAAGTGATTCTTGTTCTGCGCCGCAAGTCGCGTTCGAACACCCTTGGCAAAGTACTGCCAGAACTCGTGCTCTACATGTTTGACGGTGTCGATGCGAAAGCCGTCCAGGTCGAGCAGCTCGACCCAACGTGTATAGGCATCCACCATCGTCGCGCGAACCTCGGGCAGCTCGGTGGCGACGTCCTTCAGTCCACCGGGGAAGTCCCCCAGCATGCGCTGCTTCTCGTCGTCGTAATCGAGTATCCGTCCGAAGCCGTGATAGGCGCGCGCGGTGCCAAGAATACCGGGCGGCGGCACGCGATTGATCGCCGGCTCATTGATGAAGATGAGCGGCGCGCGGCCCGCATTGCCGAGCGAGGTAGACGCCTGAACCCCGCGCGGATCCCAGTCCGGATCATACTCGCTGACGCGCGTAATGGGCGAGCTGCCCCCGGTTCCGCCGATGTAGATGTCGGGGTGCCCATTGAGATTCATATCGTAATAAAAGACCTGGCCCATGTGATTCGTCACAATGTCCAAGACGACCTTCATCCCGCGATCATGTGCCGTGGCGACGAGCGACCGCAGAGACGCAATATCTCCGAAATGGGGGTTGAGCTGCGTGAGGTCTTGCGCCCAATACCCGTGATAGCTGTCCACGTCCGCGTCAGTCTCTACGTTCTTCACGATCGGCGAGATCCAGAGCGTAGTGACCCCGAGCGTCTGGAGATAGTCGAGGTGGTCCTCGAGGCCCTTCCAGTCTCCGCCCTGAAAGCGCGCCAACGCGCCGGCTCGAACGTTCCAATCATTGTTGATGTCGCCGTCCGCGAAGCGATCGACCAATACTTGGTAAATCACCTCGTCACGCCAATCGTCCACGTGGGTCGCGAGCGCCGGTTGCTTTCCCCGATCGGGAATCCCTACGCACCCCGCGCTCGGCGCTGCCACGAGACCCGCAATCAGACCCGCAAATGCCAATCGTGCAATCATGCCGCCCTCACAGGTAGCTGCTCGAGTTAAACCACCATTCGACGTTGAGCCCGAGGAAGTGCTCCACGTCTCTTTGATTGAAGACGTCCTCTTTGGCGTAGAGCTCCTTGGCGCCGTTGTTGCGAACTGTGGCCCCGTAAATTAGCCGAAATTGTGGTCGCTTGAACGAGCCACGGCCGGCGGGTGAGAAGTAAGGCATCAATCCGAATCGCCACATGGACGCTACGAGCGGCTGAGAGTTCCTGTCGGGATCGGGATAGGCGAACCTGCGCGCCTGGAAGCTGGCCTCGCCGGCCACACCCCAGTGTTCACCAATGAACAGCTCGGGTCGCAATACGACAGTGCCCTCGTCGTACTTCTGGGTTGTGGTGGGCGAGACGTCGCCGTCGCGAAAAAATCGCAGATAGGCGCCGCCCATCAACCCGAAGGCGTCCTTCTCCCAATTGCCGCCCAATGCGATGAGCGTCTCCGTGGAGCCCATGGTGGTCCGGTCATTGGCGAACGTGAGCGGCGCCGCGAGAGGGTCATAAGCCGCGAGCCCACGCGCGTGCCGGACGAACAGATTGACGTGAGTGTCGCGCTCGCCCGTCCAGATGCCCAACTGAGCGCCGAACAAGAAGCCGTAGTCTTGCGGCAATCCGCGGTCTTGCCCGGTGAGGGTATCTTGATAGACCCCCGCTCCGATTTGATGCCCCTCGCCATACACCACGAACTTGAAGCCCGCTCTAGGGTCCTTGAAGAGCCTGCCGTTGCGGATCAGGTGCGTGAGCTTGAGCGTCTCGATGATGCGCGGGCGGTCCAGCTTCTGAACATTGACTGTCCCCGTGCCGAACGGCGCGACCACCGGCAGCTGCTGTGATTGATAGGAGTTCTCCAGGCGCTGCATGCCGACGTGCGCCGCGAGTGTGGTGTCCGCATTGAACTGATAGCCCGCGCCGCCGCCTATGGTGTTTTGATTGTCGAGGGGCCACCAATTGAGCAGATAAACGTCGTCCCCGCGGTACATGCGAGAGCCGCCCCAGAGCGTCAGCTTGCCAATGGTGCCCTGCGCGTACAGGTTGCGGACGGCGAGCTGCTGATTGATTTGACCCGTGAAGTG
>JAYVYD010000177.1:0-23063 GCA_043784605.1 Myxococcales bacterium | reverse complement strand
ATTTGCGGGCCGATCGTCACGGCGCCCGTGCGATAGCGCTGCGAGATGAAGTAGCGCTCCACCTGCACGTGCTTGAGCACCTCTGTGTACGACCCTTTGTACGACGCGAGGAGCGCCTCGAAGACGCGCTGACTCTTGTGCGAGAGCTGGCCCTTGTAGATCCACTCGCAAGGCGGCTCCACGCTGGCGTCGGTCTCGCGTGCCTCCTCGAACGCGCGATCCAAGAGCTCGCGACGCTCCGGGATCGGGATCAAGAACAGCGGGTGATCACGCACCTCGAGCGCGAGCTTGCTGTCGAGGTGATCGTCGCCAAGGTGCGCGTAGCTCGTCTGGGGCGGCGTCGCCGGGTTCTCGTCTTTGTTGAAGCCGAGATTGCCGCGCAGCGTCTTGCTCGAGGGGAAGACCCAGTTGTAGCGGTAGAGGGCGCCCTCGTCTTTCTGCGAGTAGTCCTCGAGCGCGCGGAACATGCACGCGACGATCGTGCTCTTGGCGGACCCGTTCGGACCGTGGAGCAGCACGAGCCTGCTGGGTCGACCCTCTCGTGCGAAGTTCGAGAGCGCGCGGTAAATCTCGTCCTGCACGTGCTCTTGGCCGATGAGCGCGCCGTGGCGGTCCGCCTCCCACGGCAGGTCGAACAAACGGAAGCGCGTGAAGGTGCCCCAAGGATGGACGACATCCTCCTTGCCGTAGTGATCGAACACGTCGCGCAGGTAGCGGCTCGCGTCGCGCGACTGCGGCACGGGCTTCTTCGCCCACAGCTCGAAGTACTCGTCGAACGAGAGCACGCGCTGCGACGCCAAGAAGCGCTGCTCGACGCGTTTGGCGACGCTCTCGATCCCTTGTGCGAACGTCCGTGGCTTCGAGTCGCTCATCCTTGACGAGTCTATCGCTTCGCCACGCCGTGCGTCAGCTCACTTGACGACGACGGGAATCGAGAGGTCTGCGGTCTCGAGCTGGCAGTTCTCCGCCGAGCACACGCTCAGCTTGAACGTGCCGGGGATGGTCATCGCGCCGGCTTTCGCGGCCTTGAAGTGCACCTTCATCACGCCCACCTTTTCGTTGGTGGCGTCGAGCGAGAAGTCACCCGAGCGTTTGGAGAACACGTTCTTCCCCGCCTCGTCCGTGCCCGTGTAGTCCACGCCCGCAGTGTCGGTCGCCTTGAACTTGTAGGGATACTCTTTGTTCACGTGGAAGCTGGTGACCTGGCCGGTCTTCGGATCTTTCTGGTCGATAGCCGTGAGCGTCAGCTGTAGAACGCATTCCGCGCCGACCTTGCACGCTCCGCTCGAGTCGATGCTGAAAGTGTCTTTCTTCGCGACCTGAGCGCCCACGGGACCGGGCGCTGCGGCGTTCGCGAGCGAGACGCCCGCGACTACGAAGGTGGCGGTACCGAGAGCGAGGAGGAGACCGATCTTATTCATGGCTCACCAATGGAGTGGGTTCACGTCTTCGGGCGCTACTTCATCTAGGGAGACGAAGCAGGTCGGAGTTTGATTCAAGGCCTGCGGTTTGGGTAGGGCGGGCGGGCGAACGTCGAGGCGGTGGCGGTGACATATGGAGCCGCATCGGGCCGGTCCGCGTCTACGACGAGCATGGACGCGTCGGGCGCTGCGGGCAGCGATGAGGCGGGGCTCACGGAGGGCATTTTCACGTAGATCTCGAGGCGCGGAGCGAGGGTCGAGGTTCCGCGAGGGTCGATGCTGGTCGCGTCGGAGGCTAGTGCAAACGCCATTCCGGTCGGGTTGGTGGCGTCGGCGACGATCGCCAGCCCTTGATCGCGCGGGTCGTGACGAGGCCATTGCGCGACGAGATCCACGACTTTCAGCCGCACGACGGACCGCTGCGTCACGTAAGTCGCGGGCGACCGGGTCTCCTCGACATGGGGCTGGAGCGCCCACGAGATGGATCGCGCGTCCCAGGGGTCGGTGATCCGGGCCGCGTGCAGGGCGATCGGCGGATTGGGATCGCTGTCCACCTCGTCCGAGCGATTCAACAACAGATACGCCTCGACGACCTCGGAGTCGCTCGGCAGCGGCACCGAGAATCGCAAGAACAAGCGCGCGTCTGTGTCCTTGCCCAGCGTCACGATGTGCGGCGTGCCCATGCCTGGCGGATCACCGGGCCGCAGATAAGCCATCTCCGTGGGCTCCGCGATCAAGCGCACGACGCCATCGCCCAAAACGGCAGGCTTGCTGGAGGCGTTGGTGCTCACGCACCGCCCGGCGACGCAGGCCTCGTTCGCTCCGCAGTCACCGACGCTCATGCACACCCGCGGGCGCATCGCGCACGCCACCGCGACGACGCAAGGAACGGCGACCAACAACGACGGCCATACGGACCGAAACGTGGACGGATTGCGCACTGGGGTCGCGAGGATAGATCCAAAAGACTCGTTATGCTTCGTTTCTTCGGGGCTTCGTGGAAGACTCGCTCACAACCGTGCATGGGGACCTCTCCGCTGCTGAAAGTCGAAGACCTCGTCGTGAGCTTCCGCACCGACGCGGGCTACGTACGCGCGGTGGACGGCGCGAGCTTCGAGGTCGGCGAAGGGACGACCGTCGGGATCGTCGGGGAGAGCGGCTGCGGCAAGTCCGTCGCCTCACTCTCGATCATGCGCCTGATCCCCTCGCCGCCGGGGAAGGTGGAGAGCGGGACAATTACTTTCAAAGGAAGAGATCTGCTCACCCTCCCGGACCGCGAGATGCGCAAGGTTCGCGGCAACGCCATCTCGATGATCTTCCAAGAGCCGATGACGAGCTTGAACCCTGTTTACACGGTCGGCGCGCAGATCGTGGAGGCCATCCGGCTGCACCAGGAAAAGAACCGCAGAGAGGCGCGGGCGCACGCCATCGACATGATGCGCATGGTGGGCATCGCTTCGCCTGAAACGAACGTGGACGCTTACCCACACCAGCTCTCGGGCGGCATGCGCCAGCGCGTGATGATCGCGATGGCGCTCGCGTGCGAGCCGAAGCTGCTCATCGCCGACGAGCCGACGACCGCCCTCGACGTCACCATCCAAGCGCAGATCCTCGAACTGTTGCGCAAGCTGCAGGACAAGCTCGGCATGAGCATCATCTTCATCACGCACGACCTCGGCGTGATCGCGGAGACGGCGAAAGACGTCGTCGTGATGTACGCGGGCCGAGTCATCGAGCGCGGCGCGGTTGGCGAGATCTTCTCCTCGCCCAAGCACCCCTACACGAAGGGACTGCTCGCCAGCATTCCACGCGTGATGCCGGCCGCGGACGGCAAGCGCCGCCGGCTCCCCACGATCGAGGGAATGGTGCCGGACCTCGCCTCACTGCCTGCGGGATGCCGGTTCGCCGATCGCTGCTTCATGCGCCAAGACCGCTGTACCGCGAGCGATCCGGTGCTTCGCGAGATCTCGCCGAATCATTTCACGCGCTGTGTGCGCGCGGAGGAGGTCTCGTGAAGAGCGAACTCCCGCCTGCAGCGAGCGAGCTCCCGCCGGGCATGCCGACCACGGACACCAAGTCCCGCACGCTCGTGGCGACCGAGAAGCTTACGAAGTATTTTCCACTGCGCGAGGGCTGGTTCGGGCGACCGACGAAGTTCGTGCGTGCGGTCGAGGAGGTGAGCCTGCGCGTGCGTCGCGGTGAGACGCTCGGCCTCGTCGGAGAAAGCGGCTGCGGCAAGAGCACGCTCGGTCGGTGCATCCTTCGCCTCGTGGAGCCGACGTTCGGGCGCGTGGTGTTCGACGGACAAGACTTGTTGCCGATGAGTGCGTCGCAGCTTCGACCGATCCGGCGGCGGATGCAGATTATCTTCCAAGACCCTTATTCCAGCCTCAATCCGCGCATGACCGTGCGACAGATCGTCGGTGAGGCGATCGACATCCACAAGCTCGCGCAGACACGCAGCGACGCGGATGCCATGGTGGCCGACCTCTTGAAGAAGGTGGGTCTTCGGCCCGAGCACATGGAGCGCTACCCGCACGAGTTCTCGGGCGGGCAACGACAGCGCATCGGCATCGCACGCGCGCTCGCGGTGCAGCCGGACTTCATCGTGTGCGACGAGCCGATCAGCGCGCTCGACGTTTCCATCCAGGCGCAGATCGTCAACTTGCTCGTCGAGCTGCAAGAGTCGATGGGCTTGAGCTACTTGTTCATCTCGCACGACCTCAAGGTCATCGAGCACATGAGCCACCGGGTCGCGGTGATGTACCTCGGGCGTGTGGTCGAGCTCGCTACCGCCCAGCAGCTCTACGAGCGGCCGCTGCACCCGTACACGCGAGCGCTCCTCAGCGCCGTGCCGACACCGGATCCGTCAAAAAAGAAGCTCCGCGTGCTGCTCGAGGGCGACGTCCCCTCGCCGCTCGATCCGCCGAGTGGCTGCGCGTTCCACCCGCGATGTCCGCGCGCGATCCCCGGTACGTGTGACAAAGAGGTGCCGCGGATGGAAGAGCTCTTGCCGGGGCACCGCGTGGCGTGTTGGGCGCCGCACACGGAGTGACGCGAGCGATGGATCTGCCCACACGTATCGGTCGCTACGACGTCGTTCGCCTACTCGGTCAAGGCGGGATGGGGCGCGTCGTGCTCGCGAACGACTCGGTGCTCGGCCGTCGTGTCGCGATCAAGACGCTGCGCGACGATCTGGGTTTGCCCCCCGATCTGCGGGATCGACTCAAGGAGCGCATGCGCAACGAGGCGAAGGCCGCCGCGGCGCTGAGCCACCCCAACATGGTGACGCTGCACGACATGGGAGAGGACCCCGTGCTCGGCCTGTACCTGGTGTTCGAGTACGTGGAGGGGCCCACGCTGCGCGAGCGCGTCGCGGACGGACCGATGACGCCACTCGAAGTGGCGAAGCTCGGGCGAGAGCTCGGCTCTGCGCTCACGCACGCTCATGCCTCGGGCGTGATTCATCGCGACGTGAAGCCAGAGAACGTGATCCTCTCGAAGACGGGCGGCAAGCTCACCGACTTCGGCATCGCGCGCATCCCGGACTCCACGCTCACGACGGCAGGCGCGACGATGGGCACCCCCGCATACAGCGCACCCGAGGCGCTCGCCTTGGGCGAGTTCTCGGCCTCAAGTGACCAGTTCTCGCTGGGCGCGCTACTCTACGAGGCGCTCAGCGGCACCCGAGCGTTCGCCGGCGAGGACGCGCGGGTCACGGCGAGCATGATCGCGACGACCGATCCCACTCCGCTCGCGAATGCCGAGAGTGAGGGCTCGCGCAAGCTCGTGATGCGGCGAGTGGACGGTGTCTTGATGCGCGCGCTCGCGAAGCAAAAGGAGGTCCGCTACGCGTCGTGCGAGGCGTTCGGCGACGCTCTCGCCGCCGCGATCGACACGCGCTCCTCAGGCGCCTTCGCGACGCTGCCTCCGTCGAGCCACTCGCTGTCGCTCATCCCGGGCGCGACGACGCGTCGCTGGCAGAACCTCGTCGCGGGTCTCGGCCTTCTCGTCATCGTCGGGCTCGTCCTGCTCGGACGACGCAGCAACGACGACAAGCACGACCCGCCGACTCCCGACGCAGGACCGAGCGCGTCCGCATCCGTCTCGGCGAAGCCTCCGCCCAACGTAACGCCGCCGCGGAAAAAAGCCTCTCCGCCGGTGGTGGTGCCGATGATGATTGACGCGTCAACGGTACCCGACGCTGCGCCGACCGTACAGATCCCGCAGCCGCTTTGACTAGTGCTTGAGCGTCCCCATGTCGGTGCAGCCGCTCGCGATCTCGTTGTCACAGGCTTTCTTGAAGAGCGTCTTCGCCTTCGCGGTGTCCTTCGTCACGCCGCGACCGTCTCGATAGAGCTGGCCGATGTAGTCGCAGCCCGAAAAGTCTTCGAGGTCACAACCCTTTTGGTAGTACGTCGCGGCCTTCGAGACGTCTTGAATGACGCCGTTGCCGGCCGCGTAGAGCAAGCCGAGGTTGGTGCACGCGACCTCGTCGTCTCCGTCGCAGCCCTTGCGATAGTAAATCGCTGCGGTCGCCTGGTCCTTGGTCGTACCGAGGCCACGATCGTATGCGTAGCCGAGCCCGGCGCACCCGTTCGGATCGTTTCCGCCGCAGCCCTTTCGGTACAGCTCGAGGCTCTTGGCGAGATCGAGCGGCACGCCGTAGCCGTGTCGATACATGTACGCGTAGTTGCTGCAGCCATAGACGTCGCCGCCGTCGCACGCTTTCTTGAAGAACGTGTCGGCCTTGCTGTTGCTCTGCGTGCGCCCGCCCTTGCCGTAGAGGTAGTGCACGCCGAGCAGGTTGCAGCCGCGCAGCGAGCCGCCAGCGCACGATTGATCATAGAGCGCGCTCGCCTTCAATTTGTCGGCGGCGACGCCCTTGCCGTCGTCGTACATCGACCCGAGGTTCGAGCACGCGGCGTAGAGCTTCAGGTCGCAGCTCTTCTGGTACAGGGTGATCGCTTTGGCGTTGTCGGCGGGCACGCCGCGTCCTTCTTGGTAGTCGATCGCGAGAGAGTTACACCCCTCGGCCACGCCTTTGTCGCAGTCGGCCTGGTGCATGTCGTGGCCCTTCTTCGCGGCCTGCGCGACGTCCGGATCGACTGCGTCGTCATCGGTGGACGAGCTCGCCGTGGCCATGGTCGGCGGCGGCGACGGAATGATCCCCGTGGGCGCGTGCTTCTTCCGGCGGCAGCCAGTAGTGAGGGAGAGCACGACCATCGCGGCGACAAGAATTGTAGGAGTATGCATTCGCTCGCGAGCATACGTCGGCGGATGCGAACAGTCTCCCTCACATGAGAGCGCGTGCTGTCCAACAATCGCCTCTCGCGTTCTTGCCTGTAAACGTAGACGTACGTAGACGAGCACGTGCTCGGAGCTGGACGGGCACCTCGAGTCCGCAGATCGCGCACGTCCACGGGCACGTGCAGGTTCACGGAAAGAGAACCGTCTCGCGTCGGGAGCGTTCGAATGTACGGGCGGACCGAAGAGGTGAGCCGACCCGTCAAATGTGCTCGCCAGCGGCGAACGGCCTTTTTTTGGCCGCGGACCGCGCCTATGCTGCGTCTCCCACCTTCGAGCCGCCGCACGCTCCAACGAAGTCAGAGTACGGACCCGCACCAAGAATGAACCTCGATCACCTCGTCGCGCTCTACAAGCAGATGCAGCTCATTCGACGCCTCGAGGAGGAGGCCGCCCGCGCGTACGCGATGGGGAAGATCGGCGGATTCCTCCACTTGTACATCGGACAAGAGGCTGTCGCGGTCGGCGCTTGTGCGGCGATCACGAAGGACGACTACGTCGTTACCACCTACCGCGACCACGGCATCGCGATCGCCAAGGGCATGAAGCCCGGCGCGATGATGGCAGAGCTCTTCGGCAAGGCGACGGGCTGCTCGAAGGGCCTCGGCGGGTCGATGCACATGTTCGACAAAGCGACGAACATGCTCGGCGGTCACGGCATCGTCGGCGGTCACATCCCGCTCGCTACGGGCGCCGCGTTCGCGTCGAAGTACCGCAAGGACGGCCGCGTGACGCTGTGCTTCTTCGGCGACGGCGCCGTCAGCATCCAAGGCTTCCACGAGGGCGTGTCGCTTGCGGCGCTGTGGAAGCTGCCGATCGTCTTCGTCTGCGAGAACAACGAGTACTCGATGGGCACGCCGCTCTCGCGCACGCTCTCCGAAGAGGACATCAGCAAGAAGGCGATTGGCTACGGCATGGCGCACGATCGCTTCTTCGCAACCGACGTGCTCGAGGTCGAAACCCGGCTGAAACAAGCCGTGGATCGCGCGCGGCACGAATCCAAGCCCACGCTCGTGGAGGTGCGTACGTACCGCTTCCGCGGTCACTCGATGAGCGACCCGGGCAAGTACCGTACGGCCGCGGAGCTCGAGGAGCAGAAGAAGCGAGACCCACTCAGCGTCGCACGCG
Organism: Myxococcales bacterium; assembly: GCA_043784605.1. Classification (GTDB taxonomy): domain Bacteria; phylum Myxococcota_A; class Polyangia; order Polyangiales; family Polyangiaceae; genus JANYHY01. The sequence goes on along the minus strand of JAYVYD010000177.1, from coordinate 15,207 downwards.
CCAAGCTCGAGGCCGCGTGGGATCACGACAAGCTCGCCGCGCTCGAGCAGGAGGTCGAGCGCGAAGTAGAGGCCGCGGTGAAGTTCGCCGACGAGAGCCCCGAGCCGGACGCCAGCATCCTCGAGCCCACCACCTACGACGGCGTCTTCGCCAGTTGAAAAGAACCCGATGACCACCCTGAGATACCGAGAAGCCCTTCGTGAGGCGATGATCGAAGAGATGGAGAGAGACGCGTCTGTCTTTCTCATGGGCGAAGAGGTCGGCCACTACAACGGCGCCTACAAAGTGTCGGAGGGCATGCTCGACAAGTTCGGCGAAGAGCGCGTGATCGACACTCCGATCGCCGAGGGCGGCTTCGCGGGCTTGGGCGTCGGCGCGGCGATGGTCGGCCTACGTCCCATCATCGAGTTCATGACGTGGAACTTCAGTGCAGTCGCGTTCGATCAAATCCTGAACAACGCGGCGAAGATTCGGCAAATGTCGGGCGGTCAATTCAACTGCCCCATTGTCTTCAGAGGTCCTAACGCGAGCGCGAGACAGGTTGGCAGCCAACATTCGCACGCGATGGAGCACTTCTACGCGCAAGTTCCGGGTTTGAAGGTCGTCGTTCCTGCGTTTGTCGCGGATGCGAAAGGCCTAATGAAAGCCGCCATTCGTGACGACAACCCGGTGCTCGTGATGGAGTCCGAGACCCTCTACTCGATCAAGGGCGAGATACCCGCTGGGCAAGACACCGTGCCGATCGGAAAGGCGCAGATCGTCCGGCCCGGCACGGACGCGACCATCATCGCGTACTCGCGCATGACGCACCTCGCGCTCGAGGCCGCGGTGCTGCTCGAGAAGGAGGGCATCTCGGTCGAGGTCGTCGACCTACGCTCGCTGCGCCCGCTCGACGAGGACATGATCATCGCCTCGGTGAAGAAGACGCACCGCTGCGTCGTCGTGCACGAGGGTTGGCCCTATGGCGGCGTCGGCGCCGAGATCAGCGATCGCGTGCAACGCGCTGCGTTCGACTGGCTCGACGCGCCCGTCCTGCGCGTCACCACACTGGACGTGCCCATGCCGTACAACGCGAAGCTCGAGCAATACTGCATGCCGCAGGTCGATCGCGTCCAAGCCGCGGTGAAGCGCGCCGTTACCAGGAGCGGATGATGGCCAAGGTCCTCGAGATGCCGAAGCTGTCGCCCACGATGGAAGAGGGCGTGCTGTCTGCGTGGCACAAGAAGGAGGGCGACGCGATCGGCATCGACGATCTGCTCGCCGAGGTGGAGACCGACAAAGCCACGATGGAGTTCCGCGCCTTCGACAAGGGCACCATCCTCAAGCTGCTCGTCGCCCCCGGCGCGACCGTGAAGCTCGGCCAAGCCGTGGCCATCATCGGCAACCCCGGCGAAGACGTCAGCGCGCTAACGCCAGCCGCAAGCACCGCTCCCGTCGCCGCTCCCGCTGCCGCTGCCGCTCCCGCCGCCGCCGCTCCCGCTCCCGCTCCCGCTCCCGCCGCCGCCGCTCCCGTCGCCGCAGCACCCGTGAACGTGCCCGTGCCCGACTCTGCTGCTCCGGCGCCGGCTCCAACTCCCATCCTCCGCCGCAACAACCTCGACCGCACCTCCTACGAGCCCGAGCTCACGGAAGCTCCGAGCGACGGACGCGTGATGGCCTCACCCTTCATCCGCAAGCAAGCCCGCGACCGCGGCATCGACCTCCGCGGCGCGCAAGGCTCTGGACCTCATGGTCGTGTCCTCACCACAGACCTCGATTCGCTCTCACGATCCATCGTAAAAGTCGCTCCCATATCATTGCAGAATACACCCACAGCTGCGGCTGGCCTGACGCTCGCCGAGCCCGAGGTGCGACCCAACTCGATGATGCGCAAGACGATCGCGCGTCGCCTCACCGAGTCCAAACAATCCGTCCCGCATTTTTATCTGACGATCGACGTCGACGCTGGACCGCTCGCCGCGCTCCGCGAGAAGGTCAACGCGGAACAGCCCAAAGAGGGCGAGCACCCGACCAAGGTCAGCCTCAACGATCTGTTGATCAAGGCGTGCGCGCTCGGCCTCGCGCTGGTGCCCGAGTGCAACGCGACCTACACGCCGGACGCGATCCTCATCCATCGCCGCGTCGACATCTCGGTCGCGGTCGCGGTCGCCGATGGGCTCGTCACGCCGGTCGTGCGCGACGCCGACAAAAAGAGCGTCGCGGCGATCTCGCGTGAGGTCCGCGAGTTGGCGGCGCGCGCGAAGGGCAAGAAGCTCAAGCCCGAGGAGATGCAGAACGGCACCTTCTCGATCTCCAATCTCGGGATGTTCGGCATCGACGAGTTCAGCGCTGTGATCAACCCGCCGGAGGGAGCCATCCTCGCCGTGGGCCGCGTGCGCGACGAACCTGTGGTGCACGAAGGTCAGATCGTGGCTGGGAAACGCCTCGCGATGACGCTCTCGTGCGACCACAGAGTGGTGGACGGCGCGGTGGGCGCCGCGTTCTTGGCGGAGCTGCGCGCGCTCTTGGAGCACCCGATGCGAGTCCTCGCGGGGTGAGTGCTAAGCTGCGCCACATGCGCGGCGCGATCTTCGTAGTGGTCTCTGTCGCGGCTTCGTCGGCGCTCGCGCACACGCCGTCGCGTCCGGAGGCGTTCTCGGTCGGGCTGCGCTCCGCAGAGCACGCGAGCGGCGCGGTGATTGAGCTCAGGGCGTCGCCGAGCGGCACAGTGTTGCTGCCCGCGAGCACGTTCGTCATGGGCTCGGACATCGCGGAGATCACGCTCGCCGCGCTACAGTGCCAGCGCGAGCCGTGGGGTCGCCTCGGTGACGAGGACGATCGCTTCTGCGAACTCAAACACTTCGCGACCGAGATCGGGGAGCACAAAGTCACGCTGTCCGCGTTCACCATCGATCGCACCGAGGTCACGGTGCTCGCGTTCGATCGCTGCGTCGGCGCGGGCGTCTGCAACCCTCCTGGATTCCGCCGCGGAGACCCACGCTTCGATCGTGCGAATTTCCCCGTCACGATGGTGAGCTGGTCCGATGGGGCGGACTACTGTCGATGGGTCGGCGGCGCGTTGCCGACCGAGGCGCAGTGGGAGTACGCGGCGCGCGGCATCGAGCAGCGTCGCTATCCTTGGGGGAACGTCTGGAACGGGTCGATCGCCAACCACGGATCGCTCGCCGACGATCCCACTGACGCGAGCGACGGCTACGCGTGGGTCGCGCCTGTCGGCTCGTTCCCCGAGGGCGCGACGCCCACCGGCATCCAGGACCTCGCCGGCAACGTCGAGGAGTGGGTGCAAGATCGCATGGACATCGATCAGGCGATCTACAAACGCAACAACACGGCGATCGCCCTGCCCTACCTCCAAGCGGCCGTCACCAACCCGATCGCGACGACTGGGCTCGGGCGGCGTGCGCGCGGGGGCTCGTTCATCCGGGCCGCGCACCAGCTCCGCGCGACCGCGCGCTTCGCTTCGCTCGACACGACACGCAGCGAAGACACGGGGTTTCGTTGCGTGTACGGCTCCGTCACCCCGACCGAAGCATCCAACATCAAGCTCACGACGCCTCTGCCCACCGGAGACGACTAAATGCGCATCGCCCATTTCTCGGACTTGCACGTGCTCTCGCTCGCCGGCGTGGGGTGGCATCGCTTCTTGGGCAAGCGCCTCACGGGGTACGCAAATCTTCGCTTCAAGCGAAATTACGCTCACCGCTCGTCTTACGTCAGAGCGCTCGCCAAAGAGATGGCGCGCACCAAGGTCGATCACGTTGCCATCACCGGTGACATCACCAACCTCGCGCTCGAGACTGAATTCATGATGGCTCGTGAGATCCTCGAGAAGGAGCTGCACCTCTCACCGCGCGACATCAGCGTCGTGCCCGGCAATCACGATCTCTACACGCGCGGCGCGCTGAAGCGAAAGCGCTTCACGGAGTTCTTCTCGGAATATACCAAGTGCGACATCGACGTTGCGGTGGACATCGGCGTCGGACACTTCCCGTTCGTGAAGCTGCGCGGACCGGCGGCGATCATCGGGCTGTCTTCGGCGGTGCCTCGCCCTCCCTTCGTCGCGTCGGGCACGCTGGGACGGCTGCAGCTCCTTGCGCTCGCCAAGGCGCTCGCTCACCCAGAGGTAAAGAAACGAACGCCCGTGCTCTTGATTCATCACCCGCCGATCAACCCGCCTTCGCTCGTGAAGACGTGGATCGAGGGCCTCACCGATGCGACCGCGCTTCACGAGCTGCTCGCACCGCTCGAGGCGGGCTTGGTGCTTCATGGTCACTTGCACAAGCGAATGGTGCGCAAGCTCAATGGGACCGGGCTGCTCTCGATGGGCGCAACGAGCGCTTCGCTGCATCACGAGCATGGCGCGCGTCACGCCGGCTTCAACCTCTACGAACTCGACGATACGAGCGGACGCATCGTGAACTTCGAGGCGCACGTGCTCGACTCCGAAGAGGCCGGCACGTTCCACGTCGAGCCCGTGCCCGAGGTTGCTTGAAGAAGAAAGCGGCTTAAAGAAGAAAGCGCTCGATGTTTCCACCGAGCGCTTTTGAAAATCTTTGGGTTCGAGTCGCTTATTCCGCTTCCGCAGCAGCTTGTTGGCGCGTCACGTTGATCGCCTGCAGGCCCTTCGGACCCTCCTTGATCTCGAACTCGACAGTCTCGTCCTCGAACAGGCGGCGTCGGCCGTCCCCGCTGATCTGCGAGTAGTGCACGAAGACATCGGGGCCCTCATCCTGCTTGATGAACCCCCAGCCCTTCTCGTCGTTGAACCACTTAACCTTACCTACTGCCATCGGAGAGCCTCCACTTCCACTGTTGCGACTGCTGGTGCTGAGAAGGAATGTTTGCCTCGGAGAATGGGTCGACGCGCGCGTTCGGCGCAGACCCTTCATCCCCGAAGAGCGGCGCTAACCTAAGGGACCGCGAGCATGCCGGTCAAGCGCGGATCAGTCTCATTTCTTCGGCGATGAGTTCCTCTTTGCGTCACGCTCGAGCGCGTCCAGCTCTTCTAGATTCGCCTTGACATTGGGGTCGGTTGGGTCGATTGCGCGCGCCTTCTCGAACGCCGCGCGCGCGTCCACCCAGGTCTTCGGATCCTTGGCAAGCACGGTTCCCAAGTTTGTCCATGCGTCGGCGAGCTTGTCGTCCAAGCGGATCGCCTCGCGATACTCGGCAATCGCTTGTGGCAGCCGATTGGCACGTTGATACGCATACCCGAGGTTCGATCGGTACGAGGCGCGCGCGGGATCGAGCGTCTTGGCGCGCTCGAGCTCTGCGGTCGCGCGAACGAGATCATTCTGCGCGAGCAGCGCGGTGCCGAGGTCGGAGTGCGCGCGTGCGTCGCCATCGTCGAGCTGCGCCTGAAGCTCGAGCTCCTTCACCGCTTCGGGCACACGGCCCACCAAGAGCAACACGGTGCCGTAGTTGCCGTGACGAGCGCTGCGCCCTGGATCGAGCTCTGTCGCTTTGGCGAGCGACGCCACCGCGAGATCACGATGGCCCGTCGCGACCAGCGCGACGCCAAGCATCGAGTGCGCCTCCGCCTCTTGCGGCAACAGCTCGACGGCCCTGCGCAATGCGACGAGCGCGGGGTCTGCTTCCGCGAGCATCAAGAGCGCTCCGCCTAGCTCCGCTTGTGCCGCGCCGAGATCGGGCTCTTGCGTCACGAGCCTCTTGAGATCGATGACGGTCGCCTTGATCTCGACGTTCCCCTTGGCCGCGCCGTAGTCGAGCGGCGCGCCGGTCTTCGCGATTCGCACGCGCGCGAGCCCGACGCTAACGGCGGCCTTCTTCGGCGCGAGAGCGCGCGCGGCCTCGTAGCGCTTTTGGGCGAGCGCAAAGTCTCCGCGCTCGAACGCCGCATCACCCGCGGCGAGCTCCAAGTCGACCTTATCGTCACCGGTCTTGAGCGCGAGCGTCGTCGGCTTGGGCGGAGGCAGCGACACTCGAACGGGAGCCGAGTCACGACTCGCGTCGTCGGGCGCGCCTGCATCGGTCGGCACCGTGCGCGTCATCGTCGTCGAAGTGCAGTAGTCGATGCACATGGGTGATGGGGCGCTCTCCGCGCAGTCACGCCACGTGCAGGTGTGCACCGTCGGCGGCGGCGGCTTGTCCGTCGTGTTCGCGCTTCCGCCGGCGCACGCCATGAGACTCAACAGCCAAAGCCACTGCCCATCACGTCTCATGCTTTTTCACCTTCGCGTACGCGTGCGCCATGACGTCTTTCGCAGCCTCGATGACCCGCGCGTCCGACTTGCGCGAGCGTATCGACAACAGCGCGCCACCTGCCACGGGCTCTAGGAGCAGCGCCTTGCACGCGTCTCTCACGGCACGGGGGGCGGCGCTCTCTTCCGTCGACAAAGCTCGGACATGATCGACGTACGATCGGCCCCAAGCCTCGTTCGGTTCGACGATCAGCGCGCCGTTCAGCGCCATCCCCGCTGCACGCTTCGCTCCCGCGAGCCCGGCGCGCGCGTCGCCTCGGGCGTACGCTGCCTCGGCGCGTGAGAGCTCTCCCAGCGCGGCCGCGATCCACTCGTCCGGCTCGAGTCGAAAGAGCCAATGGCTCTCGTCCTTGGCCACTCGTCACGCTGCCTTCGCCGAGCGCGACGAGTGTTCCTTTCCGTCGTAGCGCAGCGTGGTCGGCTTGTTGTCGACTACCGTCTCGAGATTCACGGGGCGCTTCCACACGCGCACCAGGCTTGCCATCACCTCTCGCGCGTAGTCGCCTTGTAGGTCCACGCCCTGGTGCTCGTGGTGCAAGAGCAGCTCGCCGCGGTTCTCGAAGTTCGCGTCGTCCACGCAGATGATCGGGTTGCCCGCGTTCGTGAGCTGCGCCAGCAGCTTCTGCTTCACGTTCTGGAAGTCGCGCGACGCGATCTCGTAGCGCTCGTTGCGGTTGGACCAGTCGAAGCTGAAGAGCTTCTGCTCTTGCGCGAACTCGGGCGTGAGAAACTCATCGATGAACGTGACGTCGTTGTACAATGCACGCACCTCGAAGATCTTCTTCTTGCCGAGGCCGAGGCGCAGGTTCCAATGGCGCTTGGCGTCCGCGTCGTCCACCTCATCCCACTCCTTGCCGAACTGACCCTTGTTCCAGCGCTCCTCGATGTTGCGATAGAGCTCGATGCCTAGCTTGTACGGGTTCAATCGCCCGCCGCTCGTCGCGAGCACGCCCGAGGCGTTGTCCGCATATTCGACGATCTCGGACGCCTCCAAGATGCCCTCGGTCATGAGCTTGGAGTGCCAATACGTGGCCCATCCCTCGTTCATGATCTTCGTCTGCATCTGGGGCACGAAGTAGAGCGCCTCTTCGCGCACCACGTCGAGCACGTCGTGCTCCCAGCGCTCGAGCGGCGCGTGATCCAGCAAGAAACGGAGGATGTCCCGCTCGGGACGCGGAGGGAATTTCTTCTCCGCAGAGCGCTCGGCTTCGATCTTCCGTCGCTGCTCGTCGAGATACTCCGTGGGGTTGATGAAGCTCTCCATGTAGTCCTTGGAGCGCAGCCGTGGCACCTCACGCGCCTCGGGCTCCTCTTCGGACGGCGCCTCTCGTCTGCCCGAGAACGCCGCGTGCGGATCGATGAGGTTCTCCAACGACATGCAGTGGTCGACGAACTCCTCGACCTTGTTGATGCCGAGGCGGGCCGTGTGCCGGCGCACGCGCGAACCGTGGTTCGCCATCTTGTCGATCCAGCGTCGATTCGGATCGTAGTTCGAGGGGCGTTCGACGGGATTCGTCGTCTTGCCGCCGGTGTCGAGGTCCGTCGAGCGGAAGCAGAAGTTGTTCTTGAAGAAGTCCACGTGCCCACAGACGTGGGACATCACGAGCTTCTGATCGACGAGCGAATTCCCCTCGAGCAGGTACGCGTACGAGGGGTTGTTGTTGATGACCATCTCGTAGATTTTCGAGAGGCCGTACTCGTAGCTCTTGCTGAGGCGCTCGTACTCCATGCCGAAGCGCCAGTGCGGAAATCGATTGGGGAAGCCGCCGTACGCCGCGATCTCGTTCATCTGATCGTAGGAGAGGATCTCGAACACGATCGGAAAGAAGTCGAGTCCGCGCTCCGCTGCAACGCGCTGAATGCGCTCCTGCTCGACGCGGAGATACTGCGGCAGCGATGTCTTCAGCGCGAACTCGCTCATCGAAGAGCGAGCTTATCTTAGATGTGCGGAGGCGTCGCCGGAGTCGTCGCCGACTTGGCCGGAGTCGTTGCGGGCGTCGCCGGCTTGGCCGGAGTTGCCGCGGGCTTGGCCGGCGGCGTCGTTGCAGGCGTCGCCGGCTTGGCCGGAGTTGCCGCGGGCGTCGTCGCGGTGGTCGCCGCGGGCTTTGCTGTCGGAGCGGGGGCTACAGGCGGGGCCGGCGGCGGGGGCGGCGGCAGCGTACCGTCGTCGATGTGGAACTCGACGCGTCGGTTCTGGCGACGACCGTCCTCGTCTTTGTTGGGCACGAGCGGGCGCTCGGGACCGAACCCTTGACTCGTCAACATTGCGGCAGGCACGCCGTTCTTGACGAGCCATTTGACGACGGACGCCGCTCGGTCTGCGCTGAGCTTTTTGTTGAGCGCCGCTGAGCCCTTGTCGTCCGTGTGGCCCTCGATGCGCAGCTTCTTGATGTCCGGGTGCGCCGCGATGACCTTCGCGACCGCTTGCAGGACCTCTTCGCTGTCCTTGCCCGGTTGAATCTCCGCGCTGCCGGTCTTGAACTTCACCTGATCGAGGATCTTGATCTGCCCGTTCTGCACGAACGCCTTGGGGCAGCCATTTCTCGTCGGATCCGGGTCCGGCGCGCCGGGCTCATCGGGGCATGCGTCGACGTCGTTGAGTACGCCGTCGCCGTCCTTGTCGGACGGGCAGCCGTTGAACTTCGGGTTGGTCGATGCGACGCCAGGCACGTCCGGGCATGCGTCCACTGCGTCCGGGATGCCGTCGCCGTCCCTGTCGGGCGGGCAGCCGTTCTTCTTCGGATCGTCCGACTTCACACCGGGCACGTCGATGCACGCGTCTTCGGCGTCGATGATGCCGTCCTCGTCCTTGTCGGACGGGCAGCCGTTCTTCTTGGGGTCGTCGGACCTGACGCCCACGACGTCTACGCATGCGTCTTCGCTGTCGATGATGCCGTCACCGTCCTTGTCGGCGGGCTTGGGCACGGGGCAGCCGTTCGTCTTCTCGTCGGTCGTGCGAACGCCTGCGACGAGCGGGCACGCGTCTTCGTCGTCGTTGATGCCGTCGCCGTCGCGGTCCAGCACCTTCGGGAGTTCGGGCTCGGGCGGAGTCCAAGGCGTCGCGTACTCGATAGAGGCGATCACACGAACGTCGGGCGAGCCCGCGCCGCGCGTGAGGCCAGGCCCGATGCCGCCGCCGACCCGAAACCCGCTCGGAGAGAGCCAGTGCAAGCCCAAGATGATTTCCATCGGCGTCGTCGACTTCGCGAGGAACGTGTCCCCGTTGGTGACGCCGGTGCTCGCGTAGAACTCCGGCCCGATGAGGACCTTCTTGTCCAGCAAGCGCAAGCCGACCGACGCGGCAACGTTGACCTCGGGACCGATGATGAGACCGGCCCAGGTCTGTGATTTGTTGTTGTCTCGCGTGGTGAAGCCCAAGCGCGCTGCGTACGCGATCATGCCGATGTCGCCCGCGGCCGCGACGTGCGGCATGAACCGCGGGATGCCATCGCTCGTGTAGTTCGTGCGATCGCCGGTGGGGAACGCGATCTGCGCTCCGATGCCCATCGTGATCTTGTCGCCGTAGTCGTTGAAGAGCCTCATGTCGATGCCGAGCCGGAGATCGCCCTGCGAGAGCGTATTGGCGGGGGCCTTGTAGCTGCGGTTCTTCTCTACGCCGTCATCGCCGTCCGCGAAGATCTGGACGGGCAGGTCGAAGCCGAAGCGGATTCGATCGCCGAGCACGACAGCGCCGCCGAGGTGCAAGAGCAGCTGATTCTTGACGACCGCATTCTGCGCGCTGCCGTCGGGGTTGCTGGTGACGAGCGGGCGTAGATTGTATTGGAGCGTCGCGCCGAGCGCGGGGCGCGTCGCGCCGCGAAGGTCGAGGGAGTCGAGATAGAACCAATCGCTCCCGCGCTCTGCGGGCTCGAACTTGTTGACCGTGAACCCGGACACGGCCTGCTGCGCGTGCGCAACGGACTCGAGGCCCAAACCGGCCAAAACGACTGCAACCCCACCCCAAAAAAGCTTCGCCATCCTCATGGCTAAAGGCTCTTAGCAACGTTTCACGATTCTTTGGCGGCAATCTCCCGACCGGCACTCTAAACTTGTCGTCGCCCTTGGCGAACGACAACAAGTAAGCGGATTGGCTTCGCCAGCGACAATTAGCGCCGCTTCGTGCCGGAGCTCACTTCCCTTTGCCGAGGAACTCTTTGATGCTGCCGACGATGGCGTCTTTGTCGCGGATTTCACTCATGACGACGCGATCATCCTTGGCGAAGTGGTCGCGTAGGTCCTTGATGAACTGACCCGATCCATAGGGGCTCTCCACTTGCCCGTACGCGAACATGTTGGCGCGCGGGAGGATCTTGTTCTTCATGATGTCGACGCAGGAGAGCGTGTCGTCCATCGACCAGTTGTCGCCGTCCGAGAAGTGGAACGGGTAGATGTTCCACTCGGCCGCCGGGTAGTGATCGTCCATGAGCTGCGAGCACAGCTTGTACGCGCTCGAGATCATCGTGCCGCCGGACTCGCGCGTGTGGAAGAACGTCTCGCGGTCTACCTCGCGCGCGACGGCGTCGTGGATGATGTAGCGGCTCTCGAGGCCCTTGTATTGGCGCTGCAGCCACGTGTCGATCCAGAAGCTCTCGATGCGAACGATCTCTTTTTGCTCGTCTCCCATCGAGCCCGATACGTCCATCATGTAGATGATGACGGCGTTCGCGACGGGCTCGGCTTGCGTGCGCCACGAGCGGTAGCGCTTGTCGTCGGGGATCGGCACGATCACCGGCTTGTCGGGCGTATATCCGCCGACCGCGATCGTCCGCTTCAGCGCCTCGCGGTAGGTGCGTCGAAAGTGCCGGAGCGACTCGGGACCGACGCGTCGAATGCCCGTGTAGCGATCCTTCTCGTTGACGAGCTTGCTCTTGCCCTTGTTCTCGATGTCGGGGAGCTCGAGTTCTTCACCGAGGATGGCCGCTAGCTCGTCGAGGGTGACCTCGACCTCCAGCGCGTGCTGGCCCTCCCCCTCGCCCGCCTTCTTGCCGCCCTCACCCTCCTCGGACTCTTCGCCGCCCATCGGGTCGCCGACGTCGCCCTTGCCCTGCCCGGCGCCTCCTTGTTGCTTGTCGCCGAACTTGAAGCGCGGGATGTCGATGTGCGGGATCGGGATCGAGACGAGGTCCTTGCCCTTGCGACCGATCATCTCTCCTTGCGAGATGTACTTGCGCAGATTCTGACGGATCTTGCCGCGAACGATCTGGCGAAAACGAGAGTGGTCCTGATCGATCTTCAGAGACATCTGACGCTCAGAGTACCACGCGGTGACGTAGCGATCACCCGCGCTTGTCGAGCGCCAGTCGAGCGATCCATGCGCACGCGAGCACGTTGACCACCATCCACACACGCAGCGCGAGGCCGCCCGCGAAGAAGGCGACGTCACCCGAGAACGCGATCTGCGAACACACCGCCGCCGACCCGAGCGCGAGGCCTCCGACCCACGGACGCAGGCGCTTGCTACCGAACATCAAGAGCGCGGCGACGACTGCCGGCGCCGCGTTGGCGAGCGGCAGGAAGCGATGCAGGCCGGCGCCGAGCACCAGGTCCAACTCTCCCAGCGGCCTCATCAGGATCTCGCCGGCGATACGCCAATCACCCATCCGCGCGAGCAGGCCGGTGAACGGCAGGAACGGCAAAAGGCCGAACCCACCGACGAGCGCGCCGAGCATCATTGCCTTGCCCTTGAGGAGCTCACCCTTCTGCGACTTGATCCGCTTCGCGACCAGCGCCAGCAGCGCCAGCAGCGCGAGCCCACGCAGCAGCATGTGCGAGAGGAGCGTCGAGCTCACCGCGGAGTCTACGCGGAGAATACCTGCACCATACAAGTTCTTCTCGGACTTCGGATTCGCCGTACTTTGCAGCTTGCTGCGGACCGCATCGGGATCCGTGATGCCCATGCCAACGACCATCGCGGCGGCTCCTGCGACGTGCGGAGACGCCATGCTCGTGCCGTTGAACGTGCCGAAGATCTCGCACTTGTCGCGGCCGCCGTTGCAGATCGTCTGCTGCGTGACGTTGACGCCGGGCGCGCCGATCGCGACCTCGGGACCGCGCGACGAGAAGCTCGCGATGTTGTCGTTCGAGTCCGTGGCGCTGACGGCGATCACGTCCGGGTACGCGGCGGGGTAGCCGACCGAGCGACCGCTGTTTCCGGCAGCCGCGACGATGACGACTCCCTTGTCGTGCGCGTGCTTGACCGCGGCCTCGAGGATGTCGCTCTTGATGGGACCGCCGAGCGAGAGATTGATGACCTGGGCGCCGTGGTCCGCCGCGAAGCGGATGCCCTCGGCGACGTTCGCGGTCGTTCCAAAGCCGGACTTGTTGAGCACCTTCACCGGCATCAACGTCGCGCAGTATGCGAGCCCGGCGGTACCTTTGCCGTTGTTGGTGGTCTGGGCGATCGTACCGGCGACGTGCGTGCCGTGTCCTTGATCGTCATAGCCAGGCGCCTTCTTGTCGACGAAGTTGAAGCCGCCTTCGCAGCGCGTGCCCTGGAGGTCCGAGCCCTTGGTGAACGGTCCCTTGTCGAAGCACGCGATGCCCGTGTCGACGACGGCGACAGTGACGCCCATTCCGCACGACTCGTCCCACGCGCTCTCGGCGCCGACGCGTTTGAGGTGCCATTGCTTGCTCGAGTAGAGCGGGTCGTCTGGCACGAAGCTCGCGCGGTACACGGCCATCGGCTCGGCGTGCTCGACACGAGGGTCGGCCGAGAGCCGCGCGAGGATCGCGTCCTCGTTCGCGGGATCGACGTCGGCGACCTCGAACTTGTCGTCCGAGGAGAGCTCGCTGTTGGGTCGCAGTGACGTCCCCGCGATGGCGGCCAGCTCGTCGAGGTCGGCTTCTGAGACGTCGTCCTTCGCGTCGATCAGGATCTCGCCCGTGATCGTGTCGCCGACGACGTCTGCCTGGGACACCTCTTGGTTGCCTTGTGCGGCCTCCGAAGTGCTCCGCTGACTCAGCGCGAACGCACCGATGCCAGCTGCACCGAGGACCAACAACACGGGAACGACTTTGCGCATGGGCACCCTTTTGAGAACTAGACGGACGACTGCCTACAAACGATCTCTTAGTACTCTTCGTTCTACGACCAACGTTCGCAAGAGCTACCCATTCCTTCGTGCATGTGCCGAAAGGTGAGCCCCCACGTTTCCCGCGTGGTTTGCCGCAGGTTCGTCGCTACGAAGAAGTGTGAAGGCTTTTGAGGGATTCCTGCAGAGCCATCAGCGCCACTCGATTCGTGCGCGCACATGTTCGGCGAGCGCGTGTCCGATCCTCTGCTGCGTCGCCACGCTGGGGTGAGAGTTACAGCCAAAGCCGTGCGAGAAGTCCACGGGCCCGAGATCCAACAAGCTCACGTTCGCGTAAGTGGCAATGGCCGCGCGGACGTACTCCGTCGCACGCGCGTGCGAGTCTCCCACGAGCATGGGGCCCACGGCGGCGACCACGTGCGCGGAGGGATAGTGCGCGCGAATCTTCGCGAGCAGCGCAGCGTAGGCCTTAAAGAAGGCCTTCCCCGGATCGCCCCGCGCGAAATCGTTCGTGCCCAGGTTCACGACGACGACGTCTGGGGTGTAGCGGGAGAAGTCCCACGCGAGCGAAGGCTCGAACGCCAGCGTGCGCTCGAAGACGTTGCCCATGGTCAGCTTGGTGCTGCCATCCGCGTTGCGTGAGACGCCGCTTCCAGGGAGCGCGACGGACACATGCGCCGCACCGAGCTCGCGCGCGGCGACGGCGCCCCACGCGTCGTACTCGCTCTCGTTCTGCGCGGAGGCCGTGCACGTCCAGCGCTTTCCGAGGACGCCGACGCCCGCGGTGATGGAGTCGCCGATGATCTCGATACGATGCTTGAAGGGGTACGGCGACGGAACGAGCTTTCCGCCATGCGCTTCGAGGCCGTAAAAGCGTGCCGTGCCGTACCAGGCGTCGGTGCGTTTGTAGATCGCCACGTCGTGCAGACCCGGCGCGAGGTCACGCACCAATACGCGCTTTCCCCGACCTGCCCTCGGTGTGAGCGTGACCGAAGCCCCGCCGTCGACGACGACCGTGAACGAGTCGGCGCCGTTGGTGTCGAGCTCCGCGGTGACACCGTCGCCCTCGAAGCGCGCGAAGATCGCGGTGCCCGAGAACGCGAACGCGGCGTAGTTCTCATGACGATCGAACCTGCCGACGAAGTGTACGAGCTCGGGCGCCACGACCGCATCGGGCTTGGTCTCGAGTGCCGCGTTGGTTGGCGGTGCCGAGTCCGCCGGCTCGATATCGACTGAATCTTCATTCCGCCCCTCATCGTTTCGCCCGTCAAGGCAGGAGAGCAGGGTCGCGATGAGGGGGAGCGCGCGCCGCATGCGCCGTGCAGTATGCACGAACCTCCAAGACGACTGGACACACATTCAAGCGTCGGCGTGGACCTACTGCGGCGTCAAGCGTGGCGTGGCAAACAGCTTCGCTTTGGTGAGACCGGTCAGGTGCCCAAGCAGCGCGTCCACCCACGACGTCGGTAACACGCTCGCGACGACCAGCATCATGTACGTCCGCCAAGGCCTCACGTAGCGCGCGGCGGGGCTCGCGCTCTGGACGGCTTTCACGATCGCGCTCGTCACGTGTCGGGGAGCGACGGCGGTGTTGTCGAACATCGCGCGGAACTTCGCCGCGTCGGCGAGCGCACCGGCATAGGGAGAATCCGAATTGGCTTCGACGGAGCTCATCGCGACCTCGGCGAACTCGGTGGCGATCGACCCTGGCTCGATGATCACGACCTTCACGCCGAACGGTCGGAGCTCCACGCGCAGCGCGTCCGAGAGCGATTCGACCGCGTATTTCGTGGAATTGTACGCGCCGAGCATCGGTAGCGTCACTCGCCCACCCACACTCGAGACGTTGATGATCCTGCCGTGGCGCCGCTCGCGCATCTTCGGAAGGAACGCACGCGTCACGGCCATGAGCCCGAACACGTTCGTCTCGTACTGGCCGCGCAGCGCCTCATCGG
>JAYVYD010000176.1:0-11059 GCA_043784605.1 Myxococcales bacterium | reverse complement strand
TTAGAGAGTCTTCTGCGAAGCGCCGAAGCCGTCGTTCGCAAAGGCGCGGCGATTCGGGTCAATGGAGCCGTGGCATCGCTGCGAACCCAGGAGTATTCGCTCCAGGTCGTCAGCGAAACCTGTCGGCGTCTTCACAGCCTCGGTTTTTATCTCACCGACGTGAGTGTGTTCGGCGCGATGAAGCGGCTCGGCGGTCGGCCGGTCATCGACTACTGCCTCGAGTTCGGCGGCAACGCGAAGAACAGCGAAGATCGGCGTAAGGCCGCGCTCGCTGCGCTCGAGGGCAGCATCGACAAGAACAACACCTCGGACGTCGACAAGGTCTTCGCGATCGCCAAAGACGACGCGACGCCGGACTCCATCCGTGATCTGGCGTTCTCCCGGCTCGGCGAGCTCCCCAAAGAGCAGATCGTCCCGAAGCTCTACACGCTGTTCGAGCCGAAGAACTGGAAGATCCGTTGGGTCGCGGGCTCACTCGTGCTGCGCACCATGACGACCAAGGGCTTGCCGGAGTTCATGAAGCACCTGCCCACGTCTTCGGGGACGAAGATGGGCATGAGCGAACCGATCAACTTCGGCGGGCTCATTCAGAAGATGGAAGCGCCGAAAGGCGAGCCCCCCACCAACGACGCCATCGCGCCATACCTCGCGTCGCACGAGCTCGGACCCAAGCTCGTTGCGCTCGGGTACTACTACAACGGCAAGAAGACCGACGTCGGCGTGGTCACCCCGTTTCAGAACGACGCCTCGCCGGTGCCGAAGTGCGAGGCGGCGGACTCTTGCGGATGGACGTGCGGCGTTCCTAAATCGCCTGGGTCGCAAGAGACCGAGGACAAAGAGATCAAGACCGTCGGCGACTTCGTCAAATTCTGCGTGATCCCCTCGATGACTCAGTGACGTGAAAAAGTGGTATGATGCCCACGAGGGTGCGATGTATGCGCCGCCGTGGTCCGCGACTGTAGGAAGCGAAGGAGACCGGTTTTGACCTCGCCCGATCCGAACAAGAAGAGCACGCGCTCGTTCGAGTGCCGAGACGTCCTCTGGGAGACGTTCGAGCAGATGGCGCGCGAGCTCGAGTGCAGCGTCGGGTACCTCATCAACGAGGCGATGAAGCAGTACGCGCGCCAACGAAGCTACGGCGGCACTGGCTCTGTCGCGGTACGAACGCCACCGGGCGGCCAGCCGATGCAACCGATGCAGCAGCGCGACAGCTCGCTGCCTGCGTCGTCGCAGCAGAACGCGATGGCGACGCCCGCTGTCCCTCCGCCGCCTCAGATGCGAACCTCTGGTCCGTTGCCGCCGCCGCCGCCGCGCGGAGGCGGTGGTGGTTTGCCTCCTCCGCCCGCGCGCGGTGGCGGGGGACTCCCGATGCCTCCAGGCAGGCCGATGGGAGTTTCGGCTCCTCCGTTCGCGCCGCCAGGTCTCGCGCCGCCTCAGCGCGGCGGCATGCCGCAGGTCCCTTCGCGACCACCGCCTCCGGCCTCACCTCGCAGCGTTCCACCGCCGATCCCACGCGGCGGTCTCGCCCCGCCACAGGTGAACGGCTACGCGCAGCAACAAGCGCAGGCCCCAGCGGCGACTCTGAGCTGCTTCTACCAAGGCGACAAAGTGCCGGTGACGAAGGAGCGCTTCGTGATCGGACGCGGAAAGCAGTCGAGCGACTTGACGCTCAAAGATCCGAACGTCTCTCGACAACACGCGATGGTCGAGTTCCAGAACGGCGTCTACTTCATGGTCGACATGGGCTCGACGAACGGCGTCGAATACAACGGGCAGAGGATTGCTCGTAAACAGATCGCGGAGGGTGACGTGTTCCGCATCTGCGATCACGACCTTCGCTTCACGTATCGCTGACACTCCGCGCTGGTTTAGATGCGCGTTACGATCCTGGGTGGGGGCACGTTGGGGCGCGTGCTCGGCGTCAGACTCGCACGCGCGGGTGTAGACGTGACGTTCGTCGTGCGCACGCCGCTCGCGAGTCGGCTGACGATCGAGCGCGTCGACAACGACGAGTCGCTCACGCAAGACTCCATCGTGCAGTCGGCAGACTTGCCCAAGAGCGCTGACGTCATACTCGTCTGTCTGCCCGCCGAGGCGATGGACGAGGAGATGCTCGCGCGGCTCGCGAGAGCGACGTCTCCCATCGTGACGCTCTTTCCGTTGTTGCCGAACAGCTGGTCGCGCATCGCCGAGGCGCTCGGAGATCGCGTCGTGCCGGGGGTGCCTGGCGTAATTGGGTATGTGCGAGAGGACGGGATCGTCAGATATTGGCTCCCGCGCGTCGCACCGACGTCAATCGACGCTTCGGGTCGCGAGCTAGGCGCGCTGATCGACGCGCTCGTGCGAAGCGGATTGCCCGCAAAATTCTCGGCCAACGTAGCTCGCGATAACCAAGTAGTCACCGCGACGCTGCTGCCGATGGTCATGGGTCTCGCCGGAAAGGGCTCGGTCTCCGCTGCCATGGACGACGATGGACTCGTCGCGCTCGTCCTCGCCGCGATGACCGAGACTGAGCTATTGGCTCGCGACCTCGGACCTGCGCCGCCGTGGCTCGGGTTGCTCACGAAGTTCATCGGACCGCGAATCCTCAAGGTCGGCGTGGGCATCGCGGAGCGGACCTCGGCGGAGGCCCTGCGCTACGTCGATGTTCACTTCGGCAACACTCGGATTCCGAGCGCTCGTGCTCTCGCGGACGAGGCCCTCGCAGTCTGCAAGGCTCGCGGCATTCCGACGACGTCTCTCACTGAGCTCCGCGCGAGGATGCCCGCATGACCGCAAGACCCGATCAGCGACCGATGCGCGCGCTGCCGATCCTAGAGAGCTCGCGGCCCGCGCTCGAGACGTGTGCCTTCTGCCCGAAGCTGTGTCGGAGCGCGTGCCCCGTATCGAACGCGGAGCCGAACGAGACGCTCACGCCGTGGGGCAAGATGACGACGTCGTACTTGGCTGCGCTCGGAGATGCGCCGCTCGTGAGCGACATCGCCGGCCCCGCGTGGGCGTGCACGGGATGCGGCGCTTGCGCGCAAGCGTGTGATCACGAGAACGACGTCGCCACGACGCTCCTCTCGGCACGGAGCGCGTTCTACGATCGAGGGATCGCTCCCGCCGCTGCGGCGCGGGTGGTCGCTCGCTTCGAAGAGCACAGGCGCGCGACTCGAGCCGCGAGCGCGGTGCTTCGCTCGGACGCGAACGCCGACACGACTCTGCTGATCGGGTGCGCGTACTCGTTGCGCGCAAAGCCCGAGGCCAACGATGCTCTCGCGGCGGCGAGAACGCTCGCGGGTCCCGTGCGCGTCGCCGACGATTGCTGCGGATTGCCGCTTCTTCACGCCGGCGATCAGCATGGCTTCGCGGCGCACGCACGCGCGCTGTCAGCGCGGTTGCGCGAATCGGCGGACATCGTCGTGGTCGACCCCGGGTGCGCTGTTGCGCTGCGCAAAGAGTACGCGCGCCTTGGCATAGAGCTACCGCCGGTCTCTACGCTCATCGAGCGGGCAGTCGCGCGACTCGATGACTTGTCCACCCTTCCGACGTCAGGTCAGGTTCGATGGCACGACCCGTGTCAACTCGGACGCGGGTTGGGTCTCTACGCAGAGCCGCGCGCGATCTTGACGCGTGCGCTGGGCTACGCCCCACACGAGCAGCTCGACGTGCGCGAGCGCGCGCGGTGCTCCGGCGGCGGCGGCCTCCTTCCCGTCACGATGCCCGAAGTCTCGAGAGCGATCGCGAAGGACCGAACCCAGGAGCACGAGGAGTCCGGCGGCGGTGAGCTCGTGACCGCGTGCGCTTCGAGCTTGATCTCTTTGCGCCGCGCGGCCGAGGGGCGCTTCGTTGTCAGCGATCTCGTGACCTGGATCGCGCGCGCGCTTCGGTAGTCAGAAGTTACCGACGGCGGACAAGCCCGAAAATGACGGCGAGAGCGCGGGGACGAGCCTCAGCGCAGCGACCGGGGCGGCGTTCTCCGTCGTGGGTTTGGGCGCGAGGAAGAACATCAGGAGCCCGCCCACGACGAGCACGCCGCCTCCGATGAACGAGATCGTCGAGATCAGCGCGGAACTCTGCGCGTCGCCGCGAAGCGCGAGGCCCTGCGGATCGCAGTGGTTGGTGGAGTCACAGTGGCTATTGTTGGAGTCATCGAGGCTTCCCTTCGCGAGCACGCCGAACGCGCCGCCCACACCGAGACCCACGACGCCGACTCCGGCGATGACCAACCCGGTGATCTTGAGCGGCGTCCACGACGACACCTCCACCGGCTTCTGGACCTTCTCTTCGACGACCGCCTCGTCCTTTTCGAGCGGGCCCACGTTCACGCTCGCGGTCGCGCCGTCCGTCCCGACGTCCACCTTCGACTCCCAGTGTTTGTAGCCAGGCGCGCTTGCTTCGATGAGATGCGTTCCAGGATCCACGGTGACGGAGTCGCCGAACGACTTCACGACATCGCCGTCCCGCCTGACCTCCAGACCGTCGATGTGTCCTCCGGAGGGAAGCGCGATGACCAACTTGCTGAGCTTCGGCTCGAGGTCCGACGCGCGCTTGTGCGCGACCTTGTCTCGGTTGTCCTTCGTCTGCGCTGCGAGCCGCTCGGCCGCGATGAACTGATTGAACGCGCTCGCGGTCTTGCCGACCTTCTCGTAACAGTCGGCGAGCCACAACATTACGCCTACGCCGGGCTCGAGCTTGTTGCTCTTCTCCAGCTTGGGGCACGCGGCGGCGAAGCGACCGTCCTTCATCGCGGCGACGCCGTCGTTGTAGAGAGTGTCGGCGTCCTTGATTGATTGAGTCTGGGCTTGCGCCCAAACCAAAGACGGCGAGACAGCGCAGAGCACCAGCGCGAAACCAAAGGCGGACCGCTTCATCGTCTGCCCAGATTACCCGCTTTTCAGCGACGGCCGCCGAAATCGGGGTTGTCGAGCACGGGCTTCTTCCGGACTGTGCCCGTCACGGGCGGCTTCGGGGTCGTGATCACGGGCTTCGGGGTCGTGTTCACGGGCGCAGGCGACGAGGTCGTCACGGGGGTTGCCGTCGGCGGCGCGACCGTCGGCTTCGACGCAGTCGCACTCGTTGACAGATCAATCGTCGGGACAGTGGATGTGTCCACCGTAGGCGCGGTCACTGTAGGCGCGGTCACTGTAGGCGCGGTCACCGTAGGAGTGGCCGGCGTTGATGCGGCGGCGCTCACGGTCGTCGTCGGCTGGGGCTTCGGGGTGTCCTCCGGAGCTTGCTTCAAGAGTCGAACGGCGAGCACGACCGCCGCGATCGCGATGAGCGCCGCCGGAATGGCGAGAGTCCACGCGGGCAGGCCGCTCGGTCGCGTTGTCGGCACGGTCGGCGCGGAATTGTTATTGGCGTATTGCGCTGCCGCGAACGCCGGCGGGAGTTGGTGCGCCGCTGCCCACGGAGACGCGCCCGGCTGCTGTTGATTCTGCTGCGGGATCGTAACGTTGAGCTCGCTCCCGGCCCGTGCCCCGTTCGGCGCCATGTGAATCTGCGGCTGCGGATGGCCCTGGAGGTTGGGCACCGGCATGGGCGCCATCGCACGGGCTAGCTCTTGCTCGGCCAGCGGTTGGTCCACGCGTGTGGCGATGTCTTCGTCGTCGTCGGCGAGCGAGGTCAGCTGAGATCCTGGCGGCGACATGTCACGCGACGTCGGGACGGACATCTGCGGCGCGCGCACCTGCGGCATCGCTTGCGGTGCGGCTTGCGCGGGTTGCCACGGTCGTTGCTGCTGCTGGACCTGCTGCTGCTGCTGGACCTGCTGCTGTTGCTGGACCTGCTGCTGTTGCTGGACCAGCTGCACTTGTTGTACGGGCTGCGTCGGTTTGAGCTGCTTCTGCGCGCCCGATGCATCCGCGGGGCGTGGCACCTGACCCGCCATCGAAGGCGCCACTCCGCTCTTGCTCTCACTGCGTGCGAGCCAAGCGCGCACGATGTCGCGCTGCGCGGAGATGTCCTGGCCGAGGATTTCGTTGACGTACGCGGCGGTCTCTCGAATGTTCGCGAGACATCCATTCGCGCGGCCCGCGTTCTCGAGCGCCTCCGCGAAGTCCTGCGCGGTCTGCCAACGATCCTTCGGATCACGGGCCAGCGCCTTCAAGCACACTGCCTCGACCGCGGGCGGGACCTGCGGATGGATCGCGCGCATGCTCGGAACTTCGGCCGCGACGATGCGGAAGAGCGTGTCTGCGTCCGCCTCACCCTTGAAGAGACGCTCGCTGGTGAACAGCTCCCACATCACGATTCCGGCGGCGAAGACGTCCGCGCGGCGATCGACCTCGGTGCCACGCACCTGCTCGGGCGACAGATAGGCGAGCTTGCCTTTGACCTGTCCGCCGCGAGTGCTCGTGAGGCGCGCCGCAGCACGCGCGACGCCGAAGTCCGTGATGCGCGCGACGCCGTCCACGCCGACGAGGAGGTTCTGCGGCGATACGTCGCGGTGAACGACGTGCTGCGGCTGCCCATTGTCGTCGCGAAGCTCGTGCGCGGCGTGCAGGCCGGTGAGCGAATCGAGCATGATACGCGCGGTGATTGCGGGTGGGAGCCGCTGCTGGCGACCTGCGGCACGCGCGACGAGGCGGCCCGCCGTATCGCCCTCGATGTATTCCATGACGAGGTAGTACGCGCCGCTGTTCTCGCCGATTTCGAGGATCGGGACGACGTTGGGATGGTGGATGCGCGCGGCGATGCGCGCCTCATCGAGGAACATCTCGATGAACTCCTGCTCCTGCGCGAGGTGAGCGTGAAGCCGCTTGATCGCGACAAACCGCTTGAACCCGCCGACGCCGACCAGGCGCGCGAGATAGACCGTAGCCATGCCGCCTTGAGCGATCTCGGCGACGAGCTCGAAACGATCCAGCCGTTCCCCCTCGCCCGGCATCGCGAGTAGCTTGGTCAAGCGAAGGCTCCCTGTTCTTGATTCCGTAGCCCACAAAAGGCCTACCTTGGAAGTAAACCATGAAAGTCACGGCCTCACCACTGCCGAGCGCAAATTGAGGTCCTGTTCAAAAGTCGCGCGTTCGTGAGACCGCTTGGAGCAGGACTCGGCATTGTTTCCCTAGGCACGCCTTCGATGTCAGGCTGCATTTGCCGATGAGCCAGATTAGAGCCCTCTCCGAGCGTGCGCCTACATCGGCTACGCAGGCGCACGACGCCCGCCGGACGATCGCGACGCGCGTCTTGGCCTCGTTCGCGGTGACGCTCTTGGCCTTCGCGGTGACCGTGGGTTGGAGCGTCGTGGCCCAGCGACGAGGCGCTCGCGACTCGGACGAGCTCTCGAACGGCTATGTTCCGGTGGCGTTGAAGCTCGGTCAGCTCCGCGCGACGCAGGCGACGATCGCGACGCTGGTGGATGGAATCCCAGACGAGCGCGATCCGATCTCCGCGCGTCTCCTGCTCGGTACGCTCGCCTCGACGCGCCGCGCGAAATTCCTCGACACGCGCGCGGCGCTCACGCAGCTCAACTTGGTCGGCGGCCCGGCAACACTCGCGCTCGCACACGACCTCGGGACGGAGCTCGACGCGACCGAGGCCGCGCTCGATGCCGACAAGACCGAGCGCGAGCGGCTGTTTTCGGCCATCGACGACGGCGACAAAGACGCCATCAACTCGACCGTGATCTCGCTGGGCTCAATCGAGTACGACGCCGACAAGCGACTGCACAATCTCTCCGACCGGCTCGGCTCCTCGATGGACGCACTCTCAGCCGACGCACGTGAGCGCGAGCTGAGATCCATCTATGCGCTCGGGCTGCTCGCGCTCCTCACGTTGGGCGTGGGCGTGGCCGTCAGCGTCCACACACGGCGGCTCTTGGCGCCGCTCACCAACGTCACTCAGCGCGCTCGGGCGGTTGCACGTGGAGATCTGACGCCCAAGGACGTTCACCCTTCGGACGACGAGCTCGGGGAGCTCTCCGCGGCGTTCGAGCAGATGGTCGGCGCCGTCGGCAAGGCGCAGAGCCAGGCCGTGGCCAACGAGCGACTCGCGGCCATAGGCAAGATGGCCGCGCACGTCACGCACGAGATCCGTAATCCATTATCGGCTATCGGCCTCAACGTGGAGCTGCTCGAGGAGGAGCTCGCGCAAGACGACAAACACGCCGAGGCGAAGGTCTTGCTGGGGGCGATCGCGCGCGAGGTCGGTCGGCTCGAGAATCTGAGCGAGGAGTACCTGCGCCTGGCGCGCCTCCCCTCCCCGCGCATGGAAGAAGGCAGCGTGAGCGCGCTCGTTCTCGATGTGGCGCAGTTCACCAAGAAAGAGATGGAGCGCGCGCAGTGCGTGATCGCGTTGCACGTCGCGCCGTCCGTGCCCGCGGCGATGTTCGACGAGTCGCAGATTCGACAGGCGATCTTGAATCTGCTCAGAAACGCGCGCGAAGCGATGCAAGACGGCGGAACGATCGACGTGAGCGTGTTGGCCCTTGGGATGAGCGTCATCATCAAGCTAGAGGATCGCGGCAGCGGCATCCCCGACGACATCCGCGCGCGCGTCTTCGACCCTTTCTTCTCCACCAAAGGCGAGGGCACGGGCCTGGGATTGGCCATCACGAGGCGGATCGTGGAGGCGCACGGCGGGGCGATCACGTGCGAGCCGCGCGAGGGCGGGGGCACGACGTTCGCGATCAACTTGCCAATCGCGCCAGCGAGAGAGACCGGCGCCATCTAGTCTCTATCGGGTCAACAGGCACCTCGCAGCCATGTGAAGCCTCGCCAAGCTCCGCTTCTCCCGATTGCCAACTACGGACCCGTTTTGCCGTCGCCCGCTCGGAGCGCGCCGCGGCCGGCGAAGTAGAAGACCTTCGACCGCAGCTCTCGCTGGTTGGCATTGTTGAAGGTATCCGTTTCGTCCCAACAACAATGGGCTCCGGTGACCGCGATCAAATCGAGCGTATGCGCGCGCTCCGGGAAGTCCATCTCCATGAGCTTCAACTCCCACAGGATCGATTCGTTCCTTTGATGTGCATTGAGTTTCTCGTGATCTCCTCGAACGTCGCCTGCGCGAGCCCGTAGTGCTTAGTTCGATATTGCGCCATGGCTAAGTCGGTATCGTGATAGGCGGTGACGCGACCGGGGCGCCACACGCGACAAGCACGAACAGCCAAGCTCTCATGAACAAGTTCGGTACTACTGAATGCCGAGCCCTTGAAATGCTGCGGCTCCGACTACGGACACGCACGCGCTGAGGAGCGCGGCGGCGAAGGCTACGACGAAGATCACGAGTATCGCGTGCGTGAGCCAGCGAATCAAGCTGCGGCGATCGCGTTGCTCGCCTCGGTTCTGCAGGCGCTTGATGCGACTCCTGAGGACGACGTTCTCGACCTCCAGCGCGTCTGCGCGCATCTGCAACGTGTCGCGACTGTCGCGGCAAGGAGCTTCCATTCGCCCTATAACGCCCGGCGCGCTCGCGCATATCCGTGGTAATCGCTCGGGCCATGCGACCTGACAAACGCGAGCTCAACGTCCACCGCCCCGTCGAGATGACCCTCGGCTTTCACAAGTTCGCGGAGGGCTCCGTGCTCTATCGCGCGGGCAACACGTTGGTGCTCTGCACGGCGTCGATCGACGAGAAGGTGCCGCCGTTCCTCGAGGGTAAGGGCAAGGGTTGGATCACCGCCGAGTATCAAATGCACCCCCGCTGCAACCCCGTTCGCCGCGAGCCCCGCGACGGCCGCGGCAAAGCGCCGGGAGGACGCACGCAAGAGATCCAGCGCTTGATCGGCCGAGCGCTGCGTGCCGCGATCGATCTCGACAAACTCGGCGAGCGACAAGTCACGATCGACTGCGACGTGCTCGAGGCCGACGGCGGCACGCGCACCGCGTCGATCACCGGCGGTTTCGTCGCGCTCGCGATCGCCGTCGACAAGCTCACCAAATCCGGGAAGCTCACGAAGCGGGTCTTGCGTGAGCCCGTCGCGGCGACGAGCGTCGGCTGCGTGGAGGGCGACGCGCTCGCGCTCGACCTCGTCTATCTCGAGGACAGCAAAGCCCGCGTAGACCTGAACGTGGTGGCGACCGACACAGGCGACATCATCGAGGTCCAAGGCACCGCCGAGGGCGAGCCCGTTCCGCGCGTGATGATCGATCGCATGATCGATCTCGCGCTCGAAGGCATATTGAGCCTCACCAAGCTCCAAAAGGAAGCCCTCAAGAAACAGGGCGTGGACCTAGACTCTCTGATCGCTCCGAAGAGCTCCAAGCCGACTCACTGAAGCTCTCGGACAAGCCTATTTGAGCCTGCGGCGAGCGACAACAACCGAGCGGATTGGCTTCGCCACCAACAAATACTTAGGAACAAAGCGTCGCGCCCGTTCATACAAGAGGGAGCAATGGTCGAGCTCCCGCAATCGTTTCGCGCGCCCCGCTGGCTCCAGCGGCTGAACATCTTGGCGGTCGCGGCGGCGCTCGCGGCGTGCACCGGTGTGATCCTTGCGCCCATGAACGGCGCTCCCGATCTGGGCGACTTCGACGAGCCCGCCGCTACGTCAGTGTTGTTCTTGGGCGCCGGTGCAGCTTCGGCGTTGAGCACGTTCGTGTTCGCGCTGGTGTGGGCGCGGCTGCTTCGCATTCGCGACTCGTGGATCGGTTGGGCGCTCTGCATTCCGTTGGCCGCGTTGACGGCAGCGACGGCGTGCACGCTCTGCTCTCCGAGCGTCGGCAACTTCGTGCTCGGCGCGACGCTCGGCGCGTTCATCTGGGTACCCGCGCTCGTCATGACTCTCGTCTTCTTCGGATTGCCGATTTATCTCGCGCGCGCCGCTGCCGAAAAAGGGATGTCGAGCGAAGACCGCGGCGAGGCCGTCGTCGGCGCGATCTCGGCCATCCTCGCAACAGGTGCACTCTGGTTCGCCACCCAGACGTCGGGCCTCAACGGGGTCGTGTGCGGCTCGCTCGCCGCCATGGGCGCGGTAGCGGGAGGCTCTGCGCTGACGGCGTCGTTGCTCCGCGACCGCGAACGGAGGCTATTTTTGGCCGAAGTTCGTGCCGGTCGAAGCGCGCAGTTCCGCATCCTAGAGGTCGGCGCGTACCCGATGGTCGTGCGCGTCTCCGAGCAAGGCCATGCGTATAGA
>JAYVYD010000175.1:0-16471 GCA_043784605.1 Myxococcales bacterium | reverse complement strand
AGGGCTTGGCGAGCCGACGGAGGTGAGCGAGCGTGCAGTGCCAAGCGCGCTTGAGATGAAACGGAATGACGTGCATTGCCGACCGCAAGAGCATTCCGTATGCCGAGAGGCCCGGCGGGGGGCCTTCCCGAGTTTACCCGCCCGAAAACGCCGTTTTGTAAGCATGCTGACGATCCGGCGGTTTTGGGCGCCCTGTCCTGGGACAGACCCCCGCCGTCCGAGGACAGTCTGCTCTCAACTCGGTGGCCAACCCTCGAAGGCGCTGGCTCTTCGACGGGTCCCGCCAGAAGCGGAGCTGTATGTCGCCCGAGGGTGACAGTCGCGACCCCTGTGGCGGGTGGTGGTTCCCTGGGTTTGTCCCCGCGAACGAAATCTTGTTACCCGTTGCGTCGGCGGTGCACTAGATCTAAGCCCTCACATGGCCAATCTCATCCGCTCTGCCATCGGCATCCTCGGGATCGCGACTGCCATCGGCGTCGGTTGTGGCGGTCTCAAGTACCCGCTCTGCGACAACGACGAGTCCTGCAACACGGACGGACACAAGGGCGTTTGCCTCGCCGGCAAGTGCGTCATGTGTCGCGACGACTCGGGCTGCGACAAGGGTCAGACCTGCAAAGAGGGCGCGTGCGAAGCCGTCGTCGATTTCTGCGACGACTCGCACAAGTGTCCCGGCGACGCGCCTTGCACGAAGAACCGCTGCAGTGAGAAGGTCGCCGCCATCAAGAAGGATTCCGTCGAGTGCGACGACGATCACCTGTGCAAGGGCGCGGGCGAGACTTGTCAGAACAACCACTGCGTCGCGCCGATCAAAGGCGGCCCTGGCTGCCAGGATTTCCCGGCGCCCAAGTTTGCGTACGAGTCACCCGAGCTAAGCGAGGAGTCGAAGAAGACGCTCCAGCGGCTCGCAGTGTGCATCATGACGGGCTCGCTCAAGGGGGCGCGTGTGCTGCTCACGGGTCACTGCGACGCGCGCGGCGAGTACGAGTTCAACATGGGCCTCGGCGCCGAACGCGCCGAACAAGCCAAGAGGTTCCTCACTGGCGTGGGCCTCACCGAGGACCGCATCGCGACGTCGTCGCGCGGCAAGCTCGACGCGGCCGGCAACGACGAAGCTGGATATGTCAACGATCGCCGCGTCGACATCGAGGTGAGGTGAGACGAGTCTTTGCGCTCCTCTTGACCGGGTGCTGGGCCTCTCAGCAGAGCGTGGACCAGGCGAGCTCCAAGATCGCCGCCCACCAGCAAGTGATCGATGCGCAGGAGCGGCAGATCGCCAAGCTGGCGCAAGATCTGTCCGCGACACAGCAACGACTCGACAACGCGCTGCGTGCGAGTGCAGACACCGGGTCGGACTTGATGAGCGAGAAGCAACGCATCAACCAGATGGCGGGCAGGCTCGACGAGGTCGATCACGGGCTGGGAGACGTGCGGCGTGATCTCGTCAGCTCGCGAGGAGAGGTGGACTCACGCCTGGACGAGCTGAAGCGCGCGATCGACGCCCAGGCCAACAAGCCGATGCCCGTGGTGATCCCCACGGACAAGGCCGCACACTTCGCGGCGATGGAGAGCGCGCGCGCCTCCAAGGACCTCACGCTCGCGCGGACGCTCGGGCGCGAGTACGCGACTCGATATCCCGCAGACGACAAGACCGACGACGTGCTCTTCGCGCTCGGCGACCTCGAGCTCGCGGACAATCACCCCGCGGCCGCGCTCGGCGAGTTCAACCGCGTGCTCAAGAGCCAGCAGAACGCGGACGCGCACCATCCCTCGAACGTGCTCGCGCAGACGCTGCTCGGGATGGGCCAAGCGTACTTGGCGCTGCACGACTGCGAGAACGCCAAGCTCGCGTTCGGCGCGTGCGAGTCACGCTTCAGCAAGGACAAGTCGGGACAAGACGCTCACGCGAGGCTCGCGCTCATCAGCAAGCCGGCGCCAGGAATGTGTCAGTCGCCCCAATAGCGAAGTAGCTCTTGGATGTCCGTGTGTATGCGAGCGAGAAAATCGCCGCCATCGGCGCCGAGCTCGCTTTGTCCCGTGACGAGTCCGCCTATCGCGAGCTGACCCGCGCCCGTCGAGCCGACGCCCACCTGTCCGAGGAAGAAGACGAGGCCGAACGTGAGCTGGCCGATCCCGATCATCGCGGCGCTGAGCTGTCCGGTCGCGAAGAGGAGCCCGACGCCATAGAGCCCGATCTCGACGACGCCAACGCCGCCGCCGAGGACCAGCACGCCCGTGCCTCCGAACACGAGCCAACCGTCAACCTTCGGTGCCTCGCTCGCGATGTCGTCGCTGTCGCTGTTGTCGCTCGGCCCGCTCGTGTCGGGCATGGAGTGCATCACGCCGACCGCAGGGATGCCGAGAAACTTCGTGGGCGCGCCGTCGCGCAACAACCCCTCGGCGAGGAACGCGATCGACGAGATCACGATCGCGAGGAGCACGACGAGGAAGCGCCACATCGGATATCATCTTAGCGATGTCCGAGCCGGGCCTCCAGCGCGTGAGCGTGTTTCGCTGGGACGGTCGCACCCTCCGCGAGGAGCGCTCAGGCTCACCGCCGCGCGATGTTCCGGCTCAAAATATGGTGATCGAGCGAGTGCGCGCAAGCGAGCGAGTGCGAAACGCCGTGGGCAAGGTGCTGCGTTGGTCGGGCGCGCTGCTCATGTTCTCGCCGCTCACGATCATTCCCAAGCTGTTCATACCGAGCTCCATCCGCTGGGTCAGCGACGGACTCACGGTCGTCTTCGTATGCGTCGTGGTGCTGTTCTTCGCGACGCTGAATCTCTTCTTTATCGTGTCGCTCTTGTGGTGGGCGCGGCGAGGTCCGGCTGGCGCGCGCTTGGCGACCGCCAAAGAGCTCGCGTTCGAGGGCGCCTCGGCGGACGGCACATCAGTGGGCGCGCGCGTGCGCGTAGATGGCGTCGTCGTGCCGATCCTTGCGACAACCGCGGAGGTCCTTCGCCGCGCGGACCTCCGAGACACCACGCTCCAGTTCGTCATCGAGGCGAGTACGTTCGCCGTAGTGCCGCGCGAGGGGACGCCTGTGATCGTCTTGCGCAGCGCGATCCCCGTCTTCACGACGCAGGGCAAGGAAGCTGGCGTCAGCGTCGCGCTCTCGCTCTCTGCGCAAGCACTCGCACGACCCCTCGAGGCGCTGCAAGCGGACTCCTGGGAGCTGCGCGCGGGCGAGCGCGTCATCGTCCTCGGCACCGTCTCTCGCATGGTGGAGAACGCGGACCACTTCGAGGTCGACGGCGAGCACGCGAGCCTGCCGCGCGAAGGCGGGCCGAAGGCAGATCCCTATCGCCGCGGCCCAGGCGGACCCGCAGTGATCATCGGAGAAGACACCTTGGTCCTCGTGACACCCAACCGAACATGACGGAAAACGCGGTGCGTGGACATTGGGGAGTGCAGCTATGAATTATTGCTCATTCTCTCGTCTGACGGTGACCAGCGCGGTGATCACGCTCTCCGCGTTGGCTTGGGACTGTGGCGAAGGCAATTCGGCTCGTCCTTGGAAGGTGGCCTCGACTCATTGACTCAATGCAAAGCTCCAAACGCCTCGCCTGCGGATGGTGGGGGCTATTGTTGTCCCATTATGCCGAAGTCGGTGGGTTCCGGAGGGCCGTGCGGCGCCTCGGCGACCGGGGTTGGGCTGCCGACCCGAGCGGTTGCTGCGATGGAGGTACCGGCAACGACTTCCCACTCAAGTCCACCGTCGACTCTCATGGGTGTGAAGGGCACGTGCCAAATCCGACTGGCTGTTGCCCCATCTGCTTCGATCCAGACACGTCAGTAGCCGATGCCGCCGATGGCTCCACACCCGACCCTAACGATGCAAAAGCCGACTGACGACTAGAGCGTCAAACCGGCTGTTCTTCCGCACATCGTGCCAGCGAGTTGATTGCCGTTTTGCGTGAGCACGAGCGTGCATGCCGTTGCCGCGTAGTCGATTGTCGGGTTGTGAACCGTGCCTGCGATGTCGAACGAAGCGCTCGCGATGTCGAGCGCGGTCGTCGCGGTGGGCTGCTGCGAGAGCGTGCCCTTCTCGGTGAACGTGCCGTTGAACGTCAACGAGTAGTTCTGCAATGGGTCTGTGTCTACCTTCACGAACTTGCAGTGATCCACCACATACGTGAGCTGCACGAACGTGGCGCCTTGAGCCGCGTTGGAGGTCGCGGTGCCGAAGACGTGAACCGATCCGCCGATGCACGGCCTCTGGACGTCTTGCGGACCGGCGTCATTGCCGGCGAGCGTGTTGTTGTATGCGAACTTGAGGGCGTCACGCAGCCCGCGCAGCGCGATGGCGTCCTGACACGCTTGGTCGCACGGCGGCGGAGGAGGCGGCGCGTTGCCCGCGTTCGAGGTGCACGCCATGACGAAGAAAAGAGGAACCCACGACCTCATCAGAAACCTCCTTCGATGCCCAAGCTCGGGATGGTGATCGGTCCCACCTTGGTCTCGGTACATCCATTCAGCGTGCAGCTCGTGCCCACGGACTCTTTGCTCAACGTCACGTTCAACCACTCTGCCACGAGCGAGATCCACCAACCCTTCGTGAGCACCCATTTCTTCTCGATACGCAGATCGAGCCTGAAAAATGGGTCCAAACGCGTCGCGCGGGTCGTAGGGTCCGGCGCCTTTGGCAGGCCCGTGTAGAACGTGACGCGCCCACCTGCGCGCCAATCGTGCCCGAGGTCCACGGCAATGGCGCCGTTGAGCACGTGCGTGCGATCGAACGACGCGATGAACTCTCGGCCGTTCGCGACGCGCGTCGACCGACTCAACGTATAGGAGAAGAAACCGCCGATGCGACTCGTGAGCTTGCGCTTCAAGAACAGCTCGAGTCCATAGGCGGTCCCGTCCGCGCGCGTCGCGAAGGCCTGCGCCTGGGCCGCCCCGCCGTTGCCACCGCCGGTGCTGTCTCTGCCGAGCTGACCTTGCTTGAACGGTGGCGCGCACGAGCGAGGATTGGCGTTGGGTTGCGTCTCGCGATCCCCGCCGATCGTGTCGCTCGGGAACGCTCCCGGCGGACATCCAGTCGGCGCGGGTGGGGTCACACTCAAGGCATCACTTAGATTGAAGAAGCCATTGTGAAAGACTGTCGCGGTCGCTGTAGTGCTTTGCCCGAGATCGACCTCGAGGCCCATGGACTCTTGAATGGCAGTCTGCAAACCACCTTTGAGACCGCCTGGCTGCACTCCGGGTAACGGGATGATGAACGAAGGCGCTTGGTGGGCGACTCCCAAAGAGGTCAGCACGCGCCAATTCTTGGCTATCGAAGTGCGGGCGGAGATCCGCGGATCCAGGCCTAGCGCAGCCGATCCCGCAGATCCGTAAAGGTCCACGCGCATACCGGGAGTGACCTCGAGCTTGGGCGCCGCTTTGATGACCAAATCCGCACGTCCACCCAACGCGACGTCCGAGCGGGACGGAAAGAAGCTCTCGATCGCGGCGACTGCCGCAGACGTGTCGTTAGGTCCGAGCAATACGTCATAAGTATCGATTTGAACGTCAGTGCCCGCGCGCAAGAGCACCTTGGGAGATAGTCGGTAGTTGAGCTCGTTGCGCAGTCCGATCATTTGGTCTCTCACGCGCCGGCCCTGCGAGACCTCCGTGAGATCGATGCCGCCCATCACGGCAGTGCGAATCGCCGCGTCTCCATTGAGGCGATGGTCATAGCGAAGGTCAACGCGGTGGAATTGAGTGCCAAAGAGCGTGTCGGTGCCCGTGGAGGTCTTGTTGCCGAGAAAGTCATAAGCGCCGAACGCGAAGACACTGATGCGATCACGAGGCGTAATGTCATATCCAATGCGGGATTGATAATCCCAATAGTTCAAGACGGTGTTCGGGGAGAATAGAGAGAGGACGAGCCCCGTATAGGAATAGCGCCCTCCCACGAGCACCTCTCCGCGGTTGTGGTCGAAGGGCACGTCAACCAGCGCGCCGGCGTCGGACAATCGGAGGTTGTATTCGCCGCGTGCTTTGTCGGGCGCAAGGGTGGTCTCGCCCGCGACGATGCCGCCGCTGAAACGACCGAAGCGCGCAGGATATCCGCCGGGATAGAGATCCACGCGGTCCACGATGCCAGGGTGGATGACCGACGGGCCCGCGCCGACATGAAAGAGATAGGGGACGCGAATGCCGTCGAGGAAGTAACCGACGTCTCCTGGCGGCGCTCCACGCACGAAGAAGAATGGCAGCCCCGAGATGATAGGCGTCACGCCGGGCATGATCTCGACCGCGCGGAACGGATCTCCGAATGTGCCCGGGATCTGCCGCACCTCCGCGCGCGACAAGCTCACCGAGCGTGAAGGCTCTGCGTGCGCACCGCGGACCGTGACGTCTTGGACATCGTCGGCAGAGGGCTTCTGCACGACTGGCTTCTTTGCGGACGTGATTGGCGGAGTGACGCTTGGTGTATCGCGCTGCATCGGCGCAGGGGCGTGGAACGCGACCTCTATCTTGATCTTCGCGGCGATCGCCACGGCCCCGCGCTTTGCCGGCTCGAAGCGCCAGGAGAGCGCGGCCTTCTCCGCGGCGCCCGAGAACGGCTCGTTCGGCGTCTCCGCGGTCGCGCTCCGCACGGCTCCGTCCACGCCGACGACGATCGTAAGCACGACGACAGCGTCTCCGTGCGCGCCTTCGGGAACGGTGACCGATGGGTCACTCACGAGCTTCGGCGCGAGCACTCCAAGGAGGCGCACGTCGCCCGGAGCCGGCTGTGCGTGCACCGCAGTCGTTGCCGACAACGCCATCGCGAGCAGCGCTGCCTTGAGGATGTTGGACCGCACGCGACGAAGGCCTAGCCGGTAATCGACCCGACGTCGCGCCGGATCGTCTCAAGCGTCCGTAGAGTCCCTCACGGGTCCAGCGGATCAGCGCCGAACTGCAGGCACGTCGGGCTCGGAAGCATGCACGTATCGGTGGGCCCAATCGGCGCGAGCGCACGCCACGGCAGAAACCCGAGCTCTTTTTGATTTCGCGGCCCGAAGTCGGACTCCCAGTAAGCGATGTACGCGCTCTGATAAAGATCGCTCGTCACGAGTACGACCTTGTCGGCGGGGACGCCATAACGAAATATCTCTCGAGTCGCGTTTCGCAGATTGGTGGTCGTGTGCCTCGCGTGAGGATCCACGAGGATGGCCGACTCTGGGATCGAGTATTGAGTCTCCAGGTATTTTCGCATCTCCATCGCCTCGGAGTATGGCGTGCGATCCGGGTGAACGTGCCCGCCCGAGACGAGGATGAACGGTGCGTACTTGGCTTGGAAGCGGGCGGCTGCCAGATCGCAGCGCTTCGCGCCCCCAGCGCTCAGCGCCGGATCGAGCGTGTTGGGTCCGAGGCCAGGCACCAAGATCATCGAGTAGGGATAGGTGGCCCAATCGGCAGGACTCATCGCGCCGATCGCCTTGATTGTCGTCGCGTTCGTCGTCGCGAGCGGCTCGTAGCGCGTCGCCTCGTCGCGCTTCTGGATTGCGAGCGCTCCCAGGTCGACGGAAAGCAGCGGCTCGAAGAATGCCATCGCCTGCGGGCTTGCAGCGGCCTGCGCGACCACCTGCTGCAACGTCGCGGCGTCTAGCGTAGCGACGTAAGCGTCATACGTCGCGTTCAAGGCATTGGCGGTATCCGTCCAAGCACCAGAGACGAGCAAGGCGTCGGTGTCCGATGCTCTCCTTGCGAACATGCCAGAAGGACGCAATTGCGACTTCGCGAGATCGCCCACGACTGCGGGCAATTCTTTCGCAATAGCATCAGCGTCATTGATGCGCAGCGCTGCCGCATAACAAGCCACGTTGGTGCCGCACTTGCCAGGAGCGTCCCGCAGCGCAGCCTCTCGGGCCTTTGCGATGGGCCCGATGACGGAATCCGCGGCGAGCGCACTCATCAGCGAGGCATCACTCGCGAGCACGGAAGTCAGATAGAAAGCTCTGTCTCGCTCCACGTCTCCCGAGGACACGAGCGTGAACGAGCGAGAGAACCCGTAGGAATCAGCAAATGTCGTTCGAGCGCACGCGGGCGCGTCTTGCGGAGGGAGCGGCGGCTGTTGCGGCTCGTCTACGCCTGCGTCGAGAATCGCGGCGGGTGCGGGTGTCGACGCGCAGCCCAACAAAACCCCGAGGATCGCAGACCGCACTCTTCTTCGATAGCACACGCGGGTCACCACTGAGGTCAAGGACACTTGGCGGCGAGCCCCATCTCGAAAGATGGGGCCTCGAACAGAAGTAGCAAACCGTCGGTCAAGCCCGCGCGCGGCGGGCTCGCAGTTGTCCGTGAGTGTTGAACCAAGTCTCTCTCGAGATTCGTCGTGGAAGGGGAGTCCGCTTTCGGGCGGGCTTCCGTGAGTACCAGTCGCTCTGCCCGATCTTTCAAGATGGGGCTCGCTTGCGCGGTGCGTGAGTACCAGTCGCTCTGCCCAATGCCCCATCTTTCAAGACTTTCAAGATGGGGCTCGCCAGCTCTGTGCACGAGGTCGAGTCAAGTTCTCTCTCTCTCTCTCTCTCTCTCTCTGTCTGTCTCTCCAGCTTCGGCTCGCATGAACTGCCGTGGGTCTACTACGATGCCCAGATGCTTCGTCCCTGGTTGATCGCGGCGCTTTTGTTGGCATGCGGCACGTCGTCGCCCGCGGGGCCGGTCGCGCGTGTGTGCAGCCTCGAATCTCCGATAGTCGATTGGCGACCTCACGTGGACGGCGTGCATTTTCGTGACGGGCTCAATCGCGTCGTGTTCTTGAGGGGCGTCAACGCGGGCGGCCGAAGCAAGTTCGCGCCTTTCTCTCCGTTCGAATACGCGAATGGCGCGTTCGATATGACGCTCGCGATTTACATGGATCACGCCAAGGCAATGGGCATCAATGTGATGCGCGTGCCGTTCACCTGGGAGGCGGTGGAGCCCGTTCAGGGACAAGACGATCAAGAGTTCCTCAAACGCTATGACGCGCTCTTGGACGCGGCGTGGGCGAGAGGCGTCTATTTGGTAGTCGACTTTCATCAAGACGTTTATGCGCAGGCCTTCTGCGGCGACGGTTTTCCGGCTTGGACATTGCCGGGCCCGAAGCCTGCGCCTCATCACGATTGTCCGAGCTGGAGCGTCGCGTACTTCAGTGACAAGGGAGTGGTCGACGCATTTGACCGTCTATGGGCAGACAACTCGACGGTGCAGGCGCAGCTCGCATCGATGTGGGATCGTATGGTGGCTCGCTACAAGGACCGCCCTGGCGTGATCGGCTTCGAGGTGATCAACGAGCCTGCGTCGGGGAGTGCCAACTCCGATTCGTTCGAGTCCGTCACGCTCACTGCCTTCTATTCCAAGATGGTGGCGCGGATGCGCGCGGCGGCGCCGTCGTCTCTCGTGTTCGTCGATCCGCTCGGGTTCGACGCGGTGGCGGTGCGTACCACCCTCGCGCGTCCTATCGGAGAAGGCATCGTGTTCGCGCCGCACTTCTATCCAATCGGGCGCGCGGACCCCACGTCCGTACATGGCAATCTGTCCAAATGGGCGACCGTCGGCCAAGCATGGAATGTCCCGGTATTCGTGGGCGAGTTCGGCTCGTCGCACGACAACCCGGCGTCGCTCGAATTCATGACTGCACACTACGATGCGTTCGACGCGCTCGGATTGAGCGGCACGGAGTGGGAGATGAGCATGGCGCCCGAGCAGTGGAACTCGGAGAGCGACAGTCTCATTCACGCAGACGGAACCGAATACCCGGTAGCAACGGCGATCCAGAGACCGTTCGCGCGAGCGGTCGCCGGTGACGCAATCGAGACGGCGTACGACGCGACCGCACGCACCTTCACGCTCACGTATGCCCCGTCCGCGATCGGCGTCACCGAGGTGTCGATACCGAAGAAGGCCTATCTGAACGGAGCCCGAATCGGGTTGACGGGCGCGTGCGTGGATACGACGCACGAAGGTCGATTGCTAATCCAATCAGACCCGGGCGCGAGCGCAGTGTCGCTGAGACTGACTCCCCAATAGCCTTCAATGCTTGTTGTGTTGGTTCGCGCGCTTTTCGAAATAGGCGATGACGAGCAGTGAACCGAGGAAGAATGCGCTGAAGACGATGGCGGCGAGGGATGCAGGCATGGTTGGAGCTCGAGCAACTCGTACACCAACATGAATGGTCCTGAAAATTGGGTCCGTTCGTGTCGACTCGGCGCGAGGGTTGCGTTCGCGTGCACGGACTGCGGCCAGTCGCCGGCGGTTTCAGTCCACGCTCGCCCAGCCGGAGCGGATAATCCAAAGCGAGCAACTGGCGACTATCAGCCATAGCGCGACGCCTTGAACGAGCGGTCGAACGCCGACCTTCTCGAGGCTCGCGCGTGACATCCCGGTCCCGATGAGAAATAGCGTGACCGTCAATCCGATGCGGCCGCCTCGCGCGATCCACGGATAGACGGGCGAGAGCGCGCTGACGTACGTGCCCATGATGGCCGCGAGCAAGAAGAGCAAGATGAACCACGGCCACGCGATCGGCTTCGTGGACCTCTCGCCTTTCATTCTCCAAGCGCGGACTGCCGCGGTGCCGAGCGTCAAGGGCACGATCCAGAGCGCGCGCGCGAGCTTGATCGTCGTCGCGACCATCAGCGCGATAGCGCCGTATTTCGCGCCGGCGCCGACGACCGAGCTCGTGTCGTGGATCGCGAGCGCGGCCCAGAGCCCGAACTGCGGCTCCGTCAAATGGAAGAAGTGACCGAGCGGCGGAAAGACCAAGAGGCCCACCGCGTTCAAGAGAAAGACAGTCCCGATCGAGACGCTCATCTCCTCGTCGTTGGCGTCGATGGCGGGACCGACCGCGGCGATGGCGCTGCCGCCGCAGATCGCCGTGCCGACCGAGATCAAGTAGGCGGCCTTGCCGGGCACGCGCAGCGCGCGACCGAGCACAGCGCCGAGCACGAGCGCGAGCGTGATGCCCAAGAGCGTGTAGACGAAGCCGGAACGGCCTGCGCGCAGCACGTCATTGAGGTCCATTGCGAACCCCAGCGCGACGACCGAAGCCTGCAGAAGGAACTTCGACGCCCTGCGAGACGCCTCCGCGTAAGGGTGATGGCGCGACAGCATTCCGAACGCGACGCCGAGCACGAGCGCGAGCGGAGGTGACGCCCAAGGCGACGGGATCGTCACGAACAGGAGGAGCAACAGGAAGACGGCGCGCGGCAACATACGGTGACGGCGGTCACCATAGCCCGCGGTGCTTGCTTGTTGCGTGCATTCGGGTTCGTATCCGGCGCATGCAACAGGCCTATCCCCCGCCGCCCAAGAAAAAAATGTCGACGGTCATGGTCGTGCTGATCGTCTTCGGAGTCCTCGGCGTGCTTGGGCTCGGCACCTGCGGCGTGGCGGCTTTCTTCATCAACAAGGAGGTCAAGCAGATCTCGGCTTCGATGGGGGAGGGCGGCTTGGTGGTGGTCTCCCCGGCGAACGTGCTGGTCGATCTCGCGGGCCCGAAGAAGGACTACGTCGGCTCATGGCGCAGCAAGCGCGGGAGCGCGCTCCACATCGGCGCGGACGGAACGATGAAGCTCGAGAAGGACGAGGACGGCGACGGCGTCAAAGAGTCCCTCCAGGCGCCCATCGCGTCGTTCTCGGGAGACGACATTCAGATCCAAATGTTCGTGAACGTCACCGTGAAGGTCGCGAGCGCTCCAAAAAAGATTAGCGATCATTGGGAGATGACCGCAGACGACATTCACTTCGAGAGGAAGTGAGGAACATGCCGCGCCAACTCCGAAGGCGACAGCCGCGGACTTGAGCCGCTTGACGTGAGAAGCGAGCCCTGAGGGCGAACTAGCGGCGACCGCCTCGTCCGCCGCCGCGGTGACCGCCGCCGAAGGTTCCGCCGCCTGGCCGATAGAAGCCGCCGCCTCCGCCGAACGTTCCGCCTCCCCCGAACCCGCCGCCTACGCCTACGCCTCCGTGATGGGCGTAACCGGGACTTCCCCAGCTGTAGGGTCGAACGAAGGTCGGGTGACCCCAATAGACGGGAGCGATCACGACTCCTCGGAAGCCCGCGTAAGTGGGATTGTACCAAAACGGATTGTCCCAATACGCGTAGTCGACTGCGCCGTCTTCCGCGTAAGTGTCGTCGAGCTCGGCGCGCGTGAAGGGTGTGCTCACCGCGGCGACTCCTGCGTCGCAGTGGATGCGCGCGGTCGTCTCGAAGGAGGCGATGGCGTCGATGTCTTGTGCGTCCGCCGGCAAAGGGAAGAACAGATCGATCACGCGCGATGACCCCGAAACTACCGTGAGCACGGGCGGCGTGGAGCCGTCACCCGCGTTGGCCGTTGCGAATGCAGGCGTGCTCTTGCCGCGATCGGACATCGTGAGCTCTTGCTCGCGCGTGTCGAACGTCCACGCCTGAGCGCCGGTCGTGTTGGAGACGACCATGCGAACGTGCAGCGCGGTGAGTTGCTGGTCTGGCGCGTTGTTCGGCGTGAGCGGCTCGATCCCGATCGTCGCGACACGCAGCTCCCCACGCGGCGACTGCGGCACTATCGCGTAGCTCACCGCGGGCCGCCCATTGAGCGAAGACGACGCACCTTGCGCGGGCACGAACGCATAGCCCGGAGAGCACGCTCCGAGCGCAGCAACCAACAGCAACCCTTGGATGCGAATCATGACCGTAAGCGTGGGCACATGCGTGCAGGAAGTCCAGCCGGACCTGCGTTGTCCCGGCGAGCTCCCAGAAAGCCCCCTCCCGACCTCCCCATGTTCGTGGGGGAGGTGAGGTGGGGCACTACTGGCGTGTGTACGTGAGGTCGTAGGTGCAGTCGGTCAGCACGCTTCCGTCGGCGTCCTTCGTGGTCTTCGACAAGACGGTGCCACTGGCGCTCGAGCCGTCCGAAGCGAACTTGATGTTCACAGAGACGTTGGTGGTAAAGCCCCCATTGGCGATCTTGCACGTGGAGGTCGAGGTGCAGGCGCTGGTGTCTTGCGTGGTGGTGCAGCCAGTCGTCGTTCCGCCCGCGTCTCCGCCGCTCGAGAACGTGACCGTGGAGTCCGGGGGATGGCGCAGCTCGCGGGGGAGCCGGCGTTCGCCATCTGGTGGGCCTTGTACGTGCCCGCGATGTTGCAAGCGGCGGCGATGTTGCCCGACGACGAGCTCGAACAGGCGACCGAGGCGATGGTGACGATGGCGGCGCCGGCGATGGCGACTAGCTTCAAGAAACGGTTCATGTGCACCACGTGCATGGCGTGTGCAAACAACTCGAACTGCACCGGCAATCAGAGTTGCAACTTCGGATTCTGCGAACCCCCCGGAGCTCGCGAGCAAACTACTGGTCTACACAGTCACCGCAGCATTCGCTGCACGAGCGCGCGAAGGTTGCTTGCGTCGAAGGGCTTTTCGAGCCGCTCGTTGGGCACTTCGTCGAGGAAAGACCTTGCTGACGTCGTAAAAGCGCCGCCCGTGATGAAGACCATGCGCTCTGCTTGGTCCGGCATGGTGCGAGAGAGTTGCGCGTGCAAGGCCATTCCTGTCATCTCGGGCATCATGAGGTCGCACAGGATTACGTCGAACTTGGGGCCCCGAGCGAGGTGTTCCAGCGCGTCCCTGCCGCTCGTCGCGACGACGACGTCGTGTTCACGAAGAACGCGATGCAGCGTACTGGCGACCATCGTGTCGTCATCCACGACCAAGACGCGAGCTAGGCGTTCGGGCTTCGGCCTCAGCGACCGAGATGCCTTGGATTCCGCGGTGACCTCGAGCTTCGCCGCAGGAAGGAGGACTCGAAAGGTGCTTCCCTTGCCGACCTCACTCTCGACTCTGATCTCTCCACCCAACGCCACGACGATGCCGTGACAAATAGAGAGCCCGAGCCCCGTTCCGGCACCGACGGCCTTGGTGGTGAAGAAGGGATCAAAGATTCGACTCATGGCTTCCCGCGCGATACCGGCACCCGTGTCGTGCACTTCGATCAGCACTCTGCCTGCGTTTACCCGCGTGACGATGCGGATCTCGTTCTTGTCCGCTTGCCCCTCCTGGATCGACTGGCCTGCATTCACCAATAAATTGATGAATACCTGCCCGAGCCGAGCCTCATCTGCCTCCACGAGTGGCACGTCTGCGTAGTCTTTCACGAGCCTCGCGCGGTGGCGAATATCGGTGAAAGCCATATTGATGGACAAGTCTAGAATGCGTCGCACATCGAGAGGTACGCGCCTGTCTTCATCGGCACGACTGAACGTCTTCAAGCCCCGGACGATCTTTCGAACACGCTCCGAGCCCTCCCGCGCCTCGTTGATCATGTCCTCCAGCTCGCGCATCCGCCCAGAAGGTGACCCGCCAGAGATGACCCGAATTTCTTCGGCGATCAGATCGAGATTGGCCATCACATAAGACAACGGATTGTTGATCTCGTGCGCTATTCCGGCGGCAAGCGTC
Source organism: Myxococcales bacterium (assembly GCA_043784605.1). Classification (GTDB taxonomy): domain Bacteria; phylum Myxococcota_A; class Polyangia; order Polyangiales; family Polyangiaceae; genus JANYHY01. The sequence goes on along the minus strand of JAYVYD010000175.1, from coordinate 2,088 downwards.
CCGACGGACGCCATACCGGCGAAGACGAGGCGCGTTTGGAGCTGCTCGCGCTCCGTGACGTCCTCGCCCGTGCCCGTCAGCCGGACGACCATTCCGCTCTCATCGGCGTGAGCGCGCCCACGCACCTGTTGAATTCGAATCACACTATCGGACCGAAGGATGCGGACCTTGAACTCGAAGGGCCCGGCTTTCGTTCGGGCGCGCTCCAACTCGGACTTCACCATCTCCAGGTCGTCGGGATGCATTCTGTCCATGAAGCTCTCGAACGACGCTTCGAACTTCCGAGGATCCAGCCCGTAGGCCCGGTAGAGCTCGTCTGAGCACTCGATCCGGCTTTCTACGAGGTCCCACGCCCAACTGCCGATGTGGGCAATCTCTTGCGCTTCTTTGAGCGCAGCGTTGCTCTGCTCCAGCAGGTGACCGATGCGACCCATCTTCACGTTCGATGCGACGCGCGCAACCAGCTCGCGCGCGCTAAAGGGCTTGACCAAATAGTCATCCGCCCCGGCCTCGACGCCCTCCACTCGAGACTCTTCTCCGGCGCGGGCCGACAGCATGATGACGGGAAGAGTCCGGGTCTTTGCTTCCTTGCGTATGCGAGCGAGCAACCCAAACCCATCGAGCTTTGGCATCATGACATCCGTGAGAAGTAGGTCGGGTCGTTGTTTCTGAATCGCCGACCAAGCCTCCTCACCGTCTGCCGCGTAGAGGACTTCGTAACGGTCCCCTAGAAGTCGATTCACATAGTCGCGCATGTCCGCATTGTCGTCGGCCACGAGCACGCGCGGCCTTCTAACGCCGGGCGGGGGTAGACTCCCGCCTTTGGAAAATGTGAATTCGTCGGCGCCAATATTGTGAGCAGGAAGCCAATGAAGTGCATCTTCGACATACGCATTTCCCGCAGTAACGTGGCGTCCTCCGACGCCTATTTTGTCGGCGTCGAGGTGCTCCTTTCCCAGCGGAATGGAGACGGTGAATACACTCCCGGCCCCAAGGGCACTCTCTACCCGGACAGCTCCACCGTGGAGCTTTGCAAACTCCTCGACGAGAGCGAGGCCGATGCCGGTGCCCTCATGCGTTCTGCCCGCGGCCCCCTCGACCCGATGAAAGCGCTTGAACACATTGCCAAGCTCGGATTGCGGAATTCCGCATCCGGTGTCCTCCACCGAAACCAGGACATGATCGTCCACGACCCGTTGCCGGAGCACGATGCGCCCCTTCTTCGTAAAATTGAGTGCGTTGGCGAGTAGGTTGAGGACAATTTTTTCCCACATATCGCGGTCCACATAGACGGGTTGAACGATGGGTGGGCAGTCGACGATGAATTCGACTCCGGCCCTTCCGATGGCCGAGCGAAAGGCGCTCGCCAAGTCCACGGTGAGCACTGGCAAATTTATGGGCTGATATATCGCTTGGGTGCGCCCGGCCTCGACCCGCGAAAAGTCCAAGAGGGTATTGACCAACTTCAAGAGCCGCAGCGCATTGCGGTGGACGGTCTCGAGCCTGGCGTGGCGGTGTGGCGGTAGCGGGCTCGTGGGCTCCACCAACTCGTCCTCCAACGGGCCGAGCATCAACGTGAGCGGCGTGCGAAACTCGTGGCTGACGTTCGAGAAGAAGGCCGTCTTCGCCATGTCCAGCTCGGCCAACCCGGCAGACAGCTTGCGCTCGTCCTCATAGGCCTGCGCGTTTGCGAGCGCGGTGCTCACGGTGGCGGCCACGAGGTCGCAGAATACGCGATAGGACTCGTTCATCGCCAGGCGCGCGCTTATCCCCGCTATCATCACGGCATACGGCTTGGCGCTACCCGGCTGCGTGATCGGCATCGCCAAGGCCATTGTAGGGGCCTCAGGATACGGACCCTCGGTCATGCCCGCGAGGTGAGGCGCAATGTCGTCGAGTTGTTGTGTGACGCCCGTCTGTAGGATCTCCGCGACGGGCCACAATTGTTGGGTGTCCGCTTCGAGGTCCACGGCGTCGGGGCAAACGGGCGATTGTGGATCCATCCCCGTGTGAATGGCGCGTCGTGCGTATCGGGCCCCTTCCTGGCCGTCGACGACGTAGAGCAGCACGAAAGGTAGATCGAGCTGA
>JAYVYD010000174.1:0-18249 GCA_043784605.1 Myxococcales bacterium | reverse complement strand
GCCGTGCCGTTCGGGCGATCGATGCCGATGCTCTTCTCATAGTTGAAGACGAGCCCGCCGTCTGCGCCGCCGTCTGGAGTGTTGTTCGGCGTGTAGCTCCACTGGGAGTTGACGTACGAGCCGGCGTCCGCGCCCGAGACTGCATACGAGCCGGGGCCGCTCGCTTTCACGAACACGCCGAGCGTCTGCAGCACCTTGCGCGGGGTGTTGAAGATTTCGGTCGAGTTCGCGCCACCGAGACTGAGGATGGAAGGCGAGGCGAACAAATCGTTGCCGCCGGTGACGACCATGATGCCGATGCCGTTGGCGTTGCCGCAACCCAGGCCCAACCCGGGGCCCTTGTAGACGTCGTCGCCGCCTTCGTCGATGTGCAGCGCAGAGCCGAAGTCGTGCCCCACGCCGATCGACGTCGCCGCGATAGGGAACGTCGGGTTGTATTGGTCGCTGCCGGCGGAGTCGTGGAACAACGAGACGCCAGTGTGTGCGTTCGCGCCCTGCACGTACCAGAGGCCTTCGTACACGTCGTCTCCGGAGCCCTCGAGGAGCATGCCGATGCCCATGGCGAACGCGGTCGCCTGCCCGAACACGCTCGTCTGGTAGTGATCGTTTCCCTTCGCGTCGCGCAAGATGCCGAGGCCGCCGGGGAACTGGTAACCCGGCTCCGGCGAGTCCGAGCGGTGGCCGAAGCCGGCGCCTTGCGTGATGGAAGTGTTGCCCGTGTTCGGCAGTTGACCGTTCGGATAGATCGCGTCGCCGCCCACCTTCGGATCACCCGGATCGGAGAAGTAGTCGTCAGTGCCTGACTCATCAACCAATGCGCCGACGCCCTGAGTGAAGCCGAAGCCCTGGCCCGTAGAGTAGATCACGTACTGATCATCGCCCGCCGCGTCGAGCAAGAGGCCCACGCCCCATGCGCTCGCGCCTTGTGACAACGCCTCCGACGAATACTTGTCAGCGCCGCCGTCGTCGTACAACACGCCGACTCCGAAGATGCCCATGCCTTGAGAAGCGGCGAGCGATCGATAGACGTCGTCCTTGCCGCCGAGGTCCCACAGCACCCCGACACCAAGAAGGCCCGAGCCTTGTCGTTGCACACGCGAAGCGGTGATCGTTCCGTTGATGCGACCTAGGCTGTCGCTCGGCAGTCTGTGTCCCGTCATGTCGTCGGGCGTGGGCTTCTCGACGTAGGCGTAGAGATCCTTGCCGTCCAAGTCGACCGCGAGCGCAATGGGACGATCGGGCGTCGCGGCCGCGATCGGGATTCGATAGGTGTCGTCTCCGCCGGTGTCGATGAAGAGCGCTGCCGTCTCCGACAGGCTGCCTGGCGTGTACGTGTCCTTGTCCGAGCCGTGGATCACGATGGGGCCGATCGCCGTGTTGAGCTCCACGTTCGCGGACAATGCTTGACCCTTGAAGCGACCGAGCCTCGAGGCCTCGATCGTGCTCGCGAGCTGCACCGCCGCTTGCGTGATGCCGTGCACGTCTACGCTGTCCCACGCGGCGAGCTGTGGGTCCGTCCACTTGTAGGTCGTCGTCCCGATCACCCAGCTCGGCATCTTCTTGAACAGCGTCAGGAACTGCAACGCGGGTGCCTTCGCGGTCGTGATCGCTGTCCGCGCGGTCGCCATCGCGCGCAGCACGGGCAAGAGCGCGCGCTGCATCTCGAGTGGGATCGGCGCGACGGCTTGCGTCGTGGCGTCAGGATCGAAGGCAGCATCGCCTGCCGCGCTCGCGATCTCCGCGAGGCCCGTCTCGAGCGGAGCGGGGTCCTTCGTGTCGACGACGAACCATGCAGCATCCGGGCAGTCCGTCACGGGTTGCCCGCGTCGCGTAGACGCCGCAGCGACCGCGCTGGCGACAGGCGTAGGGCCGGAGATGGCGTCGTCGAGCCACTTCGCGGTCTCCGCACCGTACGCGGGCAAGCGCAGCGGCCACTGGAGCAGCGCCTTGAAGTCGACGATCGCCCGCTTGTCGTTCACGTCCATCACCGCCGTGATCATCTTCGCGGGGTCTTGCTGCACGCTGCAGCGGTCGAGGCCGATCTTGGAGAGCGCTTCGTCAAACGCGTCTGGCATGCTCGGCTTGGGCGAGTTGCACGATCCCGTCGGAAACGGCGCCGCGGTTGGCGACGTCACGCATGAGTTCGGCTGCGCGACGTTGGTGTCCGGCGCCACGTCTGTGCTCGCGTCCGTGCTCGCGTGAACGTGAACCACGTCATTGGAGCAAGCCACGAAACCTGCAGTTGTACCGCACACGACGAATCCGACGGTGAGCCAGCCGAGCGCTGATGCGTGCATACGATCAGTTTCCGACGTCTACGACACGAGAGCAATCGGCATCAAGGACGCACGACGCAAGTGTTCGTCGCCGGATCGCAGAGCGGTGTCTGGCCCGAGCAGTCCGCAGATGAGCGGCAGTCCACGCAGCGCGAGATCGACGTGAGACATTGCTTGCCGTCCGAGCAGTGGCCGTCTGCGAGGCACTCGACGCAGCGCCCGGTGGGGACCTCGCAGCGTTTGCGCGCGGCTCCTCTGCAGTCGTCGTCCTTCTGACACTCATAGCAATGATGCAGGACGTCGTCGCAGCGCGGCGTGCTCGCGGGGCAGTTGATGTCCTCGAGGCATTTGGGCAAGCACTTGCGGGTCGCCGGATCGCACACTCCGTCCGAGCCGCAGTCCTGGTTGGAGCCGCACTCGACGCACGCGTGCAAGGCGGAGTCGCACCGCGGTCGGCTGAGCTCGGTGCAATGCACGTCGCTCAAACAGGCGACGCACTTGGCCGAGGACACGTCGCAGAAGAGAGTCCTGAGCTTGCAGTCCGCGTTGGCCGCGCACGGCGTGACGGACGCATCAGCTCCGTCGTCGAAGCGAAACTCACCGTTGCACGCGACCGAAATCGCGCCCGCGATCAGGGGCGCCCAGAGATGCCGACTCACGCTCACCTCGGGAGCGCGAGGAAGGCCTCGGCCTCCGGGCGAGCGTCACCTGAAGGGTATGCGTCGAGGTACTTTCGTGCAGCGTCTCGAGCGCGCGTGTCGCCTGATTTACGCAGCGCACGCATGCGCTCTTTGGTCGCGCTCTCCACCAACAGCGGGTTCCCGTGAGGATAGGTCGTGAGGTATCGATCGAAGATCGTCGCCGCCGTCGCGTAGTCGCCAGCGCGCTTGGCGTCCATGCCTTGTTGGACGAGAGCGTTCTCCGCGACGAGCGTCGTCTTGGCGAGCGATGGGTTGGCCGCGTTGGCCGCGTTGACCGGGCTGACCGGGCTGACCGCGCTGACCGCGCTGACCGAAGTCGCCGCGGACGTGTGCGGCGGCGTTGGTTTCACGGTCGGGCAGTTCCGCGGCCACTCTTCACCCGCGACGACGCGATCAAGGCGGCCGTCGTGGCGAACGACGACGACACCTTCGTGTACGGACACGCGCGTGCGCACGCCGTCTCCGCAAGAACTCACGGGGTCGACGACCGCCACGTCGAACGAAGTACCTCGGACCTCGACCTCGGTGTCCGAGGTCTCCACGAGAAAGCGATCGCCTTCGTGCAGCTTGGCGACGTCTGCGTGCACGCGCCCGCTCCCGAGCCTGAAACGCTGCTCGGTGCCGTTTTCGAGGACCGTGAGGTCTCCGCTCTCCTCGACCGTGAGCTGCGTGCCGGTGGAGAGCGCTAGCAACGCACGCCCGCTCGGACCCGCGACCACGCGGCTGCCGCGCACGATGCGACTGCCCTCTCCGAGCGTCGTCGGGTCAGCACCAGAGGACGCGACCACCGAGGCGCCGCCGCCGGAGGGGTGCGCGACCATCGTCACGGCGTCGTCGTGCGCAGGCGTGGACGGTGTGGTCGGTGTGGACGCGACGGTGTTCGCGGCCGCGTGGTGACGCGCAAGCCCGAACGCCAAAGCCAAGGTCGCGGCGATTGCAGCAGCGCTGCCGATGATCGCGAAGCGCCGCCGACGGGAGCGTGAGAGGGTCTTGTCGCGCAGTGCTTTTTCGAGCGCGGCGATGGAGGCGGTGCGTGACTCGGCGGAGACAGGCAAGTCCGAGAGAGAGCGCGCACGCAGCGCACTAGCCACCCGATCGGCGTAGTGGGGCGAGGTCATCGGACCTCCGCTTCGAGAGCGTGCGCGAGCTCAGGGTCGGTGGCGATGCGTTCGTGCACCTCGCGACGACCACGCACGAGGCGCGTCTGCGCGGCGGCCACCGTCACGCTCGTGATCTCGGCGATCTCTTTGAGGCCGTAGCCGCACACGTCGTGCAGCACGAACGTCCATGCGCGCTGCTCGTCCATCTGGTCGAGATGCCCGAGCACACGCTTCATCACGCTGCGCGCCGAGGCCTCGCGTCCCTCGTCTCGAGGTGACGCGAGTGAGAGATCCTCCGGCGACATGTTCGCGAAGATGCGGCGCTCGGTCTTGCGGCGGCGCAGGTGTTTGAAGACGACGTGCGCGGTCACGGTGCTCGTCCACGAGTCGAGCGAGCACTCTCCGCGGAAGCGCTCGATGGTCCAGACGATCTCGATCATCGCGAGCTGCGCGAGGTCGTCGTGGTCCACGTCCCTGCCGATGAGTCGACGAATCGTCCTGTCCACCTGCGGGCGAACGCGATCGTGCAAGGCCGTCGCGGCGCCGACGTCACCGTTCTTCAACGCAGTGAGAAGCTCGGTGTCGTCGAGTGACGGCGCCGGTCGCGGAGTCGTGACGACGCCGCTCCCGGGAGATGGCACCAGCTTGAGCTTGCGCGCGATGTTGGACGAAGAAGACATAGGAGAGACATCGGTACTGTACCCCCATATCCGCGGGAGCAGGCACTCGAGTGAGACTTCAGAAGCGCGCGCGGAAGCCTAATTCACCGGCAAATCGCCATGGAGCCAATGTGGCTACGGGTCGGTTCGATACTTTTATAGCGGTCTCACCCATCGCGATCTCGAGTCCGCTGGACGCCACGAACGCGACGTTGGTGATAAAGTAGAGCGCTCCCTCGAGCATGATCTCCGCCGCAGGCAGCCAACGTGACTGCACCGAAGAGTTGATGTCGTCGGCCGAGAGATGAGTGACCGACTCTCGCATCGCCAGCACCGACACGCGCGTACCGAACGAGACTGGGCGCCGCTCTGCTGGCTCGATGAAGGTGATCCCCAAGCCGAGCGCGCCCGACAGCGTCTGGATGCTCGACTGCGCTTCGGCGATGAGTCCGCGCGACGAGACCGCTAGCGACGTTCGCAGTGCGAGGCGCGGGAAAAAGAACCATTGACCCCCCACGCGCACGCCCCAACCGCCGCCATACCCGCCGAACGCCGCCGTCGCGAGTCCGGAGAGGTCCACGGCGCCGTGCCAAACGGGCGCCACCGCAGGGCGGGTCGTGTCGTGGACCGGTGGTGCGATCGGAGGCGTAGAGATCGGCGGCGGGTTGGTCGGGGGCTCGATCACCGTCGAGGGCTCGGGGAGCATCGAAGCGACGGCGAAGCCCAACGTGCGGCCGCGCTCGGTCGGAGCGTCGGCGTCATGAAAGCCGACTGCGCGATCCAGCCATCGCGCCTCGCCGTCGCGATGCAAGTGCACCCTCGCGCCGAGATGATCGGCATCCCACGTGATGATCGCGACGACCTCCGCATGGTCTCGCGTCGCCATCGCGAGCGCGTCTTCGTCGGTGATGGGAGAGCCTTCCTCCACGACCACCGTCGTTCCCGCGGACGCGCGAGCCGCATCCGCGAGCGCTGTCGTCGTCGGGTCGTGTGCCTGTCCTGCGGCCACGATGACAACGAGGGCGATCGACGACGCCACGATCCTTTGCTAACACATGTCGCCCCCTCCTGCCGGTCGCGGAAGTCTTTCGTGGTTGGCGGACTATTCCCTCTTCTTCTGGTCGGTGAACATGGCTCGTTGGTATAAGTTTTCAGCCGCCGCTCTGCTGACCTTCGGGCTCGGCGCAGGCCCGTTGGCGGGTTGCTACATGAGCGGCGCGACCGTCATCAAGCCCGCCGCCGACGGTGGGGCAGGAGCTTCGAGCTTGCCGTGCGACGTACAAGCGGTGCTCGCGAACAACTGCCAGTCGTGTCACTCCGACCCGCCCGTCGGCTCTGCGCCGATGGCGCTGATGACGTGGACTGACCTGATGACTGGCTCATCGGCCAAGAACAAAAACCAAGCGCAGCTCAGCCTCGAGCGCATGCGGGCGACGACCATGGCCATGCCGCCAGGCGGTGGGATGGCGGCCGCCGACATTCAGACGTTCGAGGATTGGGTCAACGGCGGAATGAACAAAGGAAGCTGCGCCAGCGAGACGGATCCGGCGCCGGACCCCTACGCGACGGACCCCATCTGCACGAGCCACAAGACGAGCGTCATCAACAACGCCGGCCCCGCGATGGGACCCGGTGAAAATTGCATGGACTCGCAGTGCCACGGCGACCTCACGTGGAACAAAGCGTTCGCGTTCGCCGGCACCATCTACCCAACCGCGCACGAGCCGGACGACTGTGTCGGTAGCAAAGGGACGGGCGCGCTTAGCGTCGCCGTTACCGACAAGAACGGCAAGAGGGCGACGGCGAAGGTGATCCCAGCTTCGGGCGCTGCCTTCGGGAGCGCGGGCAACTTCTACTTCTTCTTGTACGATCACAACGGCAACAAGGTGCTCGAGCCCGGGCCGATGGCGAATGTCGTGGTGACCGGAGCGAACGGCACGCGCGCCATGAGCGAGACCGCGCCCTCCGGTTCATGCAATGAGTGCCACACCCAAAAGGGGAATCTTCCCGACAGCTACAAGCCGGGCTTCAAGTCGACCGCGCCCGGGCGTATCATGGCGCCCTGAGAGTCGTTCTCGCGCTAACGCCCGACCTGAAGTACATCCCGCTCAGGATATCGAACACTTTGATCTCGCGCCTTCATCGTTGGCTCGCACCGCTAGCCGTCCTCTTCCTCCTCGCAGCGTTCGAGCGCTCGGCGTTCGCGTATCCGTGGATGATCAGGCACGACTACAAGGCGTGCAACACGTGCCACGCGGACCCCTCCGGTAGTGGCCTGCTCACGCAGTATGGCCGCGGCATGGAGGAGACACTCACGCGATCGTACTTCGGCAAGCACACCGGCGAAGAGGACCCGGGCAAGCTCGGCAACTTCATGTTCGGAGCCGTGGACCTGCCCGATTGGTTGCTCCTCCAAGCCGACGTTCGCGGTCTCAACGTGATCCGCCCGCCGGATGCCTACAGGTTCTGGTTGATGCAGGCGAACGCGCAGGCGCAAATCACGCTCGGCCGCTTCCGCGTGATGGGTGACCTCGGGCTCGGCGCACCCGGCAGCGCGCTCGGGTCGTCGGTCACTCGTGGAAGCTATCGGCTCATCTCACGACAGTTCTGGCTCGGGCTGGACATCGGTAGCGACAAACAGTTCTTGCTGCGCGCGGGCCGCATCAACGTTCCCTATGGTCTTCGCATGATCGAGCACACCACGTACGTCCGCCGGGCAACGCGGACGGACATCAACGCGTCACAAGAATACGGCGTCACGCTCGCGTACACCGGCGAAAAGGTTCGCGGCGAGGTGATGGGCATCGCGGGCAACTTCCAGATTCGACCGGATGACTACCGCGAGCGCGGCTACTCGGCATACCTGGAATATGTGATCAACGATCGCTTCACGCTCGGCGGCACGAGCCTCATCACTCACGCGAACAACGACGTGCAGCTGGCGACCGCTCTCTGGCGACAAGCGCACGGTTTGTTCGCGCGCTGGACTCCCGCCAAGCCCGTCGTCGTGATGGCGGAGTCGGACCTCTTGCTGTTCTCGCAACCGCCAGTGGGCGCCGCGGCGGCGACCAACAACTTCGGAAACGCGAGCTACCTCACGGTCGACATCGAGCCGTGGCAGGGTCTGCACTTCATGCCCACCGCAGAGTTCTTCTTCAACAAGGCCGCGCAGTCCTCGGGCTTCAACGTCGCGGGCTGGGCGAGCGTCGTTTGGTTCTTCGCGCCGCACCTGGACGCGCGGATCGACGCCATCTTCGAGAACAAGGCCACCGGCTCGCCGACCTCGTCGTTCTCCTCCACGCTGCTCGGGCAGCTTCACTTCGTGCTGTGATGAGCAAGCTCCATCCCTCAGCCCTCGCGTTCGCTCTCGCGACCTTCGTCTCCGCGACGGCGCTCGCCTCTCCTAGTTTTCCGCCCGCGATCGTCGCGGACCTGAACATCACGTGCAGGCCGCTGCAGCCGGCCGGTCCCAACCCGAACGAGCCCGACTGCACGCTCTGTCACTCGTCGCCCTCGGGCGGTGGCGTGCCCACAGAGCCGTTCGGCATCGCGCTCGTCAACCTCGGTCTCGTGCGGAACGACACCACGTCGCTGCAAGCGGCGCTCGCCAAGATGGGCACGACGAGCAGCAGACCGGGCGAGACTGTGTCGGACATCGACACGCTGAAGCTATGCAACAACCCGAACCCCTCGCTCAGCGTCGGGTATGGCTGCTCGTCGAGCGGCGAAGGTCCGAACGGGATGCTTTGGGTCGCGCTCGCGGCGATTGCAGGCGTCATCATCGGTCGCCGTCGTCGTAGGTGATCTTTTCCCACCGCGCGCTACTTCGTGGGATCATAGAGGCGGGGCCATGACCGACCAAAAGCCGCCGCCGAATCCGAACGCGACGATCCAGCTCGACGCGGCCAACGCCGCGGACATCGTGCTCGAGTCGTCGCCCAAGCTCCCCCAATCGGAGCCCGGTGAAGGAGCCGCTCGTCGGATGACGCCTCCGCCGTTGCCGCCGAGCATGTCGATGCCGCCAACGAGGTCGACCGCGCCCGAGGCGCCCGCCAAGAACCGGAACCTGATCTACGGCGTTGCGTTCGTGTTGCTGCTCGCGTTGGTCATCGGACTCGGCGTGAAGGTCGGCGGATCGCTGCGTCCTCCATCGCCGCCGGCGCCAACGACTGCGGCGAGCGCTTCCGCCGCCCCAACGCCGCCCAGCGCGACGCAGACGAGCCAGACCATCGTCATCAAGACGATCGAAATGAACGATCAGCCCGACGGTGGCTGAGCTCTTCAGCTAGCGTCGCAATCCATGAATCTCGCTCTCTGGATCGTCTCCGGGTTGCTCGCGTTCTCGATGTTCGGTGCAGGCGCGATGAAGGTCGTCACGCCTCGCGTCAAGCTCGCCCTGAAGATGAAGTGGGCGGCGACCTGGAGCGACAGCAACGTGAAGCTGCTCGGGCTCGCCGAAGTGCTCGGCGCTATCGGCCTCATCGTTCCGCAGGCGACGGGAATCCTCCCCATACTCACGCCCATCGCCGCCATCTGTGTCCTGATCTTGATGGCAGGAGCCGTGAAGACGCACGTCGATTTCAAAGAGCCAGTCGTGGCGCCCGTGATCTTCGCGTTGATGTGCGTCTTCGTCGCGATCGGTCGCTTCGGCATCCTCTGAGCGCCACGCTTCCCACGCGCTGCGATCCCCGCTAAAACCCGGGTCGGCATGCGCAAGTACAGCACCGCGATCTTCGTCGTGGTCGCGCTCCTCGTCGCGCTGGGGCTCGATTTCGCGCTGCCGGTGGTGATCAGAGATGGCTCGATCCGCCAGCTCGTCATGCTCGTGGCGTGCAACGTCGTGGTCGCGCTCTCGCTCAACGTCATCAACGGCATGGCGGGTCAGTTCTCGATCGGACACGCGGGCTTCCTGAGTCTCGGCGCGTACACGAGCGCGGTGCTCAGCGCCAACATGCACGAGTGGCTCGGCGGCGGAGACACCACGTTCGGCAAGAGCTTCATCGTGGTCCCTGTTTGTTTGATCGCGTCTGCGATCGTCGGCGGCGCGTTCGGCTTCATCGTCGGGCTGCCGAGCTTGCGCCTGAAAGGTGACTACCTCGCGATCGTTACATTGGGCTTCGCGGAGATCGTTCGCTTGGTCATCGGCACGGCGCAGGTGCAGAACTCGGCGGGGCAAGAGCAAGGCGGCTGGTTGCATGGTCTGGGCGCAGCCATCAGTAACCTCGGCGGACAGAACGGCTACATGGGACCGCGCGGTGAGGGTCTGCCGCTCTACGCCGGTCCGTTCTGGATCCTCGGCATCGCGGTGCTCGCGGGAGTCGCAGCGTGGCGCCTGAAGTTCTCCGGTTGGGGCCGCGCCCTCCGCGCGCTTCGCGAGGACGAGATCGCCGCCGCCGCGGTCGGCGTGGACCCCACGCGCTACAAGGTGACGTCATTCGTGATCGCCGCGGTCGGCGGCGCGGTCGCCGGCGGAATGATCGCGCAGATGCGAGACGGCTCGTACCTCGTGAACCCGGAGACCTACAATTTCTCTGCATCGTTCGACGCGATCACGATGGTCATCCTCGGCGGATCCGGCAGCGTCTCCGGCGCGATCCTCGGGGCCGTCTTCGTCACGGTGTCGGTCAAGGCGATCGAGCTGCTTCAGAACACGAGCGTGGCCCAGCTCATTCAAGGCCCCCACATGATCGGCACGTTCGAGCTCAAGGTGGACTTGAACGCCCTGCGCATGATCGTGTACGCGATCGTCCTCATCGCGCTGATGATCCGCCGGCCCGAGGGCTTGTTCGGCGAGCGCGAAATCGGGCAGAAAAAGCGAGAGCCCAAGAAGCCAGCTCCGCCGACACCAGCGCCGGTGGCTGCGTGAGCAAGCTCGTACTCGACCACGTATCGAAGAGCTTCGGCGGCTTGCGTGCCGTCCTCGACGTGAGCTTCACCGTGAACGAGAAGTGCATCTTCGGTCTCATCGGCCCGAACGGCGCGGGCAAGACGACGGTCTTCAATTTGATCACCGGCGTGTACAAGCAGGACACGGGTTCGATCAAATTCGGCGACACGGATTTGCTCCCCAAGAAGCCCGCGGAGATCGCGGCGGTCGGTGTCGCGCGAACGTTCCAGAACATCCGCCTCTTCGGGCAGCTCACCGTGATCGAGAATTTGCTCGTCGCGTGCGAGCTGCAGAAGAGCGCACACCTCGGCTCGGCGCTCTTTCGCACGAAGGCGCACTACGATGACGACGAGGCCATGAACAAACGTGCGCTCGAGTTGCTCGACGTCTTCGAGATGCGCGAGATGGCGGACGAGGACTCGACGTCGCTCTCCTACGGAAATCAGCGGCGGTTGGAGATCGCGCGCGCGATGATGCTCAAGCCCAAGCTGCTCTTGCTGGACGAGCCCGCCGCCGGGATGAACTACGGCGAGGCGGAGGGACTCAAGACCCAGATCCGCTGGCTGCGCGACACGTTCGAGCTTGCGGTCGTTCTCGTCGAGCACAACATGCAGGTCGTCATGGGCGTGTGCGAGGACATCCACGTGCTCGATCACGGCGAGACGATCAGCCACGGCGACCCCGAGCACGTGCGGGCGGACCCTGCAGTCATCGCCGCTTATCTCGGCGAGCCTGACGAAGACGAGCTCACCCAAGGGGCAAGCGCCGATGCGCGTTGAGCACCCGCACCGCCCGAAGGTTGCGCTGCCGGAGGGTGCGCCGCTGCTCGAGATCGAGCGGCTCGAGGTGAGCTACGGAGGCATCCGCGCGCTCAAGGGGATCGACATCGCGATCAAGCCCAAAGAGGTCGTCGCGATGATCGGCAGCAACGGCGCGGGGAAGACGACGACCTTGAAGAGCGTCGCTCGACTCCTGCCGATCAAGGCGGGTGACATCCGCTACGCAGGAAAATCGATCGCGAACGTCGCGACCGACACGCTCGTGGGGATGGGCGTCTCGCTCGTGCCGGAGGGCCGCGCGATCTTTCCGAACCTGACGGTGCGAGAGAACCTGGAACTCGGCGCGTATCTGCACCGCGACCCCAAGACGATCAAAGACACGATCGAGGACGTCGTTGCCCTGTTCCCGCGCCTCGGTGAGCGCATGAAGCAAGAGGGAGGCACGCTCTCCGGCGGCGAGCAGCAGATGCTCGCGATCGGTCGCGCGATGATGGCGAGGCCCACGCTGCTGCTCCTCGACGAGCCCAGCCTCGGCATCGCGCCCAAGCTCGTCGTGCAGATCTTCGAGTCGATCAAGAAGATCGCCGAGGCCGGTGTGACGATCTTGGTCGTCGAGCAAAATACGCGGATCGCCCTAAAATACAGTCAGCGCGCGTATGTGCTCAAGACCGGCGAGATCGCGATGCAGGGGCCCAGCGCCGAGCTCGCGAAGAACGAAGAGATCCGCGCCGCTTACCTCGGCGGCTGAGTCCTCTGCCAACTAGAGATCACGTACTGCGGTGACGTGCGCGCCTATCACGCGCCGCTTGGTGGCGCCGATGTCCGAGACATCGAAGCTGCCGACGAGCGGTGTGAACTCGGCCTTTCGTCCCCAGCCGCTCTTCGTGCTCGGAGCGGTGGGCAGCACGTGCACGTCGAGTGCGTGGGGCTGGCCGCTGCCGTCGCTCAACACGTCGCCGCCGACTCCGCCGCCTGAACCGCTCGGGAGCTGCTCGCGCGAAGTGATCTCGATCCTCACGACGAGCCCGCGCTTGCTCGGGTGGAGCTTCTTGCCAACGAGCGTGGTGGAGCTCTCCTTCGCGACGTCGTCCCAATACGCCTTTCCGGCGGGCGTACCGACCGCGTTGATCGAGAGGAGCACTCCTCCTGCGCTGATGACCGCGTCGAACGTCGCGCTCCCGTTGACCGGAGCGAGCGAGCGGCTCGCGGAGTCCTCCAGCGCGCGCACGATCGGGCCGCTCACGGGGTCGCCGGCAGCAAGCTCTCGATCGCGTAGGCCCTCTTCGATGCCGCGCTGCACGCGATCGTGCACCACCTCGGCGTCCGTGCGCGGCGTCACTGCTGCGAAGCTTCTCGTGTCGCCGACGCCGAGATCGTCTTGCGTGAGCGCGTCGACGTTCCACACGCTGACGGTGGGCGCTTGGCCTGTGGCGGGCGCCGCGGACTCGATCGCGCTCGGGCCCGTGGCGGGCGCGGAGTCGGACACGACGCCTCCCCAGGACGAGGTCGTTCGCGAGGTGCTCGTGCGCGCGTGGTTCTCCAGAGCGCCGCCGGGCGAGTCGTCGTGCACGTTCGGCGAGCTCTCCGCGATCTCCACCTCGAACGTCGGCGCGACGTCGACGCTCGCGACTGACGGCGGTGCTGCCGACGGTCGCAGCCACCACGCGCCGACGTGCGCGAACGCCGCGAGCGCAAGCGCGAGCGGAAAGCGCGAGGCCTGGATCACGGCGGGAGCCTAGCCGCTATCCATCGACAAGTCTTCCCGCGCCCGAGCCTCACGCGTTTGGCGCCTACGACTTGGCAAACGCACGGAGCGCCTCGCCGAACGCGCGGAGCGCCTCGCCGAACGCGCGCACGAAGCCGTCGGTCTCCGGATCGAACCCGCGCTCGAGCCAGATCGCGAGAACGACCAGCCATCCGGTGTCGCGTTGGAAGCGCGGCTCGATGCGTCCGATCAGGCGATCGCCCAACACGATTGGCAGCGCGTAATAGCCATAGGCGCGCTTCTCCGCCGGCGTGTAGACCTCCCACTTGTAGTCGAAGTCGAACAGGTCGCGCACGAGCGCTCGATCCCAAACGAAAGGATCGAGCGGGGCGATGAAGCTCACGTGAGGCGCGATCGCGTTGGCCACGAGGAGCAACGGGCGCTCGCCAGAGAGCACGTACCTCGGCCCGCGGACGCCCTCTACGGTCACCTCATGGAGTGCGCCGAGATCGACGAGCGCCTCCAAATGCCTTTTGCGTTCGTTCGCTGTCGCGATCCCGCTGACGAGCTCCGGCGCTCCGTTGCGACCCATGAGTCCGACCGCGCGGTGTCGTGAGAGGAGCCGGTGACGAATCGACTCCGACGTGGAGACTCGCCGCGCGAGCAGCTCACGATCGAAGAGGTGCTCGATAAGGGCGTAGGTCCGCCGGTTCCCGGCGCGGCTAGCGATCCCGACTCTCCCCGTACTGAAGAGCGCGTCCAATACATGACGGGTCAATGACGTGGGGACGCCCCAATGTCCGTCGACGGTCTGCTTGCCTTCGCTCGCGTCGAAGTCGCCCGGCGCGAGCGGGCCAAGGTCACGGAGGCGCGTGAGCATCCGCTTGGAGTGCTCCTTCACCAGCTGGCCCGCGCGTCGTCCTTCCGCGCGTTTCCACGTGAAGCGGTGCCACGGCAGCTCGCTCACCGGCAGCAGGTTGAGCGACTTGTTGTACGCCTCGAACAAGCGTCGCTCTCCGTGGCGGGGATACAGCAAGTCGTCGCAGAGCTCGCGGCGGAAACCTGCAATGCGCGCGAAGAGCACCAGATCGTGGTTGCGCGCGCCGGTCACCTCCAGCGGATCGAACTGCAGCGAGCCGAAGCGCTCCGCAACTTGAGCACCGCCGCGCTCGTCGCCGGAAGGGAGCGGGGCGGGGCGAGCAGGTGCCTCCGCACGAAGAAGCGTCGCGCGCTCGCTCCGTCTATTTCCACGAGCAGGTTTTTGCGACCGCGTCCGCCGCGCGGTCCCGCAAGCGAGCCTCGAGCTTTGGCGAGCGAGAGAGAGGCGAGAGCCGCGCGCAGGTCGTCTTGAGCACGCTCATGTGCGGGTCCATCGGATCGATCGCGCCCACGATCACCGACGCGAAATCGCCCTTGTCCAGCGCGGCGGCAAGCGCGGAGTCCATCGCCGCCGCGCATCGATCGATCGCGGCTGCGAGCGGGACGGTGAGCTGCGCGTGCTGTTCGATGGGTCGTTCGGTGAACGCATCACGCCACGCCGTCGCGAGTCGATCGCACGCGATCGTGTCGTCCTTCGCGAGCGCCGTGAGCAGCCCTGGCTCTGCTGTCGCGCCCACCCAAGACAGCGCGGCGTCGTCGGTCTTGGCGAGGTGCGAAGACGCGCGCAGACATGCCTGCCCGTCGCGCGAAGCCGCGGGCACCCGCATGAACGTGGCGCGCGACTCAAGGCTGGCGTCGTCCGAGGCGAGGCCGCGGCACATCGACTCGCGCGTCGACGCGTCTGCGAGCCGCTTCTCGATGAACGGCTGCGCCGCCTTTCCGCTGCTCGCGAACACCGCAGGGACGCTCACGGCGCGCGTGTCGTTTCCGAGCAAGCGCATTGCCCCGTCGAGGTTGCTCGCGAACGTCTCGAGGTGAGGGTCCTTGCGCGTCATCGCGATCCCCGCGAGCTCCGCGCGCGTCACGTCCGCGAGCCCGTCACGCATCATTTTCGGTCCCCACTCGGCGTCGCGCAGCGTCGCTTGCCACGCAGCGGAGTACACGTTCATGTCGGTACCCGCGCGATCCTCGAGCGCCTTTTGCGCCGCCGGGTTCTTGTCCGCGAGTCGGCCAAGCGCCGCGATCGCCTCGGGCGTGTCTTGGGCGACCAAGTACTTCACGTCGCCCTTCTTCTCCGCGTCCGTCACGTTCGCGGTCTTGCACGCGCCCGTGAGCGCGATCGCGATCACCGCAAAAATGAGCCGCGCGCGCCCTCTCATTGAATCGCCTGGACCGTCATGGACCGCACGACAGCCTTCTCGAACTCGACTCCCATCGTGCAAGTCACGACCTCCGCGCTCCGCCCTTTGTTGGACTGCGTCGTCACTGTCACGTTCGACGCGTCGTCGATTCCCAGGAGCTGAGCCAACGTTGCTTGCATGGACGGATCGTTTGGAAGTCCATGGGCCGCGCAACGCCGAAGGTTCCCGATGTGCGTACGAATCGTCTGCTCGTCTCTTCCTTGAGAGCCGGAGATCGAGATGCCGATGGCGGCTTCAACCCCACGCCCCGAGCTCGTTTCCCCGCATGCCACTGCGCCGCACGATCCGCTGATGTGCCCGATGAGGCCAAGGCCTCCAAGCCCAATGCTCGCATCCGGCTTCGAGGCAGCGGCGACCTTCGTCGGAGACGCATCGACCGACGCGTCCGCCGGAGCGGCGACAACGGCAGACGCCTCCCGCGCGGCATCCACGACATCATTCATCGGCGCGCTCGCAGCGGCTCGAACGCTGGCGCTCGGAGTGATCTCGTGAAGTGCGAGAGCAGGATCGACCGGCACATCCTCAAACGTGGACGGCCAAGCCCCCTGTCCAACCCTCATCGCCCCAAGCATACCGCCAGCGAGCCGACCAACTCCCAATTTCCTTTTCGCCACCAGCGACCGAAACAACCGGCGAGCGCACGGTGCCATTTCTGGGAATTTCCGACCGCGTGATGCGAGAGGCCGGGCCCGTGATCTTCTCGTTCACCTGCGCCAGTCAAGTCCGGCGGACCGCACCGGCTCGCTAACAATGCGTTTGTGCCAAGCCCCCAAAGTGCAAAGGCGATCCGCCGAGCCAATGCCCTCACAGCAGCAGGTTCCCCCTCTCGAGCCGCGCGCAGCGCACGAACTAACGAACACTCGAGATGCGCATCGAATACCGCAAGAACGAACCTTCAATCCCAGGAGCCCCCTCACACGGCGGAGTGAACGAGAAGATCCCTTTGTCAGCCTCGTGCGGGAGACCCTGAGCGCATCGCGCACGCTGTTCGCTCGACGCACGTGTAGCAACCTCGAGAGACGAGAAGCGGAACAGCAGGTCGACGTCAGCGTCGCGTCCCGCGTAGAAGCGCAAGACTCCGCGCTCCGGGACAGTGCCCCAAGCCCCGGATTTCACGGCCTCGTTCGCATCGAGCTTTCCACACACTTCCCATGCGACGTCGGAGCCGAACGGCGGAAGCGGCGGCGCGCCGGTCGACGCGAACGAAGCGCGGAAGCGCTGCGCCATCCACTGATCGACCTCGACCCACGTGCCGTCGGCGAACGTGAAGATGACGCGCCCGCCGTTCGGACCGAAAGGTGCGTCCGCGTTCGTCTTCGTCGGCGGGTACTCCATCGCTCCGCTCGCGAGCGTCGACGGCGCGCCGTACAACGGCTGGTCACCAGACCTGAGCGCGAGCGGATCTCCGAACGCCTTGCGCAGCACAGTCACCCGCGACGTCTCGTGCCCCGTGGAGCTGCTCGCACGCGGCGGTCCTTGCCACTCGTACGTCTCGGCCATCGCGGCGCGCATGCCTTGGAGATCTCCAAGGTGATCCATTGCGAGCGTGTCGCGGTTCGCGAACAATGGGCCGAACAAACGCGTTCGCTTCATCCTGTCGAGCACCATCGTCGAGCTCAGCTCAGGTCGCTCTCCGAGGATCTCCTTGAGCCAAGGATCGCCCGCGCACGAGTCCGCCTCGATCGGAGCGCTGCCCGCCGTCGTCGTCTTGTTGGCCGTGGTCGATGCGCAGGCCACGAACACGAGAGAGTACACGAGCGATTGATTCATGTCCGTTGGACGATGCGCTTCGTCCGGTCATGCAACGCGGCGTTTCGCCTCGTCACACGTCGATGTCCGAGTCCGGCTTCTCGTCGGGTTTATCCGCTTTGCTCGGCGGACCCTCGGTGCGAGACGGGACCTTCTTGCGCGGCCCCTGGTCGAGGTTGAGGCGAACGGGCAGCACGACCATGGGAACGCCCTCGTGCTGGAGGCGCTGCTGGATCATGAACGCGGTCTCGTTGTGCAACATGCGACCGATCGCCGTGTCCTCGCTGAAGAGCAGCTGGCCTGCGACGAACAGCGCGCGCGGATACTTGGCGATCTGCTCGAGCGCCATCTTCTCGGCCTCGACGGCGACCTCGGTGCCCGTGCTGTACACGCGCGTCGCTGGCATGCCGAGCGTCGCCGCGAACTGGACGTATTTGTCGAGCGCGTCCTCGGTGCGCTTCTCGAGCTCGTGCACCTCGTCGATGCCCTTGAAGTTGCCGCTGTCGATGATCGCGATCGACGCGAAGATCACACCCTTGAAGTGACCTGGAAACATGCGCAACAGCGTGAAGAGCGCATGCCGCCCGAGTCCGCCATAGCCGCCGACGAACAGCACGGCGATCGGCGACTCCGGGTCGAGCGACTGAATCGACACAGGCTTCGCGTCCGCCTTGAGCGGGTCTGGGAGCTCGGTGTCGAGGCGCCGAATCGCCGTGACGACGCGCATGTAGTGCCGCTTGATGTAGATGCACAACATGACGAGCAGCCCGGTGATGATGAGCGTGAGCCAGCCGCCGTCCGCGAACTTCTCGATGCACGTGACGATCAGGATGGTCACGCACAGCACGAGCGCGATCAAGTGCAGGGGCAGGTGCCTGTACCAATCCGGGCGCTTCTTGCGCTCCTGGATCCAAAACTTGCTCATGCCGAGGTTGGAGAGCGAGAACGTCAAGAACACGTTGATCGAGTACATGACGACGAGCTTGCTCACGTCGCCGTGCGTGTAGATGAGCGCGAGGATCGACGTGCCGCTCATCAGCATGACGCCGTTCTGCATGCTCAACGTCTCGGAGAGTGCGGCGAAGCGGTGCGG
>JAYVYD010000173.1:0-19823 GCA_043784605.1 Myxococcales bacterium | reverse complement strand
TCGGCCGAGCGCGTTCTCGCTGAAGCTCAACTGCTTGAGCTTGGGGAGCCGTGCGACCAGCGGCGCGAGAGACTTGAGCTGATTGCCCGCGACGTCGAGCTCCACGAGCTCGTGCAGGTCGACGAGCGATGCAGGGAGCGTGGTCAGGTTCAAGAACGCCGCCTTGAGCACGCGCAAGCCGACGAGTGCGCTGAGCTCGTCGGGCAGCTCGAGACCGCCCTCTTCGTCGCCGAATGAGATACGCAACTCTCTCAGCTTGGTGAGCTTGTGCAGCTCGCTCGCGATTGCACGTAGCGCGGGGAGCGAGACCGAGAGCTCCTCGAGCGCGGCGAGCTTGCCGAAGCCCTTCGGGAGCTTCTCCAGCTCGCGAGGAAGATGGAGGGCGCGCAGCTTCGTGAGCTTGGTGATCGAGTCCGGAAGCTTCTTGATGGAGGATACGTTCAACGAGCGCAGGTTTTTCAGGTCGCCGATCGACGCGGGGAGCTCCTTCAATGCCGTGTCGCCGAGCTCGAGTTCGAGGAGGCTTTTGAGCTTGCCCAGCGATTTCGGGAGCTGTACGAGCTGCTCACAATAGTTCAAGGAGAGCTTCTGGAGCTTGCCGAGCGAGCCGATCGACTCGGGCAGCGTGCGCATGCAGAGTCCGCCGAGCTCCAACCGGGTGAGGCCCTTGAGCGAACCGATCTCGGGAGGGATGACGTGCGCCACGATAGACATGCCGGAGCGGGCGATCTTGGGCTCGATCGCGCGGAACATCCCGAGCGACGTGAGCTTCTTCAGCGCGAGGACCTCGACCGGGAACTCCGGGAGGTGCGCATTGTTGAGGTCGAGCTTCGTCACCTTGGCAGGATGCTTGATGGCGCGCGCGAGGCTCGTCCGCGCTGCCTTCATGAGATCGTCTCGCATGCCCGTTAGCCTACACCGCCGCCATCGGGCGACCGAGCCGATCGCGCGACTTCCCCGCGCCGCGGTCGTCCTGATACACTGGAGCTGACGCGGGCACTCAGCCCTTTGAGAGAGAAGATCGATGATATCCCGTAGGACCCCTTCTTGAACCAGACGCCCGCACGTTCGGCTCCCGTCAAGCCCGTAGATCCGATGCTCGGTCGCGTCGTTGCCGGACGTTATCGGCTCGAGGCGCGCGCCGGTGAAGGTGGCATGGGCATCGTCTATCGAGCCCGGCACGTCCTCATCGATCGCGTGGTGGCGCTGAAGCTGATCCGCCCGGATTTGCGGGGCGAGACGCACCTGCGCGCGTGGATGCTCCGAGAGGCGCGCGCCGCCAACCGCGTCGACCACGCGCACATCATCGACATCCACGACATCGGCGAGACGGAAGAGGGCGAGCTTTATCTCGTGATGGAGTACCTCGTGGGCACCGCGCTCTCGAGCGAGCTCTCGCGTGGACCGATGCCGCTCTCGCGCTCAGTCGACATCCTCGAGCAGATGTGCGCCGCGCTTGGCCGCGCCCACGACCTCGGCGTCGTTCACCGCGATCTCAAGAGCGACAACATCCTGCTGAGTGTGCGCGGCGGTCGAAAAGACTTCGTGAAGATCCTCGACTTCGGTCTCGCGCACCTCGCGATGGACCCGCGCCTCGCTCCGAAGGGCGCCGTGTTCGGCACGCCCGAGTACATGTCTCCCGAGCAAGCGCGTGGCGAAGAGGCCGGCCCGCAGAGCGATCTCTATGCGCTCGGCGTGCTGTTCTTCGAGATGCTGACGGGGCAGTTGCCGTTCCGCTCGAGCGATCGCGAAACCCTGCTGGAAATGCAGCGATCGAGCCCTCCACCGAAGCCGCGCGGCATCAAGGCGGACGTGTTGCCTACGGCCGAATCGATCGTGCTCAAGCTCCTCGAGAAGGATCGCCGCCGTCGCTTCCAAGACGCGCACCATCTCCACGAAGACTTGAAGGCGTTGCAGCGCGCGCTCCCGAGCACCGCTTGGGAAGTTGGCGCGGGCGGCGAGCTCCAACCACCGCCGCCGCCTCCTCCTCCACAGTCGCCCGGCGTGATCGAGTGGGCAAATCGCGCGGCGCTGTTCTCGCGCATGGTGAGCCGCGCCTATCCCTCGGGCAACGCTCCGCCCGACGTGGCGAAGGCGCTCGCTTCGACTTGGGACCTCGCGTCTCGCGCGACACGTCTCGAGGGTGAGGTCGCGAGCCACACACGCAAGCTGGAGTCGCTCGAGCGCCGCGGTCGTGCGCTGCGCGCGGAGATCGGACGCAAAGTCGAAGAGCTTGCGCATGAGGAGTCGCGCGCGCTTCGCGACGCCGCGGCCGAACAACAAGAGGCGGCACGCTTGCGAGAGCAGCTGCAGATCGCCGAGAAGAACGCATCGACCGCGAGGCAACAGGCAGACACCGCGGCCACGCAACCGCCGGGCGCGCAGCACCGGGCGATCTTCGAGCGAGCCGGAGCCGCACTTGCGATGGTGGACGCGCGCCGTGAGCAGCTCGCCGAGCGCGAGCAGAAGGCCAGCGTCAAGGACGCACACGCACGCGATCTTCGCCGCCAGATCGAGGAGCTTCGCGCGCAGCTCTCGCGCTACGCCGAGGCGCTCGAGGAGGACCTCGCGCAGGGACGAGAGAAGGTCACGGGCCGCACTCGCGAGGGCGTCGGATTCGAGAAGTCCTTCGCCGAAGTCTCGACGCTTTTGATCACGCATCTGAAGGGCAAGGCCGAGGTTCGCGATTTGATGCAGGACCTCATGACCGGAATGGTCGGCCAACCACAAGGCAACCCACCACGCAGTCCCGGCACCGAGAGCCGCGGCCCTTGAGGAGTGCGGCGTTTTTCGCCGATGCCGGCGCGATGCCGTCGTCGGGAATCGTCGCCGTACAGGAGTACGACTCCTCATCCGCTCCTAGGCCTCGCTTGGCCTCGACGAAAACCGCCACACTCCTCGGGCGATAGACGCGTTGGATTGTCAGACGGCGGATCTTGTAAGGCAAACTCTGGGTTGGCTTGATGGTTGCTGGCGGGGGTGAGGGATATGATTTTGATGCCAGGTTGTGTCGTTCGGCGTGTTTTGGCTGCCTTTTGATCATGGGTGTGGAGGGGATGACTCGACGACACCCGGCGACGACTCGGGGATTGATGCGCTCGTAAAGGACGCTTCGATAGGTGACACATCAAAAGTTGATGCGGCAAAAGATTCTAGCGTGGCGGACACGAGTCCGATGGCGGCGTGACCGACGCGAGTGACTCGTCCGCTGACGCGAGCGACGCGTCGCCCATGGACGCTGACGCGCCGGTCGTCTGCGGCAATCTGCTGGGGTTCGGGTACGCGAGTCAGGACGGTGGCTGCGGCACCGGAGAGCAGTACTCCTGCAACGCGGACAAGTACGACCTCTTGTGCGAGTGTCCCGCCGCAACCTGCACGTGCCAGAAGAACGGCGTCAACGTCGGCTCAGTGGCGTACGCAGGCTGCCCCGGCTGCAAGGCCCCCAACTTCGCGATCGTCGCGAGCGGATGTGGCTTTCCGCATTGACGTTCTTCAGAACGCGCCGTGCACGCCGCTGATCGGACCGATCATCGGCGACACGAACGCGGTGGCGTCGTGCTTCTTGCCGCTCAACAAGAGCCCGGTGACCAGCACTGCCACTCCCACGCCTGCCGTGATGAACCCGATCGTCGAGACGGTCGCCATCGTCTTGGCGCCTGACAAGTCACCGGTATACGCGGGACCGCAGTAATTAGCGCCATCCGCGCCCACGCCTTTGCAGTTCGCCTTCACTGTCGCCGCCTCGGAGAGTGCGAACGCTCCGGTGATGGCGCCGAGAGCCAGGCCGGCGGCGGACGTCCCGATCCCGATCCAGACTAGCGGAGAAGGCGAGCTCGTTGTGACGATGGGCGTCGCCGCGGGTGTCGACATCGTCGCCGGTGCCGTCGTCGCAGGCAGTTTGTCGGGAGCGGGCGGCAGCGCGTTCGACGCGAGCGCAGGCAGGACGATGTCGATCCCCTTCGTCTCGCCCTCGGCCACGTTGGTGCTGCCCTCACCGTGGCGCCCGTCGTCCGTGTCGACGGTGGCCATGTGGGGTCCTGGGTTGGCTTGACGAGACACGGCGAGGGCGGCGATCGGGACCGTCACGCCGTCCAACTTGACGATCGCGTCGTGACTCCCGAGCCCCACGATGGAGAGGTTCACGTGCGGGATGCGCGGAGCGATCTGCGTCGCGAGCTCGTCGGCTTCTTTGCGCGCCTGCGTGGAACGCACCGTCTCGTTGGGCGCGGGTGGCAAGCGCGCGACAGCGAGGGCCGATTCGCGCGCGTCGACGAGGTGACCGACAGCGAGGTGTGCGCGAGCGAGCGTGGTTCCGATGACCGGAGTCTGGGCGAGTGCCCACGCTGCCGTGAGCTTCTCGAGCGCGGTCTTGTTGTCGCCCGCGTCGAGCGCATCCGCGCCTGCTTTGTAGAGTTCACGTGCGGTGGCGACGTTCTCCGAGGACTCGGGGCCCGTTGCCGCAGCGTTCGACGCGACGCCAATCAGGATCGCGATCGCGCACGTCGCGCTACCAAATCTCGTCATGCTTGCCTCCGCTCGACACGGGCGCGGAGCTCGTCGTCGGCCTGATGATCGGTTTGGTGACGGGTTTGACAGACGCCGTCGCGCTTGCGGTCGGGACCGTCGTAGACGCAACGATCGTAGGCAGCGCCATCGAAGGCATCGGCGGAGAGGCAGAGCTCGGTGGGGGGGTCGCCGCGACGGTGTTGGATGGGCTCGGCTTGTCGGGTAAGTCGTGCGACTTGCCGAGCCACACACCCGCGACACCGAAGACCGCGGCGAGGACCAACGCTGCGCCGACGAACGGCGCGACGGATTTCTTCTTCGCGACCTGAGGCTCGGGGCCGCCAGCGTTCGACGTCGCGAACGCGGTGTCTCGAAGAGAGAGATCGCTCTCTCTCTCGATGACGATTCGCTGTGACGAAGAGCTCAACTCTCCGATCGTCGGCATCGACACGCGAGACGCCCGCTCCGTCGCGAAGCCGAGCGCGATGCCGAGCTCGTCGGCGAGCTCACGCGCGGACTGAAAGCGACTGGCCGCATCGCGCGCGCACGCCTTCGCGAACCACGCGTCGAGGGTGGAAGGCAAGCTCGGCTGGAGCACGGACGGCGGCGGCGCCACTGCCTCGTTTACGATGATCGCGAGCGCGCTGACCGTGTCCGCGACGAACGGCAGCGTGCCCGTGAGCGCTTCGTAGGCGACGATGCCAACGGACCAAAGGTCCGTGCGATGGTCGATCTGTTTGCTGTTCCGAAACTGCTCCGGGCTCATGTAATAGGGAGTGCCGAGGCTCTCGCCCGCCATGGTCGATTGGCGGCGCCCGGTCGTCTTCTTCGTGAGGTTCTCGGTCTTGGCGATGCCGAAATCGAGCAGCTTCACGAAGACGTCGCCGCCCTCGTTGGTCAGGAAGATGTTCTCGGGCTTGATGTCACGATGAATGACGTGCTTCTCGTGCGCACGCTCCAACGCCTTGCACAGCTGCGAGATTACCGTCGCGACGAGCCCCGTCGCGAGCCGCCCCTCCAGCTTGATCCGCTCCGCGAGGTCCGTCCCTTCGAGCAGCTCCATGACGATGAACGGCGTCTGCGAGTCGGTGATCCCGTAGTCGTAGATCTTCACGACGTGCGCGCTTTTTACCTGCGATGACGCCGCTGCCTCTTGCGAGAAACGCGCGCGCGCGGAGGGGTCGTTCGCGTAGTCGCCTTGGAGGAACTTCACGGCGACCTCGGTGCCGAGTGCGAGGTGGTCTGCAACCCACACGGCGCCCATGCCGCCTTCACCCAAGGGCCGAAGGAGCCGAACGTTCGCGGTAACGTGCTCGCCCGGTTCTAACTTCACGGTGCCCAACAGCGAGCATACGCACAAACGCGCCTCACTGTAGCCGATTTGTCAGGGCAGTTTCGCGTTCAAGAAGCTTTTCAGCTTGAGCAGCGTCTTGATGTCTCGAGTGAACGTGGGGACCTGATATTCCTTGGCCCAGGCAGAGACCTCGCTCAAGAACGCGCTCTTCGCGGCCTCGTCCGTCATCACGTCGTCCACGGTTCGCCCGCGCGCCGCGCCCTTCTTGAGTCCGCCAACGTACGCGTCGAGCCGCGCGTAGTCGTTGCCCAAGAAATCCTTGAGCGCAGGTGTGTCGTCCGCGAGGCGCCCAATCACGCCGTCTTTCGCGGCGGGTGTGACGGCGACCGCGTGCTCCGCGGCGACGCGCAGGATGAACGCGTCGTCCAAGAAGCCGAGGTCGTCCATTCCGTCCGGGATCAAGTCGAGCGACTTGAAGAGGTAGTTGAGACCCGCGACGGCGTGGCGCTTCACGTCGTCGGGGGCGTTCCCTTTGACGAGTTCTCCGAGCGCGCCCGCATCCTCGCCGAGCGAGCGCAGCCAGGAGGGGAAGATCTCGAGGTACTTTGGGTCGATCGCCTGGTCCGTCATGGCGGGCACGATATCAAGCAACCGCGACGCTCACAATCCCGCTGCGGCCAACATTCGTGGGGCGATAGCCCGCAAATCGTGTGCGTCATGCACGAATTCTTCGGCCCCTTTCCCGTACGCCAAGAGGGGCACCGGCGAGCGCGTGTGCGATCGGGTGGACAGGTCTTCGAGGTTGCCGTGGTCGCTCGTCACCACCACGAGCTGGTCGGCGGAGACCGCGAGGAACAGTTCGCGAAGGAAGCGATCGAGCTTAGTGACCTCGGCGCGCGCCCACGTCATGTCTTGCGAGTGTCCCGCCATGTCGGTCGTGAAGATCTCGAACAGCGACACGTCGACGTCGCGCGCACCGGCAGCGACGTTGCGAGCCGCCTCCTTCAGAGTCACGTTCGGCGCGTCTACGCCGAGCGCGCGCAGCGTCTCGCCTGTGAGGTCGAAGGTCGCGGCTCTCCCCTTGTGCACGTCCTCGAACGTGGAGAGCGCGCCGCCTCCCGCAAGCGCTGCCAAGCTGCTCGCCGACGGAGGATGTCTGCGCGACGGCTTCTCGAGGCCGAGCAAGACGCGCTCGATGTGATGCACACGCTCGACGTTGTACGCGTTCAAGAACGCCGCGCGCTTGCCACCCTGCCGCGCGCGCATCAGCATGCTCCGCTCGGCGATCAGCTTCCTGAGGCACGGCGTGGGGTGACCCGAAAAGTGGCCGTTTTGTAGGGCGATCGCATCATCTCCGGTGAAGATGATGGCCTGCCCCGTAGCGCTCTGTGGCAGGCCCGGATGTCCGAGCGTCGCGTCGATCGCGCCGTACACTGCCCCTCGCATGCGGCCGGTCTCGTCGTGCGTCCAAGGCCCCAATACATCGAGCGGCGCGCCTTCGAAGGGGTTGTGTGCGCCACGCGAGCCGATCCCCACGCCATCGACGAACACCAACAAGACGGAGGTCACATACGGCCCACGGCGAGACCGATCACGAAGCCCGCGATCAACGCGAGCAACACGAGAGCGGCGACCACCGCAGCCGGCACTCCGCGTTTGTTCGTTCCACGGAAGGAGCGCGACTCGAGGTCCCCGCTTTGAGGCGGAACGATCTGCACTTGCGGTGCAACACTCGCTCGCCCGCCAGGCGATCCGGGGCCGACTGGTCTGCTCGACAGCGTGCCGCCCGGCGATGGCGACGTCGCTTCGAGCGGGTTCGGGAGCGCGAATGCGACCGCCCCGATCGACGCCGCCGTGGGCGTGTACGAGGCCTGCGCGCGGATGTGCTGCTCGTGTGTGGTCACTCGAACGGGCGG
The DNA here is from genome assembly GCA_043784605.1 of Myxococcales bacterium. Taxonomy (GTDB): domain Bacteria; phylum Myxococcota_A; class Polyangia; order Polyangiales; family Polyangiaceae; genus JANYHY01. Next base: position 12,107 of record JAYVYD010000173.1, on the reverse strand, counting down.
GGCGCCGCCAGCCATCGGCGTCGGTGGCGATTGACTCATCAACGAACTCTGCGGTGCGCCCATCATCGACGCGAGCGCAGACTCCATCTCCGCCGCTGTTTGAAAGCGGAGCGCGCGATCTTTCTGGAGCGCGCGATCGATGAACGGCTGCCACGGTGAGAGCGCGGGATCGAAGCTCGAGAGCGGCGGCGGCTGTGCGGTCAAGATCGCCGTGAGGCGCGCGTATTCGGTGGCGGCGGGCCACGCCTGCGCACCCGTCAACAGCTCGTAGTACAAGACGCCCGCGCTCCAGAGGTCGCTTCGTGGGTCTGCGTCCTTCGCGCTGCGCACTTGCTCGGGGCTCATGTACGCCGGCGTGCCGAGCAACATCCCGGTCTTGGTCCGACCGCCTTGACCGCCCGCGACGTCCATGACCTTGGCGATCCCGAAGTCGAGCAGCTTCACCACGAACGCGCCGTGCGCGTCTCTCGCGAGGAACACGTTCTCCGGCTTCAGATCGCGGTGGACGATGTTCGCTGCGTGCGCGGCAGCGAGCCCGTGCAGCAAGCCGCGGAGGATCGACACCGCTTGAGGGATCGGGAACCGCTCGCTGCGTTGCGTGTACGCGCTGAGCGGCACACCCTCGAGCAGCTCCATGACGAAGTACGGAGTCTTGTCCTCTGCCTCGCCCGTCTCGAAGACGCGAAGGATGTTGGCGTGATGCAACCGCATGCACGTGGACGCCTCTTCGAGGAAGCGCGCGCGGATCGCGCTCTCGACGACGAGCTCGGGTCGCAGCACCTTCACGGCCGCGCGCCGGCCGTCTTGCACGTTCTCCACCACGAACACGAGCCCCATGCCGCCTTCCCCGATGGGCGACATGATCCGCCAGCGCCGCGAGAGCACGGCACCGACGAGTCCGCTCGTCTGGGTCGCGGGTTGCACCATGTTAAGACGCGGATGCTACTTCAGAAGGCCGAGAACGAGGCGCGCAATCCAGACGGCGTCGGATCCCAATTGATGCTGGCGAAGCCAATCCGGTCAGTTGTTGTCGTTCGCCGAAGGCGGCGACAATTGCGCGCCGTGCGTCACGCGCGCTGGACCGCGTTGAAGCGCGCGGCCACTTCGGCGACCACCTTCGCGTGGCTCTGATCGATCTCGGCGTCGGTCAACGTGCGGTCTGCGGAGCGATACACCACGCGGAACGCGAGGCTCGCATGACCCGCAGGGACGGGCGACCCGGTGAAGCGATCGAAGATGCGCACGTCTTCGGCAAGGGGCCCGGCGGCCTCACGGATCGCCGTGAGCACGAGGCCGGCAGGCACACCTTCTTTGATGAGAAGCGCAACATCGCGCGCGGAGGCTGGAAATCGCGGGATCGGCGAGTAGCGCGTCGTCCGCTGTCCGAGTCGCGCGAGGGCGTCGAGGTCGAGCTCGACGATCATCAGCTCGCCGCCGAGATCGAGCGCGTCGATCACGTCGGGGTGCACCGGGCCCATGTGTCCGACGACCTGCCTCTTGTCGACGAGCAAGCTAGCTAGGCCTCGCGGGTGCAAGTACGCCACGTGCGATTCACCGACTACGAGCTCGCAGCCCAACCCCGTGAGGCGCGAGACGAGCTGGACAGCCAAGCCCGAGGCGTCCCACACGTCCACCGGTTCGGGCTTGGTGAGGTAGCTCGGTCGTGCGCCAGCGATCGCGACGGCGAGCATCGGCCGCTCTTCCGGAAGATCAGCGCCCTTCATGAAGACGACGCCCGTCGTGAACATGGCGACGTCGCTCTCACCATGACGGCGCGCGCGCGATATCGCCTCGAACAAGCCCGGCAGCAGGCTCGTCCGCATCACGGTGAGCTCTTCGGTGAGCGGGTTGGCGAGCTCCACGCTCCCCGGGAGCTTCAACGCCTCGAGCATCTTCTTGGACGTGAAGCCGAACGTGAGCGCCTCCGACAATCCGAGCGAGACGGCCGTCTGTCGAACGCGCCGAAGCAGTGCCTCGCGACCGCCGACGGGCCGTGTCGGATGCACCGCCGGGAGTCGCGCGCCGACCGTCTCCATGCCGCGCACGCGCACGATCTCTTCGACCAGATCGATCTCTCGCGTGATGTCCGGACGATGCGGGGGAACTGTGAAGGTCGTGCCGCTCGTCTTCTCGAGGCCGAGGCGTTCGAGGATCGCGGTGGACTCGGCGACCGGAACGGCCACCCCGAGCACGCGCTCGCATGCGCTGTCGCGCAGCGTGACGGTCACGGGCTTAGCCTCGTCGCCTTGCGCCCACGCGATCTCGCTAGCGACGCTCCCACCGCACAACCGAGCCGTCATCGCCGATGCGTGCAGAATGCATTCACGCGTGTCGCCGTGGTCGATGCCGCGCTCGAAGCGGTGGCTCGACTCGGAGTGAAGACCCTGACGCCGCGCCGTGCGTCGTACGCTCCGCGGATCGAACGTCGCGCACTCGAGCAGGACGCGCTTGGTGCTCGCGCTGATCTCGGTAGAGGCCCCGCCCATCACTCCGGCGAGCGCGATGGGTCCTTCGCCGTCCGCGATCACGAGGTCGTCCGCCACGAGTGTCCGCTCCACGCCATCCAGCGTGACGAGCTTCTCTCCAAGACGGGCGAGACGCACGACGATGACTCCGCCGCGGACCTTGTCGAGGTCGAACGCATGCAGCGGGTGCGCGTACTCCAGCATCACGACGTTCGTGACGTCCACGGCGTTGGAGATCGATCGCACGCCGAGCGCGCTCAAGCGATAACGCACGCCGAGGGGAGACGGACCGACCGTCACGCCATCGACGAGCGAGCCCGCGTAGTGCGCGCAGCGATCCTTGGCCTCTATCGTGATCTTCACCGCGTCGGCTGTTTTCTGGGCGATCGTGCGCACTGGCACTTCCGGTGCGGGGCGCTTCCAAGCGAGGCCCATGAGCGCCGCGGCTTCGCGCGCGAGACCGATGTGTCCGAGACAGTCCGGTCGATTCGCCGTCAGACCGATCTCCAAGATCGTGTCTCGAGTCTCGGGGATCGCGTCGACGAGGCGCGTGCCCGGCTCGGCGAAGCCGTTCGGCAGCACGAGGATGCCGCTGGAGTCGTCGCTCAATCCGAGCTCGGCTTCGCTGCACAGCATGCCTTCGCTCACGACGCCGCCGATGTCGCGACGACCGATCGTCATGTTCTTCGCAGGCAGATACGTACCGAGCGGCGCGAGGACGACGACGCCACCAGGTTCGGGGACGTTGGGTGCGCCGCAGACCACTTCGCCTCCGGGGTCCACCGTCACCAAACGAAGTCCGCTCTTGGTGGGATGCGGACGAACCGACACCACCCACGCGAGCACGCACGTCTCGACGCCCTTGCCGAACTCGTGAGCGCCCTCCACCTCGACGCCCGCGGACGTGAAGCGATCGCCAAGCGCGCGACTGTCGGCGATCTGCGGAACGAGCTGTTTCAGCCAGGAATATGAGGCTTTCATGGATGTGATCTCAGAACTGCGCCAAGAAGCGCGGGTCGTTCTCGAACAAGAATCGAATCTCGGGGATGCCGTACCGGAGCATTGCCTGGCGCTCGAGACCCATGCCGAGCGCGAAGCCGCTCCACTTCTCGGGATCGATCCCGCACTGCGTGAAGACGACCGGATCGATCATCCCGCTGCCCAAGATCTCGAGCCAACCGGACTGCTTGCACACCGCGCAGCCGGCTCGCGTTCCGTCAGCACGCTTACAGAACACACAGCCCACGTCCACCTCGGCGGAGGGCTCCGTGAACGGGAAGAAGCTGGGCCGCAAACGGATCGGAGTGCCAGTGCCGTAGAAGCGCTCCGCGAACTCCGCCAGCACGCCCTTGAGGTGCGCGAGCGTGACGTGCTCGGCCACCATGAACGCCTCGATCTGGTGGAACATGGGCGAGTGCGTGATGTCGCTGTCCACGCGGTAACAGGCGCCCGGCGCGATGAACGCGAACGGAGGCTTCATCGTGCTCATCGCGCGCACTTGGATGTTGCTCGTGTGCGTACGCAGGACGTGTCCGGCCTTCGTGTAGAAGGTGTCGTGCATGTCCGTCGCGGGGTGATCCGGCGGGAAGCCGAGCTTGTCGAAGTTGTTCGCGGGCGTGTCGATCTCGGGACCGTCGAACACGGCGAAGCCCATCGACTCGAAGATGCCGACGATCTCGTCGCGCACGATGGAGATCGGGTGCGGGTGTCCGCGACGTGAAGGCGGTCGACCGGGCAAGGTGAGATCGAACGGAGGCGCGTTGAGCTCGGCCTCGCGGCAGGCGCGCAAAATGGCCTTCAAGCGAGCCTCGAAGGCCTTCTCCACTTCGCCCTTCAACGTGTTCACGCGCTCGCCGATCGACTTGCGCGCCTCTGCCGGGACCTTGCCCATCTCCTTCAAGATCGCGGTGAGTTCGCCCTTCTTGCCGAGCACCTTCGCGTTCTCGTCGCGCAGCGTTTGCTCCGTCTGCGCAGACTCGAAGCGCGCGGCGTAGGAGCCAGCGAGCGAGTCGAGAGACGCGAGGATCGAGGCATGCGGATCGGACATGGGACGTCCCAGATAGCACGGACGCTGCACCCACTTCATCCCGACTTCGGCCGTGCGTTAGCTGACGGGACCGCTCGTTTCTGCCCGAAATCCGAGTGGCACCTCGTTTGCGTTACTCTCCTCTCAATGAGGATCTTCCTTCCGCTCGTATTGGTCGCGTGCAGCAGCAACGTGAGCGTGACCGACCCAGTCACGAAGAAGCCCGCCCCCGTGTGGAACGCCCCGTCGGGTCCGATCCCCATCGGGCAGGGGCAGACCACGCTCCTGCCCTATTCGATCCAATCGGCGACGGCGGTCACCGTGGAGGTCGCTTCCCCGGCCGGGGTGGACGTCGACGTGGCGAGCGACCACCTCTCGATTCATGCAGACTACACGGTATCCGGATCTGTCGACGTGCCCGTGACGTTGCGCGACTCTGACCTCCGCGGGACCAACGGTTCAGTCACGCTCCACCTCAGCGTCGCGCCCATCGGTTGGAAGGGCAACCCGACGTGGACCACTCCGCAAGGTCCCGATGCGCGAGAGCACGGCGCGTTCATCGTGGACGACGCAACGGGCACGGCGCTCATGGTCGGCGGCACAGGCTACAAGCCTCAAGGCACTCCGCTCGAAGACGCATGGTCGCTCAAGATCTCGGACTCCTCGTGGACCCCGTGGAAGCCGAAGGGTGATGCGATCCCCGGTGCGGGTTCGCGTCGCGTCGCCGTGATTCCCGGATCGGCGACTGCCTATGCGTTCGGCGGGTACACGGCCGCGTCCAACCTGGACGACCTCTACAAGATCGCGTTCGGCAACGGCGATGCGACGTTCACGAAGCTGGCCGTCACCGGTCCGGAGGCGCGCGAGCTGCACGTCTTCGCGTACGACGCGGGCAAGCAGCGCTTCGTACTCTTCGGCGGATATGGCACTAGCGTATTGAACGATACTTGGTTGTTGTCGACGGGCTCTACTCCGCAGTGGCAGAAAGTCATGACGCCGACCAAGCCGACCGGGCGGTACGGATCGTTTTACGCGATGGACCAAGTCAACCATCGACTCCTCGTCTTCAGCGGCGGACAGACCCCGAAGAACAAAGATCCCGTGAACGCCGCAGCGGACACGTGGGCCCTCGACCTGAGCCAAGACGCGCCGACGTGGTCGCCGCTTGCCGTGACGGGCACCTCGCCGCCGGGCCGAAGAAATGGCTGTTTCGTCTTCGACCCTTCGGGCCCGCGAATGCTGGTTTGGGGCGGCACCGCCGATCAAGCGACGACCACGCCGGGCCTCTGGTTCTTGGACATGCGACCCGGCAAAGAGTCGTGGGCGCGCGTCGATCGCCCCGGCGAGCCTCCGCTCCGATCGAGCAGCTTCGGGTTCATCGACGGCCGAGGAAACCTCACGTGTGGCTTCGGAAACGACGCCGACCTCTATCGAGACTTGGCGATAATCGGTTACTGAGCGGAGCCGCAACGCAGTCGAGTTCGGAGAAGCGAGGACGGCACCACAGGTACCTCATGCCGCCCTCGCCGTTCGTCACTTGAGTGTGCCGAGAGCAATCACCACTCCGACCAATCGCCTTCTGCTTGCTCCCACACCGTGGCGCTCGGCGGGCCCGCGAAGCCGAGGTCCCCACTCATGTGGGTCTGATCCGAGTAGTGCTCTTGCAGGCCCTCAAGATCGTGCCACAAGTCCACTCCCATGATCTCGACCGGCTCGTTTGGCGGGCCGAGCTTGATATACAGATCGTGCGAGATCTGGCCGCGCCTGCGCCCGACCGCGAGCGCGCCGTGCGACATCTCGTTGAACCCGGCGATCGAGGCCTCGGCCGACTTCACCTTCGCGCGCAAGATGCCGACGTAACGGTCGCCGCGCTTCTTGGGAGCGCCGTAGTTGAAGGTGAACGAGCCCGCGGCGGACATCCACACGGCGGGCTCTTTGCCCGTGAAGAGCTTCTCGCCCTGCGCGTTGACGTGCTCGTTGCTGAAGAACTTCTGGATGCCACCCGCGGTGGTCCACACGTCCATGAAGAGCAGCTCACCCGGTTTGGCTGACGAGTGCTTACCCGCGTTCGCGGGTGTGTAGACCTTGTGGCTCAAGTCGCCGAGCTCGCGCGCCGCAGCGACGCCCTCGGGCGAGCCGGCGGTCTGGTTGTGCAGTGCGCGCGCCTCCTCGACCGTCGAGGGTCGGTGAGTGCCGCGCACCGTGAGAAGGACGGGGGCTTCGTTCGTCATGAGAAGGCTCCTTTTGGGCTCGAATCCATCGAGCGCATGTACTGACGGGGCCGGCTGCGCGAACTCATCGAACGATCTTCGGGCGTCGCTGCAATTATGGTGTTGCCGTTGACGGGGGCGGACGGAGCACGCACCCTCGGCGCATGGAGTCTGACGCGTTCACGCAGCTCATCGCGCCCCACAAGCGCGAGCTGCTCGCCCACTGTTATCGAATGAGCGGCTCGATGAGCGATGCCGAAGACCTACTCCAGGAGAGCTTGATCCGCGCGTGGAAGGGGATCGACACATTCGAGGGGCGCGCGAGTTTGCGCACGTGGCTCTATCGCGTGACGACCCACGCGTGCCTCGACGCGCTCGACAAGAAATCGATGCGTGTATTACCCACGGATCTCGGACCGCCGTCGGACGGTCTCTCGCCGCCACCGGCGCTCTCGGTCGAGCCGGCGTGGATAGAGCCGTGCTCGGAGGAGCTCGAAGTCGAGGTCTCGCCCGAGGCGCGTGTCGGGGCGAGAGAGAGCGTGGCGCTCGCGTTCTTGAGCGCACTGCAGCACTTGTCTGCGCAGCAGCGGGCCGTGCTCTTGCTGCGAGACGTGCTCGGCTTGGAAGCGAGCGAATGCGCGGAGCTGCTCGATCTCAGCGTCGCGTCCGTGAACAGCTCGCTGCAGCGCGCCCGAGAGAGCGTCGACACGCGCGCGAAGGCCAAGTCAGTCGCGCCTGCAGACGAGGCGACGCGATCATTGCTCGCGCGCTACGTGAGGGCGTGGGAGGGCGCGGACGTGAAGGATCTCGTGTCTCTGCTCCACGAGGATGCGACGCTCTCGATGCCGCCGCTGCCGTTCTGGCTGAGCGGCGCGGACGCGATCGGTGCGTCGCTTGCCGAGATGGTGTTGACTCCGACGGCCGCCGGCAAATTCAAGTGCGTGATCACGCGCGCGAATGGCGCCCCCGCGATAGCGAGCTACGAGCGCGACGACACGGGCGCGTTTCACAAACGATCACTGACCGTGCTCGAGATCGAGGGTGATCGGGTGCGCTCGATCACCGCGTTCCTCGACGCGCGTTCTTTCTCGTCGTTCGATCTTCCCGCGACCCTCTCGTAGAACACCGTCGCGCTACCGCTCGAGAATCGATTCCACTTGCGCATAGATGCGTTTGCGCCAAGCCGCGAGGGGCGAGTCTCCCTCGTGGAGCTTCTGAGTATCTCGAAGGACCTTCTCGAGCGGTGTCGTGACGACGTACGGATCGTGCTGTGAAGGCGCGCCTTCGACGCCGGGTCCGATCCAGCCGGCCATGAAGTCCGTCTTGTCCGCGAACAGCTCTCGGATCGCCGTGTTCGCGAGGCGCGCACCGAGCAAGCGATCGAACGCTGAAGGTGCGCCGCCGCGGACGACGTGACCGAGCACAGTCACGCGCGTGTCCACGACTACGTCCCCAAGCAGCGCCTTCACGCGCTCGTCCACGCGCTGCTTCAAGAGCGCCGTGTCGATCTTCACGCCTTCGGCCTTGATCACGAGCACGCGTCGCTTTGCGCGGTCGCCTTTGTACGCGTGGACCATCGTGCGAACGACTTGGTCGATGTACGCGTCCTCGTCCTTGCCGGTCTCCCGCACGAGCACCGCGTCTGCGCCGGCGGCGATTCCGGCCGTCATCGCGAGGTATCCCATGTCGCGTCCCATCACCTCGACGATGAAGGTTCGCCTGTGCGCGCTCGCGGTGTCGAAGATGCGATCACACGCCTCGACGATCGTGTTCATCGCCGTGTCGGTGCCGATCGACATGGAGGTCGCCGCGAGGTCGTTGTCGATCGACGCGGGCAGTCCCGCGATCCGCACGGCACCCATCAGCGTTCGCGCGCCCGTGAGCGAGCCGTTGCCGCCGATGACGACGAGCGCACCTATGGAGTGTTTCACGAGCGTTTCACGGGCTAATTTCTGGCCTTCGGGAGTCGGGAACGTCGCCGAGCGCGCGGTGCCGAGCACGGTGCCTCCACGCCGCGAAGCCTCGTCGAGCGCGCGCATATCGAGAGGCACGACGCGGCCTTCCATCAAGCCGACGTAGCCCTCCTCCACACCGACGACCTCGAGACCGAGCTCCGCACCGACGCGCGCCGCTCCGCGCAACGCAGCGTTCATCCCCGGGGCGTCCCCTCCTGACGTCAGGAGAGCGACACGATCACCCTTGTTCATGAGTCGCCCGTCGGCGTCACGCTCGCCGCTTCCACCATCAACACGATTGTCTTGTTCGGCGCGCGCGTGCGATGCACCACATCCTTCGGCACGGTGTAGCCGAGGTGCTTCGTCAGCACGACGGAGTCCTTGCCCTCGATGTCGAGCAGCAGTTCACCGTCCAACACGATGAAGCACTCGTCTTGTCGATCGTGCTTGTGCCAGTGGTACTCACCCTGGAGGATGCCGAGGCGCACCACGCTGTCGTTGACCTGCGTGAGCGTCTGGTTGAACCAAGGCGCGTGTTCGGCCACCCTCGCGGGGATATCGATCACATCGACACGTACCCACGTCGCCTCTTTGAGGCGCGTGGAGTCGTTGTCGAGGCGCGTGTTGTACCGATCGTCTGCCATGCAGACGACGATACTACTTGCCCACTACTTGGTCGCGGGCTTCGCAGCAGACGCGGGCTTCGCAGCCGCGGTCTTGACGATGCTCGCAAACGTGGTCGCGTCGGTGATCGCGAGGTCCGAGAGGATCTTGCGGTCGAGGACGACCTTGGCGTTCTTGAGGCCGTGCATCAGACGCGAGTAGCTCGTTCCGTTGATGCGGGCGCCGGCATTGATGCGGGCGATCCAGAGGCGACGAAAGTCCCTCTTCTTGCGCTTGCGGTGAGCGTAGGCGTAGACCCACGCCTTCATCACGACCTCTTTCGCGTAAGCGAAGAGACGTGAGCGGGCGCTGTGGTAGCCCGAGGCGTGTTTCAGAATTCGGTTGCGGCGGCGGCGGGCTTTAAAGCCTCTTTTAGCGCGGGGCATAGTCTTCTTTCCTCTCGATCAGCCGTAGGGGATCAGGCGCTTGATGTGGCGCTCGAGGGTTTTGTTGACCATGTCGTTCTTGCGGAGCCGACGGAGCCGCTTGCGGCTCTTCTCCTGCAAGAGGTGGTTTCCGCCAGCCTTGGGGCGGCGGACGCGGCCAGTGCCGGTCACCTTGAAGCGCTTTGCGGCGCTCTTGTTCGTCTTCATTTTGGGCATGACAGACTCGTTGTCGCTCTCGATGGGCCGCGGACGATCCGCTGTTGGAGCCTTAGAGAGGCGGGGTCGCGTCTTATGGTCGAAGCGGACCGAACTGTCAAGCGTGGGTGAACCTTGGTAGAACAGCCCTCGTGAAGCGCCACCTCCTCTTAGCCACGATTTCCCTCGGGTCGCTCTTCGCCCTGGGTTGCCCGAAGAACATGAGCGACCCCAACGCGAAGGACCCCACCAACGAGGAGCTCAAGAAAAAGCTCTGCCCGCCCGAGCCGGAGACGACCGCTTTGGTCATCGCGACGATCGGCGACAAGCACCTCTCCACCAACGGCTACGCGTTCTCGCGCATTGGCGACGTCATCGACGCGTATCGGCCTGACGTGATCTTGGTGGACGTTCACCCGAAGATGCTGAAGGGCGATCGCGAGTTCGAGGCGCCGCTCGAGCTGGCGTACATCGACTACGCCGCGGCCACCAAGTCCACCGAGGTCTTCGCCATCGGCGAGGTGCGCGAGGACGCGCCTCTCACGCCCAAGGCCGACAAAGAGGACGAAGGCGCGCTCGCGAAGGAGGGCACGGGCCTCGAAGATCTGTTGGTCGGCTCGTTCGACGAGATCAACGGCGCGGACGGCACACGCAAGGTCATGGGCATCTTGAATGCGCGCGCGCGGTACTTGAAGGGGAACCCCGAGTGGTCGCGCCACGAGGCGTGGATCGAGCACCAGGCCGACGCGGCGATGGACGTGAAGAAGCCGTCACGCGTGCTCTTGATGACGAGCAGCACGCACCGCGGCGGGCTCGAGCAACACATGCGGCAACGCGGCTATGGCGTGAAAGATCCCGTCGACGTGATCAAGACCGCCAAAGAGGAGCGCGAGTCCAACACCGTCTCCGAAGAGGTGATGAACCGCTGGAAGCGCCAGGCAGACGAGCTACGAAACGATCTTCGCGCCGTTCACCCCGTGCACGATCGCGCGTGGCTCGAGTGGCGCGTCGGCGTCGTGGAACTCGCGCTTCGACGCAACGGCGGCTGCTGCGTGCAGCTCGACGAGATCCCGTCGCTCGCGGCCCCGGACGCGAAGAATCCGAAGAAGAAGTAGCGCATGGCGCGCGTATAGTTCGCGCATGAACGCCGCAGAGTCAGCGCGTATGGGTTTGCAGTCCGTCAACGGCGTCATCGCTCTCGGAGTTGCGATCGGATTCTTGATCGTCGCATTCATCGTCAAGGGGACACGCCCAGACGCGTTCGGCCTCTCGATTGGCTCGAGCGCAATCGGCATCTTCAACGCGTTCTTCGGCTTCGTGTGGATGATGATGATGCCGGCGCTGATCCGCGGAAGCCGATCCGGGCAGGACATTGCGAGCCTCTCGTCGGTCATCGGTTTGTTTCGCAGCGTGCTCATGGTCGCGTCGGGCGTGCTCATGATGATGGCCATCGCGAAGCTCGCGAAGCCGCCCGTGCAAGAGGGCTCGACCCCGTTCGCGCAGGGGCGCTACCAGTAAAATGGGCGATCCGTCGCTCTTATGGTTCTACCTGTTGTCGGGGTTCTGGGTCCTCGTCTCTGTCGGGCTCTCGATCGCATTCTTGGTGCTGGCGTTCAAGGTCAAGAGCGTGCGCCCTGACGTGTTCGGTTTGTTCCTGTCGAGCGGCGTCCTCTCGCTCTTCAGCGCGACGGTCGGCACCTTGGTCTCGTGGCTGCTCCCGATGATCGTGATGCGAATGGTGGAGAGCAAAGACGTGATGCTCGCCACGTTCGCTGCGAGCGCGATCAGCACCGGGTTTTACATGCTGCTCGGCGGCGTCTCGTCCGTGCTCACGATGACTGGCATTTGGCGCCTGGCGAACCCCCCGAGCGTCAACGACCCGTTCGCCCAAGGGCGCTACCAGTAGGGTCAGCGAAGAACATCGCCTCGTCGATCGTGTGGAAGAATCGCCAGGCGACCGCAGGACGGTCACGCCGAACACGAGCGAGCTCCGTTGCTGTGACACGAAACAACACGCGGTCTGCGAGATCAGGTCGAAGCTTGATGACCGCGTTCAACAAGTGGAGCCCGCGCACGTCGGAGGCGAGAGGGTCCTCTTCTTCGGCCGCGGCGCCCGTTTCGTCGCAGAGCACCCAGTCGAACGAGTGTGCTGCCGCCTGATCGAGCACCTCCCAGCCGCTGTGCGCGCGTGACCTGCAGCCCACTCG
>JAYVYD010000172.1:0-9217 GCA_043784605.1 Myxococcales bacterium | reverse complement strand
ATCCGAAGGGACATTGAGTTCTCCTAATGAGGCGGCCGTTCATCGACCGCGCTTCCAGCGGGCGCAGTATCGAGAATGCTCGCCCCGTTGTCCAGGCGGCTCAGCGCTCATCTCCAGGTGAGCGATTGACGGATGAGACGGCAGGCGGCACGATTGCGCGATGGCCGTGGATACGCCGATACACAGCGCTGCGAAAGCGGAGGCCGATGACGAGATCAAAACGCCTCGATTCGAGCTGGCTCCGTACGCGCGCGTGTCGACCAGCAGCATGAAGGCCGCCGTGGCGCTCGAGGAAGGCGAGAGCCGCGAGTGCGCGGTTCGGATGTTCAAGCACTTCAACGCGGACGACTTCCTCCTTGCGCTCGACGCTGCCGAGGAGCTCCTAGGAGACAACCCTCGCCACACGCTCGCGAACGCATGTGCGCACGAGTGTCGATCGCGCATCGAGACGGCCTACGCGCTCTCGCCCGCCACAGTGCCGTGCGTGATCGCGACCCCAGCGCAGCTCGCAGAGGCACACCTCAACCACCGCGAGGGCTTCTTGCTCTCGCTCGTCGATGGCGTCCTCGGGGTCGAACAGCTCTCGGACGTGTCGGGGATGAGCCGGTTCGATCTGCTACGCGGCTTCGCCAAGCTCACCCGCCTGGGCCTCGTACGCGTGGACTGAGCTGTCGTGGCGGACTGTTTAGTGGCATTGCGCGCAAACGACTGGAGGCGACCAGCTCCACTGAGCCGCAGCGATCTTCGGCCAATACATCATGTAGTCGAAGCACATCTCGTCGGTGGTCTTCTCGCCACAAGACACAGTCGAGTCTGTCGTGTTGTTCCACGCGACGTTGGCACACAGCGGGTCTCCACGACGTCATTGGGTACTACCGTGTAGTCGATGAGGATCCACCCGTACTCGCCAAACGCCCAGTGCGCTTGTGAGCCTAGATCTACGGGGTTTCCGCCTGCTACCAGGTTCTCGATGCTCGAGATGGAAACGCCGATTGTGTGCACGTGAGGGAATGAAGCGAACAAGTGGGTCGTCGCACGGTACTTGGATGTTGCAGTCCAGCACTGTCGCCTTATGCGGTGGCAGCACGACGCCCGTCGTTCCGAACGCCATGACGTCTGCGTCGTTCGCGCGCAATTGATCGGTAATGCGCAGAGCGAAGGCACTAGCTTCTTTCGGCGCCTTCAAATGAGCCGCGTTCGAATAGCGTCGCTTCGAGTTCGCCCTGCGGTCTCGGCTCGTTCCAGGACGTGAGCGACCACACGAGGCGCACGGTGGGAGCGCCTTCATAGATCCAATCGGGGAGATAGAGGTGGGCGTGCATCTCCACGCAGCTGCTCGCAGGCACGAGGAGCAGCATGGGTGGCGGAGGGACGGGCGGCGGTCTCGGGGGTCCCGGCCACGGGCGCCTCTGAACGAAGGCGCCGTCCGCAAAATCGAGCGTGAAGACTCCGAGCACGACGACCAGCTCGACCTCCGAAGGTGAGTCATTGGTCAGCACGCCGGGTAGCGTCAACCTGTCCGAGGCAACTTCGAGCGCGCCAACCTCGAAGCGCAGCGATGCGGGGAACGTGGACGCCTGCGCGCGGTTGTAATCGGTAGTCTCTCGATAGGCACTTTGCGGCAGGCCTTCCGGGAAGCGCAGCCTATTGGTCACTATGCGCGCCCGCGTCAGGCATGCGCGCGTCTTCTTCTTCGACCTGTTGGGTGACCGCGATCGCCGCCTCTTCGCCGATGTCGTCGTGCCGCGGCAGCGCGCCGGTGAGCGCGGTGATCAGATCTTCCAGCGTGCGAAAAAAGCGGATCGAGTGGAGCGGCTGATTGAGCCAGCCGCACGTGATGCAGTACGAGCGATCGAACGGCGCGATGTGATGCCGCTCGTGGTGCTGCGCGGTGAGCAGCAAGCGCGACCACTGCAGCCAGCGCACGAGCAGCGGCGGTGTGTCCCCGTGCGCCCACCTGTGGATCTGGCTCGTGAGCGCGACGAAGATCGCGAAGAACAAGAGAGAGCCTTGGACGAGCGCGTGCAAGCGGTCGCCGCCGCCGATGATTAGAGCGAAGATCAGCATGCTCGAGCCGCCCCACATGTTGGAGCCGTTGGTCTCGATGAAGTCGTGTCGCGTGATGGCCTTCTGATCGACGTGGTGCTCGCGGAACGTGCGGATGAGCGTCTTTCCGACGAGCGGAGTGTCGGGAGTGCCCCACGTATCGGCCATCCAGTGAACGAAGCCCGAGATGAAGTCCGCGCCCAAGAGGCCGATCAAAAACGCGAGCGGCAGCAGGTGTGGCCACTCCCAGGCGTCGTGCCGCATGCGATAGACGAGGGTGACGAAGAGGGGAGGGAAGACGACGGTGCAGAAGAACTCGAAGCGGCGCCAGCCTTTCGGGGCTCCGGCCAGCTCGTCGGCCTTCCTCTGAACGATCCTCACGCCCATGTTTCGATACTCACCGCAAAAGCGTCCAAGTGTCCACCTGTCGCCTTCGGCGAACGACAACGAGTTGGAGCCGCCAGCCCCACCGCAGTTAACGCACGCCTCCCGCGAGCGGATCGCCTATGACTTGTGAGGCGATGGCGAAGGAAAACCCTACGAGTGTACAGAGTTCCGAATCGAGCGATTCTCGCCCGCTCGACGGCGCGCCGCAGGGGGATGATTCGCGCTACGACCGCGCGCTGCGGCCAAAAACCTTCGACGACTACGTCGGCCAGGAGAAGCACAAAGATAACCTGCGCGTGTTCGTCGAAGCGGCGAAGCGCCGTGGGGAGCCGCTCGATCACCTGCTGTTGTGCGGGCCGCCTGGTTTGGGCAAGACCACGCTTGCGCAGATCTTGGCGCACGAGATGGGTGTGCAGCTGCACATGACGAACGGTCCCGTTGTGGAGCACAAGGGCGCGCTCGCCGGGTTGCTCACGAAGCTGGAGGAGCGAGACATCCTCTTCGTGGACGAGATTCATCGGCTCAACCCCGTCGTCGAGGAGAGCCTGTATCCCGCGATGGAAGACTTTCGCATCGACATCATGACGGGCGAGGGCGCGTTCGCGTCGGCTATCCAGATCGACCTGAAGCCGTTCACGCTCGTCGGCGCGACCACGCGTACGGGCTTGCTCACCGCGCCGCTGTTCTCGAGGTTCGGCCATGTCGTGCGTTTGGACTTCTATCCCGTGCACGAGCTCGCGCGCATCGTGGAGCGCAGCGCTTCTTTGCTCGGCGTCGAGTGTGATCAGCCGGCGTGTGAGGAGATCGCCAAGCGCTCGCGAGGTACGCCTCGAATCGCCAATCGATTGTTGCGTCGTGTGCGCGATTTCGCCGAGGTGCTCGGCTCCGGAAAGATCGATTTCGCGGCCGTGAAGCTCGCGGCCGAGCGCCTCGAGATCGACGACGTCGGATTCGATGACATGGATCGCCGTCTCTTGAAGGTCATCATCGACGACTACGACGGAGGCCCCGTCGGCGTGGAGACACTCGCGGCCGCGATCGGTGAGCCGAGAGACACGATCGAAGACGTGTACGAGCCGTACTTGCTCCAACAGGGCTTCATCGGACGCACCCCGAGAGGACGCGTCGCGACGAAGAAGGCTTACCTCCATTTGGGCAAGAAACCGCCATCGCGCATGCCCGAGCCGCTGCAAGCGCTGCTACCGCTGGAAGACCCGAGCGACGACGAGTGACCCGTGGCGATTCACAGCGTGTTTCGTCAAATCGCTAAGGCGCAGTCGCTCTTCGAAGAGCGAACGCCATGTCGAGTGACGCCGTTCGACGGGTACGTCGGGCCGAACATGGTGAGCGGCCGACTCACGCGGTCCGTCCACATCCATGCGAGCGAAGCGTTCACGTGCATTCAGGCATTCGGAACGTCGAAGAGTGTGTGGCGTGCTGCGATGGACAAAAAGCTCGTCAGAGCCGGTTACAGGCGGTGCTGGACTCTGAATGACGAGCCCGGCTTCAATCTCGGCTAGCGCTTCCTCCCAATGGGAAATTGCTGCTGTTCTTGCGGGGGCCGCTCGTCTTCGGTCGGATCGTAAGCATGCTTACAATCCGCAGAGCGGGATGCCACGATCCTTGTGGGGACCGTGCCTCCTGGTCGGATCGTAAGCATACTTACGATCCGCGTGGCTGCGAGATTCTCGGGCGTTTCAGGGCTTCTTACTCGCTAGGCTTCGCTCCTTACAGCGCTTCTTCGGAGAGTGTGGCGATCACAGGAGAGCCCTCGAAACAGCCTTGGGCGACGAACGTTGAGAACGGCGCGCTTACGGCGTAGACTCTCGATCGTGGCGGTCAATCCCGTTTTGGTGGTGGATGACGATGCCGTGAGCCGTCACGTTCTGTGTCAGGCGCTCGCCACGGCGGACTTGCCTTATGTGGCGGTTGGCTCCGGAACCGAGGCGCTGCAGAAGATCGATCAGGTGCGGCCTTCGCTGGTGCTGCTCGATCTCGTGATGCCCGCACCGGACGGCTATCAAGTGCTGCGCATCTTGCGATCACGCCCGGAGACGCGAGACCTGCCCGTGGTCGTGCTTACGGCGCTCGATGGCGACGCGGAGGTGGCGCGTGCGTTCGAGTCTGGCGCGGACGACTTCGTGCGAAAGCCGTTCAGACCCGTGGAGCTCGTCGCGCGCATTCGCGGTCAGCTGCGCCTGCGCGGCGCGGCCGAGGCGATCGAGCGCAAAGAGAAGGACGCGCAAGTCGTCCTCGAGCTCACGCAAGCGCTCGCGTCGAACCTGGATTTTCGCAGCATTCTGTTCACCGTCACGCAGCGTATCGCCGAGGTCAGCAAGGTCGATCGCGTCTCGATCGTCCTCGTGCGCGATCCCGGCGACGTCGGCTACGTCGTGGCCGCGAGCGACGACGAGCAGCTGCGCGACTTGCCCATCGATCTAGCGAAGTACCCCGAGATCCGCACCGTGCTCAGCAGCGGCGAGGCGCTGATCATCAAAGACGCGGCGACGCACCCGCTGCTCGAGATCGTCCGCCAACACGACCCGCAGGCTCGGACGTTCAGCTCGCTCGCGATCTTGCCCATCCTCTACGAGAGCAAGGCGATGGGCGTGCTCTTCTTGCGCGCCAAGCAGGCGTTCGTGTTCGCAGACCGTGAGTTGTCCTTGTGCCGAACGATCTCGAGCGCGATGGCGATCGCCCTACGGAACGCGCGCGTGCTCCAGTCGTTGCGCGATCAAACGCAGCAAGTGACCGTCGCGCGTTTCGAGGCCGAAAGAAGGCTCAAATCGCTGCAGCGATACGCGGACTTCTTCGAGTCGAGCGCGGACGGCATCGTCGTGTTGGACGCAGAGGGCAAGCTGCTCTTCTCCAACCCGAAGGCGCGCGAGATCACCGGTTATCACGAGGAGGACCTCGCAGGCCGAAGGCTCGGCGATCTCTTCGGCGGCAAGGATCACAGCCGCGCGCGCGCATTGAAAGAGGGCTTCCAGCGCGGTGAGTTCCCGTCCGGTGTGGACGCTGGCATCGTCAAGAAGACGGGCGAGCCGCTCGTCTTGTCGCTCTCGTTCAGCAGCGTGCTGCGCGAAGAAGGCGTCGTGCTCTGCACGTTCCGAGACGTCACCGCAGAGCGCGCGGTCGAGAGTGAGCTGAAAAAGACGAAGAACTTCCTCGAGCGCATCATCGACTCGTCGGCAGACGCGATCATCTGCGCAGACCTCACCGGGCGCGTGCTCATCTTCAACCGCGCAGCCGAGCGCATCTACGGCCGCACTGGCGAAGAGGTCCTCGGCAGCGACGTTCGCGAGCTGTACCCGGTTGGCCAGGCGAAGAAGATCATGGAAATGATCCGCGCCTCTGGCGGGCGAATCGAGGGGACACGAACGGACATCCTCGACAAGAAGGGCGACCTCGTCCCCGTGTCGATCTCGGCGGGTCTGCTCTACGAGAGCGGTCACCCCATCGGCTCTGTCGGCGTCTTCACGGACTTGCGCGAGAAGATGCGAATGGAGCAGCGCCTCCAGCAGGCGCAAGACCAGCTCCTTGCTCAAGAGCGACAGGCCGTCATCGCGGAACTCGCCGGTGCCGCAGCGCACGAGCTCAATCAGCCGCTCACGAGCGTCGTAATGAGCGCCGAGCTCCTGAAGCGAAAGCTCGAGCCGAACACTTCGCCGTACAGCATTGCGGAGGTCATCCACGCGGAGGCCGAGCGTATGGCGGAGATCGTGCGGAAGATCGGCAAGATCACCAAGTACGAGACCAAGAGCTACGTGGGCCGCGCGAAGATCCTCGACCTGGACAAAGCGAGCACCGAAGAGACTGCGCGATCGAGCAGCACACCACCCAAGAGCGGCGAAGGGGGATACCCGCCTCGCAGCGGGTGAACGCCGCATGAACCGTGAAAGGGACCCCATGGAGAGTCGAGCTGAGGCGCCTCTACAGGACGTTCAGCATGTGCGCACCTCGTCGGTCGTGATGGCGGAGGAGTCGTCTACGGCGAGCCGCGAGGTGCAGGTCACGGATCTGCCGGCGCACTGGATCGACGGACTGCTCGACGCCGTCATCGAGGTGCCGCTGGGTTCGGGCGATCACTCTGCGGTGCAGATCGTCCTCGACGCGATGGCGCGCGCGATGCCGACCGTGCAGGTCGGCGCGACGATCCAGCGGGACGGCGAGACCACCGTGCTGCGCGCCGCGAGCACGCATGATGACAACCGCGCGTCTGGCGAGCGCTCCACCAGGATGTTCCCCGCGCTGGCTTACGAGCGCGCGCTCGAGCTCCAGAAGGTCGGGCTCACGCTGCATCTGGGGAGCGACGACATGCGCCTCGACGACGGTGACTCGCCGATCCGCTTTGGGCACCGCGCCGCCGACGCGATCCGCGTTGCGCTCGATCGCGTTCACGAGCACGAGATCGCGGTCTCGCTTCGGCGCGAACTCGATGCGCAGCGCGAGCAGCTCATCTTCGCCGAGAAGCTCGCGACGCTCGGTCAAATGGCCGCGGGCCTCGTCCACGAGCTGAACAACCCGTTGACGGCGATCGTCGCGTACACCGATTTCCTCATCAAGCGCTCTCTGGCGCGCGGCGAGGAGAACCATCACCCAGACGAGACCGAGCGCCTTCGACGCATCGCGGAGTCGGCGCATCGCATGCAGCGCTTCACGCGTGATCTCGTCACCTACGCGCGACCGTCGGGAGACACGCCAGAGCCCGTCGTCGTCTCCTGCATCGTCGATCAAGCCCTCTCGTTCTGCGAACACTTGCTCGAGGAGACCGGCGTGTCTGTCTTGCGGGAGTTCGGCGACGGCGTGCTGCCAGTGCGCGGCATGCCAGAGCAGCTCGCGCAGGTCTTCGTCAATCTCGTCACCAACGCCTGCCACGCGATGCCCAAACAGGGAGGTCGCTTGATCGTGCGCACGGAGATTGACGAGGCCGAGGCGCACGTCAAGGTGACCGTCGAGGACAACGGTCACGGGGTGCCACCAGAGAATCTGTTGCGCGTCTTCGTTCCGTTCTTCACGACCAAGAGCGAAACCCATGGCACGGGGCTGGGTCTCGCGATCGTGAAGAACATCATCGAAGCGCATGACGGCAACATCAGCGTCAACAGCGATCCGTCTTTCGGAACGCGCTTCCTCATCATCCTCCCGGTGGCGCAGGGCCCTCTCTCGCAGCGTGTCTCGCGCCGTTGAGACGGCAGCTTTCGCGGCGCCTGAGCACGAACCCATGACTGACAAGGTCCTCTTTGCGGGCTTCGGGCCCTTCCCCAACACGCCGGTCAATGCGACCGAGTCGATGATGCGCGCGCTCGCGAAGCACGGAAAGCAAACGATCGTGTTGCCGGTCGAGTGGGCGCACGCGGCCGAGCTGCTGCTCGCCGAGTCGATCACAACGAAGGCGACCTGGGTCTTGATGAACGGCGTCGCTGGCGCGCGCCAGCCCATGTGGATCGAGTCGGCCGCGATGGATGTCTTCGCAGAGCGCGAGGACGCCGCGGGCAAGATGCCGGAGGTGATCCGCACGACGCCCACCGAGACCGTCTATGTGTCGATCGATGTCGGCGCGGCGAAGAAGGCTGCCGATCTCGCGTTCAGGAAGGTGCGCGACACCCTCGAGGGCGGCCTGCGCCTCGACGCGATCATGCACGGCGCGACCATGATGGATCCGCGCGCGGAGAACGCCTACGTCTGCAACGACACGACTTGGCGCGTGACGCGAGCGTTGTCCGGCACCGGCGCGCGAGCGGGCTTCTTCCACTGGCCGCACGAGCTGCGTGGCGCGCACGTCGAAGCGGCCTGCGACGTCTTGCTCGCGATCGCCGCGACGCTCGCTCAACCCAGGCGCGCGAGCTGCACGAAGTCGGCGTGACTAGGCTCGCAAGACTTCAGTTCAGCCCAAGACGAACAACGACACGCGTGGCACCAAAAGAGCCTTCTGCCCGACGCCCCATCTTTCAAGACTTTCAAGATGGGGCTCGCAAGCTCAACCCAGGCGCGCGAGCTGCGCGAAGTCGGTGTCGGGAGACGCGGTCGGATCGAACGCGGGTTCGAACGCGATGACGATCTCGCCGTCGGCGACGTGTACGTGGGCGCGATCGATCTTGCCGTGCACGCAACCTTGTGCGTGCAACGCCGTGAGCGCGCTGAGCAGGACATCACGCTCGGGGAGGCCTAGCGGTCGATCGAGCGGCTTGCCTCTCAGCGCTTCAACCCAGATCGATCCGTCCTCTCGTGCGACGCGCAGAATGGACTGGAGCGCGCGGGTCTGCGCACGAGAGAACGCACGTGCGCGCGCGAGAGACGAGTCGTCGAGCGGCACGCGAAGGATCGCGCGACCGGTCCAGCGATCCACTCGCGACTCTGCCTCGGAGTCTTGGAGTCGCGCCGCGCTCGGGCGTTCGCTAGGCGCGGCCTGCGTCTTCGGCCTCAGCGCGGCGGGCTCGAGTGTATGCGGCCAAGACAGCGCGCCGAGCTCCTTTCGCGCGGTGAACGCGTCGCTCGGACGCGCGATGGGAGCCTGCGACACCAATCGCAGCACGACCTCGTCGTGACGCTGATCGAGATCGCGGTGCACGCCGCTGGGTCGCGTGCGCGGGAGCTCGCCGCCCGAGCTTGCGGCGCCAGCAACTCGCTCGCCCGTGAGCATCTCGAACAAGATGACGCCAACGCCGTAGAGGTCGCTCCGCACGGTGGCCGGCTTGCCCTCTCGCTGCTCCGGGCTCATGTACGCGAGCGTGCCGATGAGGCCTGCGGTCGCGGTCGCCGAGAGATCTCCGAGGTGCGCGAC
>JAYVYD010000171.1:0-23203 GCA_043784605.1 Myxococcales bacterium | reverse complement strand
GGCCATCTCCCACGACGTGAGCGGCACGACGCCATCGGTGAGCTTGCCCGCGTCTCCGGCTTCGACCTGATAGAGGAACGCCGACGACTGCAGGATAAGCTCGATGACTGCGCGGATCCCGTTGTTGAAGTCCGCGCCCGATCGATTGTCCGCGTAGAGCAAAAAGAGAGAGTCGACCTCACCCTGCGAGAGCGGCCGCCGAAACGCGCGCTTTCCGAAGGCGGTGATGAACTGCCGCGCGCACGTGTCCTCGCCATCTTTCGTAGGCGAGCACGGGAGGAGCGTCGGGTTCTTGATCGCGACGCCGGAGAGTGCCTCTGCGGTAGCCTCGTAGGCCTGCGCGAGCAGCGGCGAGACGACGAGCGTCGTGGCGTTGTTCGAGAACTCGCCGACGGTCGCGTCCCTCGGAAATCCGCGAGCAGGGTGCGTCGTGTCCCCCAACAAGTCGCGCACCGTGTTGTCGTATTGCTCTTGCGTGAGGCGGCGCAGCGGAGCCGGGCCGGGCGTGGCCTTCGCGCAGAGCGCCGTGCCGGTCGACTCGGTGGTCGGCTCATCGCCGCCGATCGTTCCGGTGCAGGCCGCGGCCACCGAGCCCATCAACAGGAGGATACTCGCTCGCATCACTTTAGGAGAACACTCGAAGACATCATTGGCAAGGTGGTGAATTCGACCACCACCCCCCCAATCCACGATCGATCATCCGACGGGGCGCGCGAGCTTCGGCACGCACTCCCAGACGTGCTTGCCCGGAGCGTAGCCGCACGTCTTGTCCGCCGCGCAGTCCGCCGCCGAGTGGCAAGTATCTTTTGGCGTTTGACAATACTGCGCCTGCACACCGAAGGACCCCGTCACCTCCGGGGGCACTTCGTGGCACTGCAAACCGTGACAATCGCTCGCGTCGCGGCAGTCGCCCGCGCGGCAGAAGGAGCGAGCGACCGCCGAGGTTCCGCAGAGGCACACTCCGCCTGCTGCGGCGCAGTCCGAATCGCGCGTGCACTCTTCGTAGGTGCACCGATTGCTCGCGGGTCTGCGCACTTGTGAGATCGCGACACAGCGACCTTGGCTACCGTCCTTGCAGTCCTTGTCCGTGTGGCACTCGTCGTAGTGCAGCTTGGGGTCCGTGACTCCCGCAGGCGCAGACGCGCATCGCCCACCGGCCGGACGCGGGGAGTTGGCCGTCCTCGGAGGATCGGTTGGCGTCGATAACGGCGTCGCGGTTAGCGGGGCCGGCGTGGGAGCCGCCGCGTCCAATGCCGCAGTGGAATCGGCCGGACGCGCAACGCTACCTGCGGGCTGAGTGCGGCACGCGACGGCGACGATGGGTGCGATCACGACGACTCGAAGGAGGAAGAGTTTCTTCACGGAGGCAACGATACCCATTCGCTCACTCGTGCGACACGCGACGATGATCGAAGCTACACTTGCGCCGATGCGCGCTCTTGGTTTTGCACTACTCGTGATCGCGTGCCGGCCTCCCGCGAAGGTACCTCGCGCGCGACCGTGCCGGACGCGAGCGTTACCGTCACGCCAAGCGCGTCGGACTCGAACGTGAGAGTCGCGACGAACGAGTGCGACCCCGAGTTCGCCAAGCTGGTCGTGGGGGTCGCGGTGGACGACATCCCGGGCGCGCCGTCGATGGCGATGTGCCCCCAGGCCGCCGACCAACAGAGCGTCTCGTGTTACGCGCCCGGTCCGCACCGCGACTTTCATAGCTCGCGATGGTGTTGCAAGACAGACGCTCTCATCACGGCACATGGCGAGTGCGACGCACGCTTCCCTCGTCACATACAAAACGTGCATTCACTCTCGGAGCTACCCCCCGACCACGGAATGAGCACGAACGCCGATTCGGCGATCGCCAGCAAGAGCAGCTGCTACGCGCCGCGACCACACACGGCGTTCAACACCGCGCACTGGTGCTGCAAGTGAGCGGACTCACCATTGATCAGAGGCGCAGCTACTGAATCACGCACATATCGAACTTCGGATTCTGATCGATGTGTAGATGTGTCCCGCTCTCGAGGTAAGCAAACTTGAACCCCGAGTCGCACGCGGCCTGCGCACGAGCCTGCGTGTAGAACTCGAGGGGGAGATCGAACGCGTCGCCGAACATATGACGCGAGTTGTTGGCGCACGTTCCTGGGCATCCGAGCGGGTCACCGCAGAGCGACGTGCACACGGCCTCCTGGTGCGCGGGGCTGCGGAACCCACTGTTGACCGATACAGGGATATTGACGGTGTTGCGGAAGGTCTCGAGCGCCGCGACGGCCGCAGGCTCTATGACGACGAACTTTCCGAAACCCTGCGAGACCTCGGTGCCGACGAGCTCCTCTAGCGTGAAGTGCGTGGCCACGTCGACCGTGATTGGGTAAACGGAATTCGTGTCGGGATCGACGAGGTTTTTCACGTCGAGAAAACATGTCGGCGCGACCTCGCCAACACCTAGGTGCTTGGCGTAGGTCGCAGTCATCGCCGCGTCCGCGAACGTCTGGATCTTGACGCCCGACTGGAACGTGAGCGCCGGACACGGGTTCGGCGGTCCGGACTCCTTGGTCGCGCCCGCGTCTAATTTCGCTCTAGCGTCCTGCCCACCCTCGACAGTGACCGCCGCGTCGGACGTCAATTCGTCGAGAGGGCCTAGGGGCATGGATGATCCAGGGCCGCAGGCCATCGCGAGCGTAGCGAAGCCCGCCGCGGAGATCGCGAGCGTACGCGGCCGAATCAGCGTCATTTGCCCCATGGCGCTCAGCACTGCAATGTGTGAACCGCAGTGACGATGCCCCGACCGGCATCGCGAACATCACGGCGGTGACCCCGGAGGCAGCCACGAAAATCCGCCGCTCGCTCGAGAGTGCCGTGTTAGACAGCGTGGCCCCATGACGACCCCTACCGCGCTCGCCGATGTCCCCAACAAGTCAGTCGCCTATGACGGCACAACCTACGCGATTCAGGAGCTCGGCGATGACACCTTCACGGTGCTCATCAAGGGCGTCCCGGTCGGTCGCATCGTCTACAGCTTCGGCGCGGCCAACGGCGTCCCCGAAGGCGACGCAGCTTCGGAAGACACGCTGTACGCCATCGCCGAGGCGTGGTTCGCCGCCACAGCCGGATAGACGCCGAGGTTGGGGTTGCGCTCGGAGGGGACTGACGGTCCGATCGGGCGAAGGAGAGTCGCGGAATGTTGGACGCATGTCGACACCGCCATAGACCTCTTTCATAAAACTGTGACACTCCTCATTGATGGCGCTCCGACGAAGCTCGCAAGCACTTCGGGTCGTCTCGAACGAGCCGACCCTGCCAAAATCTCCGAGGCCGCGCGCTGTGTTCAGCGCCGAGCAGCGAGCCAGACTCGCGACGGTGCTTCGCAACCTGCACCGGCCCTACGGGACCTACGACCGCGTGGCTGAAGCCATCGGGATGAGCAAGCAGGCCATCGAGAACGCCCTCTACTCCAAAGGCGGATCGATGATGCTCGCCGTGCGGGCTGCCCACGTGGCAGGCATCCCGGTCGAGACTATTACCAACGGTACCGTCCTCCTAGCCGGTCGTTGCGCCCACTGCGGGCAGGAGCTTCCCTGCAAATGAGGTTCATCTCGTGTCCCGGCGTCTCTCACCGGGCGACCCCCCTCGAACGAAGCAGAGGCGCACGAACTCCCTCACGGTGGGCGAGCGTCGTCTGCTTCGTGCCGCGTTGCGGAACCTTCGTCTCAAGCACGGAACTTGGAAAGCTCTCGCTGCGCTAATGGGCGTCTCCGCTAACAGCTTGTGGGGGAACTCGAAGGGCCGCGACTTCGGATCGATGAAGATCGCCGTGAAGGCCGCTAGGCTCGCAGGCGTCCCCCTGACGGTGCTCCTCGGCGGCAAGATCGTCTCCGCTGATACGTGCCCCACGTGCGGTCAGGTGTTGCCGCCGAAGTAGCAGGCGACGGTTCGCCAGCGGCTCACCAAGAGTCGGCAGCCTGCAACAGAACCTGACAAATGTGAGTGGCCAGTCCGATCCGGGTGATCTGCGGGCAGGTCGGTCAGACGGAGCGCAGAAAACGGAAGCCGTCCACGGTTGCTGTTCCGCTTCCTGGCAACCTTTCGAGCCCGGCCCGGTACCAAACGCTCCCGGCCCAGTCCTCAAACGCCCGAGCATCGTCGGGGTGGACGAAGACGACGGGCCTGGTGGGATCGGCGGCAACTTCCATGGCGCCCGCCAGCCGGAAGACGGTGCGCAACTCGACCTCTCGACCCAGCGTCATGGGGGCTTCCATCTCCCAAGGAGAGTAGATCGCTGTGCGGATGTCCATCCGAGGCCGAAGCAGCGGGTGTCGAGGTGCGGTTCCTTACGGAAGACGAAGCAACACCTGATAGGCGGTAACGAACCCCGGGTCGGTCCCCTTTCCAGTAAGCACGTCGCGGATGCTCTGGTTCTTCAGCGAGCCGTCGGGCAACCTTCCCAATAGATGTAGCGTCCGTCAGCCTGGGGAGTGCTTGGAAAGACGGCGAGGTGCGTCCGACTCTCCGATTCCTGGGCCCTGACGACTACCGACCTACTTACAGACGTTGCCCACGCAGGTCTTACCGTTCGTGTCGCAATCCGCGCAAACAACCCCACCCGTGCCGCAGGCGATGTCTTGCACACCGATAGCGCAGATGTTGCCAGCGCAACACCCCGAACAATTGTTAGGGGTGCATGGAGGCGATCCCTGACACTTGCCGCCGCCAGATACGGCGAGACACTGGCCCGATCCACAGATTTGGCACGCCTCTCCATTGTGACCGCAAGCCTTCGCGTGAACACCGCTTGAACAGAATTGAAAGTTGGGCTTCGGATAGAGAAAGCAGCAGCCATCACAGTTCTGTGGGGTGCACTCAGCGAGTTGAGTGATGCACCCAGGACCCGGTTTGTTGCAGTAGCTATTGGGGTCCTTCGGGCACTGCTCGCACGCCTCGCCATTCATTCCACACGCATCAAGGGTGTGCCCTCCCGCACACGACCCGTCGCTCTGGCAGCACCCAGTGCAGTTCGTGGGGCCACACTTTGGTAGCGCATCTGGACCAACGTCGGCCGCGTCTCTCCGAAAGTCGGGTTCGTCGTCAATCGCGTCGCCCAAGCTCGCATCGTCCACGCTGGAGTCGTCCCCTCCCAAAACCTCGGGTACGCCGAGCCCTGTCCGGCCGCACCCGAGAATGGAGGAAACTGCTAACACGTAAATTGCCTGTCGCATGAGGTGCAATGGCCGGGGGCTCGTTGTTACGTCACTGATTCAGCGGGACGTACTGCGCAGCCTGCGCGTAGGCCGTCAGTGCAAGCTTGGTTCGCGCTGAAATTCTCCGGTCCCGTGGTGAACGACCCGCTATTCGTTCCAGGATCGTACATCCAGGTGGCAGCGCTCCAAGTCTCCCAATGACATGGGTTGAGCCCGCAAACATAGACTCGGTTGTAGGACGAGAGGGTGGCCGTCTCGGGAAGGCCGCTGCCGTCATACTGGAAGCCGATGCGATGGTGGGTGCCGTCCAACGTCGTCGTGCAACTGTGAGTGTCGGAGAAGTCGTAGACCCAAAGGCTCGACCCTGCACACCCTGTGTCTTGACTGATTGGACTCGACCGTTGATCTGTAGGCGCCGTTGGCTGGTCATCCGGCGGAATTGGTCGCCCAGCGTGGATGGCCAGCTCGAAAGCGTATTGTTTGGGCGTCGTATGATGATACCGAACTCGACCCGTCGAAGACACAATGACCGTGTCGTAGTAGTCGGGAGCTGCGCTGGGATCGCTGGTTTCGTTCGGCAGAGACGGTGTTGCAACGGGAGCGCTTGAACAGGCGATGGTCGTGAGAGAAACAAAGCAGAACGCTGAAATGAAGCGGATCATGTGTTTCCCCCTTTTCGCGGCCGACGACGGCACAGCCCGGGCACAGGCCCTCCTGCGCACTCCTCTTCGCTCGAAAGCTATCTACCTGGCATCGTACTGTCAACACGACTTTACGCCGTCGGGATAGATGAACACCAAGTTTCCCAAACCCGCAGCGGCACCGTATTGAACCCGGAGGGGCCATGACCTGCAATGGAAAGCGAAGCGGGACGATGCGGGAGCCATGTGTACGCCTGCGGCTGCGGCCATCAGGCGTGCTAGATGCCCAAGTGCGAGAACCAAGGGTTTCAGTCTGGCAAGTGCCTCAACTGGTGAACCAGCTTCGTGACGCGGCGAACGGCTTCTACTCCAATTCGCGCGGCCAGTACGTCGTCGTCATGGAGGCAGCGCCCGTCGCGATCAGGGAATGGCTTCAAATCAGCGGGGGCACGCGCGTGGTGGTTTTCCCCTTGCGCGGCAATTGGGCGGCAGTTCTACTGCGTATGCGCCGATCAAGATCGAATATGCCATCGACCGATTCGCGATGGAGGTCAAACTGCAGCTCGATGTCCTCGATCGGCGACTCGGCGAAACGGAATATCTCGTAGGCAGCGAGTACACGATCGCCGATATGGCCGTGTGGGCTTGGTATGGCGCGCTGGTCAAAGGCAAGGTGTATGACGCCGCCGAGTTTCTGACGGTGGACGCCTACAAGAACGTGCTCCGCTGGACCGACACGATCGGGGAACGCCCTGCTGTGAAGCGAGGGCGCATGGTCAATCGCGCCTTTGGCGTCCTCTCGGAGCAACTCCACGAGCGCCACGACGCCAGCGACTTCGAGACGAGAACGCAGGACATGCTACGGGCCAAGCCCTGATGACGACTAAAAGGAGCATCCACCAGATGTCGTTCACGGCGATCCAAGCTCAGCTTCGATTAGGGTTGCTTGGGATCCTGATCGCCGGCGCCGCGATGTGGGCCTGCTCGACGAGCGACCACGCGAGTGACACGGATTCGAGCCTGCCTGACGCGACGATCGACACCGCCGTGGACTCGGCACCGGTCGACGCAGCACCCGTCGTGGACGGCGGAACACCCAGGCTCGGTCTCTACACTGTGAAGACCGATGGGACGGGGCTTCGACTCGTGCTCGATACGGGGACTCGCGAGATCTCACACGCGCGCCTGTCGGCCGACGGATGGCTCGTGGGCACTCGATATGGGAAGGACCCCGACGGCAACGGCCTCGCGATGGAGAACGAGGCCAACATCGGCGCGTACTACGAGGGAACGCAGATCGTCGTCTTCAAGCTCAGCGCGCCCAGCGCACAGACGGTCATTGCGGGCTCAACGGTCGCGGGCCTCGCCGCGAACCCATCGTGGACGGACGACGGCAAAGTGATCTTCCTCAGCGCGGAACCGGATGCGGGCGTGCTCGGCACCCATATCGCGCGCGCGAGCTTCAGCGTGGTGCCTACGGTCTCCTCGATCACGACGGTCCTCGTGCCGTCGCAGCTCGTCATTCCCGTGGATCCGCACCAACAGGGCTCGAGTGACGCGACCGGAACCGTCTCGTTCTCGGCCGCCATCGACCTGGCCGTCAAATGGCAGCGCCCGGTCTGGAGCATGCCCGCATCCGGGACGACGTCGATGCAGGCGGTGGCCTTCGTCGGATGCCCGCTCTGCCAGTCTCAGAAGGGCTGCTGCGCGTGGACCAACTTCGGTGACGTCCTCGGCACCAACGACTCGCGCTTCAGCCACGCGGGAACCGATATCATGTGGATGCAGCAGCATCCCGACGTCTCCGTACCGGTTGGCAACGTGATGCTCTACCCGTTCCGGCAGGTCGTACGTCCGCTCGACGGCGGCCCACAAATGGACCTGGTCGCGCCGGCTACTGCCGCGACGACAACACTCTCTTACGGCGAGTGGAGAGCGGACGATCAGGAGATCGTCTACTGGTCAATCGAGGTCGAGGGCAGCGTGCTTCGACAGTTCCTTTGGGCGATGAGCCGCGACGGCAGCGGACGGCGAAAGATCCCCCTACCCGCCAATCTGTGCCCGCTCCATCCTAGTTATGTGAGCGCCAGCGAGATTGTGTTCAATGCCTGGCGTAGCGCCGCCGACGGCACATGCGACGTCGCCAAGCTCTGAGCTCCCGTGCGCGCTCTTAGGCCGTTCATCCCCAAGGGATGAATCCATTCATCCCCAAGGGATGAACCGAGGCGAATGTCACCGCCATCTCCAACGGGGCCGAGGGGAGTAGGGCGCGCGCGATGCACGAACGCCACACGGCGCACGTCCGCGGCACTGCGCGATCCCGGGGTGCGGCCGATTTCCGCGGGGACCGTCGTGGCACCACGCTTGCTCCTGCGACGACATGTTCAAATACTCTTCACTCGCTGGCGTCCTCTTCATCGGCGCGGCGGGCTGCGAGGCGTCCATCACCACGCACGAGCAGCCGACGGTGAGATATGCCTATGTCGAGGTCGACGGCGTTCCGTCCGACATCGATGGCGCGCCGACCACCCAGTACGAAGGGCGCACCATCTACTTGTACAAGGCTGAGTGGTACTTCCGCGACGGTCAACGCTGGAGAAAATATGGCTCCGAGCCTTCGGAGCTGGTCGAGCGGCGCCATCATCTCAGTCACGAAGAGAAGGACCACTCGGAGCACCACGACAAGGACCAAGAACACCACGACGACAAGGAACACTCGGAGCACCACGACGACAAGGAACACTCGGAACACCACGGGCGATAATCATCGTCGTAGGGAGATAGTTACGGCCAGTGACCGTTGTAGGTCACCTGCTCGACTCGAGGACACATTCGAAGCAGCGCCAGTACGCCGTGCACGCATGCAGCGAGTCCCGGGTCGTCGGCATGTGCGGTCACCTCTGGAGCGAACCCTTGAGTGTCCCAAACAACGTGACAGGTCACAGTCTCATGCAAGGCCATTCCAAGGCCGCCTTGTAGGCCTGCGTGAGCGCGCGATCCATGATGCCTTGGGGCTCGAATAACCTACCCATGGAGGCCGTCGGTAGAGCGCATCGGCTCAGTGCTGGCGGCCCTGGAATTTCCGTCCCCGCCTAGGGGCTCGAGAACGTACGCGAGCCGGCTCGAAAACTACTCATGAACGAGCCCGCTCCGAGGAGCGAGTCGCCCTGCACGCAGAGACTCGTCAGGTATCCCTCGCTAGATTGGAAGGACTGCCGCCAACGAACCTTCCGTCGGCCTCGAACACGACAACGCCCACGGTGTTCTCCGTCGTGAACGCTACCGCGGCTGCATCGCCTGGTAGAGGAACGAGTGCAGTAATCCGCCCGTCCGGCGCACTGGGTGCGATCTCGACTGCCCAGCGCACATGACCATGGTCGTTCAAGCGAACGACCGTGGGGCTGTGGACCGTCTCACCGCCAGCCCGGGTATCGTGGCCGTGCAACCCGGTGATCACGTCTCCGTCCGCCGCGCGGAACGAGTGCATCGTGAGGTCGAAGCGAGTGTCTGCCGTCAGGTCCAGCCGAGCGAGGGTCACCGGCCGGGACACAAGGCCTGCGTCTGGGCGGGGCGCCAAAGCACCCAACGCTCCTTGTGAATAGGATCGCCGGTTGCCAGAGGAGCCGGCCCCACCGCAAGCCATTGCAACAATTATGAAACACGCAATACGCAGGGGCATTGATTGATTCACAACCATACCCATTGCCATTCATCGTTCATTCCTCCACCGACAAATCGACAGCAATACGAAGCCGTCACTCGAAGCTCTGCTGGCTCGCCTTGGGCGTGGTCTCGCCGTAACGGTCTGGCCAGTCGCTCGCTCGGAGAGCCAACGAGCGAGTTGCAGACGATGCGGAGACGCAATAGCTCAGGCAACATCGTCTGCTCGTTTCTTGTCGGCGCCCGATGCCCTCGACGGCCTCGATAGCCAGGACACGCAACCATGAAATATCGGCCTCGGCGCAGAGCTCCCAACGGTCGTCACGTCCTGCCGCGTGCTCGACATGCGTCGATCGAAAAAGTGATCGGTCACATGCTTGTGAGGTCGTGGCGGATGACCAGCGGCGCGGTCTCGCTGTGGACGACCGACGCTTCGCAGTCACCCTGCAGCTCGGCGGCCTTCGCGTCACCGCGCGCGCGCAATGGCCGCCATGGGCAGCCCCGCCTTCTCCAGCTCCTCGTTCGAGCGCGCCAGCCAAAGCGTGACGAGGTGGCCGCTCCCGTAGACGCTCTGGTACGTGCTCCGTGTGAGGGGATAGTGCGCCTCGGCGAGCGCCTTGTTCATCTCTCCCACCGCGTTCACGTAGCGATCGCGCGAGCGTGGATCGGGCCGCACGTCTTCGATGATCATCAACCCCGACGCCGCCATCTGCTCGGTGATCGCGCCCTCCGCGGGCGCGTACCCAAGGTCGCCGTCCACGCTCCAGATCTCGCTCGAATGCGGGAACACCAGCGCAGTGTCGCAGAGGCGGTCGTAGCGCGAGCCCGCTTCCTTCGGCAGCGCAGCGAGTGACTTTTCGATGACGGCGCCGCGCGTGTCGAAGTCGCCAAACCTTGCGAAGCTGCGGATGGTGTAAAGCCGATTCTTCCCGACCTGCATGAAGAGCCCGCGGCCGTCGTTGCCATGGGCGCGCTTCATCTCCACAATCCACTCCCGACGCGCTCCCGCGAACTGCGCCATCTTGTCGGGCGCGATCGTGTCGACGTGGACGCTTCGATAATTGTCGCCGCCTTCGGCGAACGACAACACCTGAGAGGATTGGCTTCGCCCGCAACAATTTGCCTCCAACGGCACCGTGCCCCTCGGGGACGGAGCGACCGCCGGCTGCGCGAGCGCGCAGGCAAGCAGAACGACGGGGAGAGCCGCGAGGTGGAGCGTGCGGATGCCAAGCATGATGGACCCTACGGTCCAGCCCAGGGTTTTGCGACATTCCCAACGAAGAGACTGGGCGGTGAAATTTTCGGCGGCTCCGACCCTACGTCCGCTCGCATGAGCGGTCGTCTCGCTCGAAGCCGGCTCGAAGAACTACGCCATGGCTCCCTCCTGGAGACCCTTCGGACGTCCCGTGACGCCGGAGGGAGCGTCCACGCGAACGAAACGCTGAGCCCACTGGCGCAACGCCACCGCGCGGCATCACGTCGTCCAGGCCGCGCGTCACTCGCTCTTGGGCGCCGGTCTGAGAATGTACTTGAGCAATGCGAGCATCTTGCGACGACGCAGGTGCGCGAACATCTTGTCCCGCGTCCGCTGGAGCACCGCGCCACGTCGCGCATGCTCGAGCCTGACAAAATCGAACTCCCCTGCCCGCTCCACATAGTGCCCGTGAAGGACGGGCGAGTCGTGGCCGTCGGCGCGCGAACAGTAGTCAGCACTCCTGGACTGATCATCTACCGACTCTGGCCATGATCGGCCGCGTCGCGATCATGTAGGGCTCGAGACGCGCACGCCGACCTTCGAGCGACGCGTGTTCACTCACGTCTACGTAGGTTGCTCACAGACTGGGGCGCCATCGTCACGGCCATTCGCACGCCTTGCTCGATCACGAAGCCTACCGTCGCGGCATCTGGCACTCCGTCGAGTACGAGCTCGAGTGAGCAATGGTACGCGAGCATCGATTGAAGCGTAGGCACGCGCGCGTGGAGCGCGACCAGCGCGGCGCCGAAGTCACGATAGAGGCACCGCTCCGCGTCACTGTCCGTTCGCCCGCGCAGCGTGAATTTGGCCTGAAACGACGCGTTATCGAGCATGACGTCGGGGAGCGGATCGGTGTGCTGCGAGAACCAGTATTCGCCGAAGGCAACGTTGTAAGCGGCGACAGTGAAGTCGAGCGGCTTCGCGAAGAAGATCCGCACGACAGTGATCGGGCGCTGCATGAGAGTGGTCACTGCGACCACGACGTCGAACTCCGCATAGCGCCCCGAGACCTTCAATCGCTCCGCATCGAGGTTCAGTCCGTGCGATGCCGAGACGGCGCCCAAGAGGTTCGCGACTCCGACCTCGAACGCGTTGTGCTGTAGCGTTCGTCGCGCCTCGCCGAGTGCGCGCGCGAGCCGCACGGCTACGTCCACGTGCGGTGTGCCTTCACCGGATCGCTGACAGTAGACATAGACACAAGTGTCGCTGACGATCACAGAGCCAGCGACCTGCGCGAGCCCCTGGCTGATCGCGATCCAATCCGCGCTCACCGCGCGCGAGGCCTGCTCCAGCAATACGGCTGCGCGGGGATCGTTGTTCTGGGCGAACCACGCGTACAGTGGAGAATAAGTGTAGATAGGGTGTGGCTGTTGCCCTGGCTCCCCCGGTGGAGACTGGCCCGACACGTACTGGGTGCTCGCCGCGGAGATGCCGAGGAGCAGTGGCGGATCGATCCGCGCCGCACACCAGGCAAAGCCGCTCGCGCCGATTCGAGCCGAAGCGCTCACGCCGACCAGCAACTCCGTGCCCTCTTGGACGACCTCGAGCGTCACGCCGCTCGTGAGCTCCGATCGCGTCGGCGGCCCAATGACGGCGCACGCGCGGTCGAAGTCGCCTCCCATTCGAATCACCTCGAGCTCGCTCCACGAGACGTTGCTGGAGACCACTTGCCACGGCTGATCGCCCATCGAACGAAGATACCCGCGTCTTGCCCGAGCATGGCGATTGTTCCGCCGCACCCTACTAAGACGAAAGTGGCGATCGCGCGAAGGAGCCTCACAGCAAACACTCGAAGAGGCACGTTGCCGGGGGCTTCTGGCAAAGCGCTTTGTCGCCTTTTTGCACCGAGCTCGACGAAGGCAAACGGACAGATCAAGTTCTGCGGCTTACCTGGTGCCGACTACGAGAGCGAGGGCAGCGGCTCACTCGAAGAGCTTGCCCCGCAGCCCAGACAGAACATGTAGCGGTCTTCGTCGTCCTTGCTGCACTTTCTGCAACGGTACGTTCGCCGAGAGTATTGCCCCTCGTGATAGGCCACGTTCATGAACCGGAGACACCGAGGCTTCGCGATCCTACTTGTGCTCGGGGCGGTAACGCTCACCCACAATCAGGCGCGTCCAAGCCTCGCCGACGGAACAATCCGCCCGTAGATGGGGTATGGCTTTGTCATGGCCAAGGCGAAGGTCGATGTCGAGGGCGTGTTCGAGCGGATCGACGCGCTTGTGCGTCAGCACGGCGCCATCCCCAAGGCGGAGCTCCGTGCATTGCGCAAGCATCTCCCGGCGCTCTTGTCGAGGTTGAAGGCCCACGGGTACGAGGTCGGCACGAACGCTCGCGTCCCCATCGCAGACCAAGTCGCGCGCGCGACGAGCGGCGGCCCGAAGCTCATCAACACCATGGACATCGCCGGCGCGAGCGCCCGCGAGATCAAGGAGGCCGTCGCCGACATGGTGTCGCGCGGCGTATTGATTCGAGTCGCGACTGACGCTGGCGTCGGCGTGTTGGCGAGCTCGAAGCGCGAGTCTGTCGTGGAGAGCGCAGACCTCGCGAGTCTGTTGGCGCGATTGACGGCCGCGCAGCGACTCGTTCGAAAGGCGATCGCGACGGGCTCGACGGTTTTGCGGACGGACGCGGGCCTCTCGTCGCCGACCCAGGTGGCTTCGTCGAGCGAGTCGCTGATGATCGAGATCGCGAGACGCGTCGCAGCGAGCGCGACCCCACTTCGCGTGCCGGAGCTGCTGCGAGCGTGCAACGGGTCTTCCGTCGAGAGCAAGCGAGCTCTCTTGGACGGTGCGCGCCGCGGACTCTTCGCGCTACAGCCCGAGAGCGGAATGGGTAGGCTCTCGCCTCACGACGCCGACTGGTGTCCACAGGGCCCGGACGGAACCTTGCTTTCCTGGGTAATCGCTAGTCCGCGCAGAACAGGAGCGCGCACGTGAGTCTCGCCATTGGCCTTCAGAGCGCCCCGTTCTCCGACGACTTCATCGACGTCACTGCGCTGAACGCTCACGTGTCGTCAGCAATCGTAGAGCGTATCGAGCAAATACGGCGGAGCACCAAAACGCCATCGCGCGCGTTGGCGATCCTCGGACCCGCTGGCGGCGGCAAGACACACGTGTTTGCTCGTCTTCGACAAGGTGAGGGCCCGCGCGCCACCCTGATCCTGTTGCGGCCCTACTTCGGGATCAACGTCGGGCCTCGCGACGTGCTGGCCACGATCATCGATCAGTTGTGTCTCCCCGTGCGCGGTACGGAGCTCACGCCGCTGGACCTCTTGGTCAGTCATTGGCTCGCAGACGGCGAAGGCGGAGTGTTTCCGAGTGCGTCCATCGAGCAGATGCGATCGCTCGACGGCGAGACTCGTGCACGTCGCGTCGATGATGCAGTCGCCAGCGTCATCTCGCAATTGCCCGAGGCCGCGCCGGCCACACACTTGTTGCGCAGTCTATTGTCTTTGGACGTCCGCGATCGCGGACATCACTGGGCAGAACTAGCGTGGCTGTCGGGACGCGAGCCGCGCACGGTCGACGACACCACCCCGCTGGGCGAAGCAGACGTAATGCAAATGCTCCGCCTCTTGTCCACCATGGCTGCGCCCGTCGCGCCGTTGGTGCTCGTGTTTGATCAATTGGAGAACCTAGCGAGCGACGACGACGCGCGCGTGCGCGGCTATGGCAATCTCATTGGTGAATTGATCGACACCGTGCCGTCGCTGACTATCGTTCAATTAGCGTTGACGAGCGAATGGCTGCAATCGATCGAGCCGCGATTGAGCCTTCCACAAAAGACGAGAGTGGCCTCCGAGGTGCTGGTGCTCGAGAGCCCGAGCAGGTCCGAACGCGAACAATTGCTCCGCGCGTGGCACAAGAGACTAGCGGCGAATGGGGGGCGCAAGCGCTTCCCCGGCCCATTGACCGCGGTGGATCTCGAGACTCTGCTGGATGCGCCCGGTATGACGCCCCGCCTGCTCCTCGCCGCTCTTCTGAGGGCCGCCTCCGGCAAACCCGCAATCGCAGTCGTCGACGAGACAACGACTCCGAGGTCAGAGGATGACCGAGTCCAAGCGGTCTGGACCAACGAGCTTGCGCGCGTCCGTGTAGAGCTGGGCAGCAAGGTCGAGTCAG
This sequence comes from Myxococcales bacterium, assembly GCA_043784605.1. GTDB lineage: Bacteria > Myxococcota_A > Polyangia > Polyangiales > Polyangiaceae > JANYHY01. The sequence goes on along the minus strand of JAYVYD010000171.1, from coordinate 8,328 downwards.
GCGTTCCCGTCGAGATAGCGCAGTTGGCCGAAGGGTTGAGTGAGGCGCTCGTCTCCGTGCCTTCGTTCGAAGTGGATTCACGGGTGGAGCGCGAGCGAATCTCGATGAGCGTTCGGTCGCCGGGACACGAGATCGTCGTGTTGTTCGTCGCGAGTCTGCATCACGCCTCGGTCGCCGGCGCGCTGAACCGAGCAACGGAGTTGGCGCAGATCACCAAGGTGGTCATTGTCCGAGAGAAGCGGTTCGAACTTCCGCGAACGTGGGAGACCGTGGACGAGCGCCGCGCGGCGTTCGAACGCCTACCCAACTCGCGCTGGCTTTGGCTCGAGCAGGAGGACGCGGCGCGATGCTTGGCGCTCGGACGATTGATGAGTCAATCACGCGCCAAGCGACTCGACGACGTGACCAAGGAGCAACTGTTGGAGATCGCGAAGCCGCGCGATTGGCACTGCGTGAACGCCATTACGCTTTGGCTCACGGACGTCCCGCGCGGGCGCTTGGAGCGAGTGGAGCCTCCGCCGAAGCAAGCGCCGATCGAGCCACCGGCTCCGCCGAGCGTTCGCGACTGGATGCGCATGGGGAGATCCATTGCGAAGCGGTACGTAGAGGAGCTTCGTGCGAATTTCGGTCGCAAGCCGAAGTAGCCTAGTTGTCGCGGCACGGTCGGCTCGAGACGCCCCCGCGAGGGGGCCTGACCCGAGTCAACAAATGTGTGGCACGAACATGTCCACGGTATCACTCAGGTACTTTACCATGAGGTAGTCGAGCCCAAGGCTGGCGACTTCCGCACCCGACCTCGAGCTTGGACCACTCCAGCACGTCGAACCCGAAGGGGGGGGAAAACCTCGGCTGTGGCTCCGATGCGGCGAGACGACTGACAAGCGAAAGTGGGGCCGTGTCCACGGCGACCGTCCCGTCGGACAACGCCTTCTTGAATACGATGCGCACGAGCCCGTCGGGGCCGCGCGTCACTCGCGCTTGGGCGACCGCCGGTCTGAGAATGTACTTGCGCAATGACTCGCGCCCGGCGTCGTCCATGGCGGCCGCGCGAGTGGCGGCGTGCAGCGTGAACCCGTCGAGCGCGCCGCACAACGGGCGCTCCACCTTCATTGCTTGATGCGTCACCGGTAGTCTCCCGCGGCGCCACTCTGGGCCTGCTGGGGGCGTCGTGCCTGCCACTGCGGAGGGCGCGAGCGGGGCCATCTCGTTTGCGTCATCCTCCGTGCCGACCGCGAGCATCTTGCGCCGGCAGGCACGCCAACATCTTGTCCCGCGTCCGCTCGATCACCGCCTCCACGTCGCGCGTGCTCATGCGTGACAAAATCTCGAACTCGAACTCCCCTGCCCGCTCACTAGTGCCCGTCCAGGACACTGCGTGAATGTGCGGATTACGCTTCAGGTCCGATGACGTCCGCTGCAGCGACACCACCGCACCGTTTCCCTCGCCGTAGAACCTCGACTCGGTCTCGATGAAGATGCGCCTCAACGCCGACCACAGCGCTCCGTCGTAGCTGCCAAGGCATGCGGAGACTGTATCGCTACGAGCCGCTCAGTCCCAAGCAGTCCGTTGTCGCGCGGCAGGCCGCATTCCATGTTCTTGTCGACGAACTTCGCAAGGGGACGCTTTCGTTGACCGCGTGGCGAAAGTCCAACACTTGCAAACTGCGCTAAGCTCTCTTTCGTGAGCATCCACGCCGCACGTCTCGCAATCGGTGCAGTCTGCGGTGGCGCGCTCGCGGGTTGTACGCTGCTGGTCGACTTCATCGACCAGCCGCTCGACGACACGTGCGACGGCTCCTCGTGCGACGCATCGATCGACACGAGCGACGCCTTTGACGACGTGAACATGAAGGACACGGACGTGCGTGACGCCGGGGCGCCCGACGTCGCCTTGCTCTGCAAAGGAAGGGGCAACGGCTGGTACTGCGGCTTCAACGGACTCAACGGCACCGCTCCTTCGAAGGACGATCTCGTCGAGTGCCACGACGGCGGAGTTTTCATGCTCACGCTCTGCGACGGCGGCTGCCTCGCGTACCCGAACGGTGTGCCGGATCAGTGCAACGAGTGCGCGTCGATGAAAGACGGCTTGTATTGCGGCAATCAGTTCCCCAACGCTGCGCCAGTCACGGGAACGGTTCTCGTGTTGTGCACGAAGGGACAGGGGACCGTGGAGCAAGACTGCCCTCCGAAGATGTGTGTGCCAGGTCCGAACGGAACTGCCGTCTGCAAGTAAGTAGGGATTGGGCTTGCGAGCCTTGCCGTGACAAGCGCCGGTCGCGCCAATCGCAATCTCTCGCTTCCTCGCGCTCGGACTCATCCCACCACCTGCTCGTCATACCGCATGACTTCAGCAGCCCGACTTCCGACGAAGAGCCGGATTTCGGATGGCCGACTCCTTCGGCTGCTGCGCAAGTGGCTCGCCGCGGGAGTCATGGATCACGGAACGTAGGTCGAAACGATTCAGGGCTCGCCGCTCCTTGCGAACGTCTACCTGCACTACGTATTCGATCTCTGGATTCAACAGTGGCGTACGCGCCGCGCACGTGGCGACGTCGTTGTCGTGCGTTACGCAGACGACACCGTTGTTGGATTTCAGTATCACGCCGACGCCGTGCAGCTTCTGGCAGAGCTCCGTGAAAGAATGCGGCTGTTCTCTCTGGAGCTGCACCCTGCGAAAACCCGACTGATCGCGTTTGACCGCTACGCTGCCAAAGGACGAAATGAATTGGTGCTTCGAGGGTGTTCCAAAACGGGATCGTACTGTGCTGGCTGTTTGCTCTTCGGAGACGCGGCCAGCGCAGTCGCCTCACTTGGTAACGCATGCAACGGCTTTCCGTCCGCTGGATACCAACTCCGAAGATCCTACATCCCTGGCCCGAGGAACGCTTCGCCGCCAGACCCCAGGGCAGGAGCCGAGTGCGCTGGTTCCGCTCGCTCGGATCTGTGCGGGGGGCAGCCCGAACCCTCATAAAGGGCAAGGGCAAGGGCACTCCCTACCGCGCTCCTGCGTTTCTGTGCAGGTCATGCCCCAGATCCTCGCAAGGATTTACCCGAGTGCTGGCGGAGGACGACCATGCGTGATAGCTGCGGCACGCTCGGGGTACCCCTCGAAGAGGAGCGATTCACAATGCGGACCTCGGTCCAGTTCGTTTCAGTCTGGCTGGCAGTCACCGCTGCTCTCGCGTGCAGCTCCGGGTCGAGCTCCACGCCCAAGGTTTGCACGTACACCGCCAACTCCACGCCGACGTCGGCTGTCTCGAGTGAAGGCTGTGCCGAGCTGACGTTCGATGTGTCGAGTTGCCTTGCGAGCCGCCAGGCTCTCGGGCTCACGGGTGCCTGGCTCCGGTTCTCGTGCCGCGTGACGCTCACCAAGACCACGAAGAACGGCGCCGACTACGTCGTCATCACCACGGACAATCATCCCCAGCACAAGAGCAGCTACTACGAGTCGACCGACGCCTGCTACCAGGCGGACAACGCCGATAAGTCCATCAATACCTCGCGAGGTATTACGGCGTCGATTACGACCGCCACGGAGACGATGGAAGTCCTGCTAAATCCGGTGGGCAAAGATAGCAGCTGGACGGAAGTCGGGAAGGGCACCGTCGGCGTGGCGGTGGACGGCGTGGCCATCCTCAGCCCGCTCGCGGGTCCGGACAGCTGGAGCGCGTTCCTCGCCGGTGGCGGCGACATCTGGAACGAGCTCAACACGCTGGATCGTTGTAAAGGGCATCCCACGCCGTCGCCCGACAACCTCTATCACTATCACTCCGAGCCCCCGAGCGTCTCGCGGGACGACAGCAACCTGATCGGCGTGCTCGCCGACGGCTTCTTCCTCTACGGGCGCAAGGACTCCGGCAGCAGTGCCGACCTGGACACGTCGGCCTTCAGCAACGACCAGCCGATTGGCCACGTCGGGGTGACCGCGGACAGCGCCGGTCAGTCCGTGTTCCACTATCACCCCAAGCAGTTCTCCAATTCGGCGAAGACATCATCGTTTTATTCGCTGACCGGAAGGTACTTCAAGGGGACCGCCAGCAGCTCGAGGCCCTGACGAAGGCTGTCAGCGAAATAATAAATGACGGCGGGGCGAGAACTGTTACGGCCGTAAGCGTTCAGGCACGAAATCGTCTGAGGGGAACCGACAACGCAGATCATCCATGATCTACCTACCTACTTAACAGGCGCACAAGTCGACACCCCGGCGCCGACGATCGTGTCCGTGATGGTCATCACGGTGGACTCGACCTTCGTGATCGGATCGTACTTCGTCAGCGTGGAGCCGTTGCTGCCCGTGAACATCCAGAAGTCACCGCCCCAGAAGGCGAACGCGAACGCGACCTGACCTCCGACCTTGAGGTCGTCCGAGCCGATCACCTTCGCGGTCTTTTGATCGACGAGGGCGAGCTTGCTGCCGACGCTCTCGACGCAGAACGCGTAGAGCTTGCCGTCGCCTGTCCCCGTAAGCTCGCAGCGCGGTAGAGCGGGCTGATACGCGCCGACGACGCTCACGTTGAAGTTCATGACGTCGACCTGCCCGAGCGCGCCACTCGGGTTCGTTTGCGTGTCCGAGATATACAGGCTCTCGCCGCCGTCGAGATCTCCGGTGAAGCCCATACCGAAGCGAATGAAGCCGCTCTGGGGTTTGAAGGAGGTCGACGTGCACGCCGCGCTGCCGGTGTTGATCTTCCAGATCTCGCCGGTGTTGCCGACTAGGTTCGCGTACGCAACGCCCGTGTGGTCGACCGCCATCGAGTTCGGCGTCGCCATCGTCGGACAGTTGACCTTGCCTATCGTCTTGAAGGCGAGGTTCGACGGGTTGAAGCTCAGCAGGTTGCCGCTCTCGCTGAAGAGATAGACGAGCGTGACGGCGGCATCTGCGCAGTCGTTGGGCGTGACCACGTCTTGGGTGACGACATCAATGGGCGGGACGACATCCGGGAACACGACATCGGGCTCTGCCTCGGGGAACGCATCGCGCGAGGCGTCGCGTCCGCCCTCCGTCGAGGCATCAAAAGGAGGAGGCTGGTCGATCAACAACGCCGTTCGGCTGCCGCACGCGATCAGGATGATGAGGAAGAAGCCGCGATTACGCATAGGCGGACCTTATCAGGATTGTGTTGGCGCGCGGGCGCGTTACCCTCTTCGAGCATGCGGCTGACGGCGTTCCACAAACTTGGCGCGATCCTTTGCGCTGCCGCGCTTTGGCTGGTCCCCGCGATCGCGCGAGGAGACGCTCGGCCGCTGACGACGGAAGAGACAGCTCGTCTGTCGAACGGCGAGACGATCGTGCGCGAGCAGACGGTCACCAGCGACGACGACGAGGACCATCGATGGATCGGCGGCGTCGCGTACACGGTGGTCGACGCCACGCCCGACGAGGTCCTCTCGCTGGCGGGCGACGAGGCCGCCTTCGCGCAGATCCTCCCGCGCGTGAAGACCGCCAAGCGCGTGGACGGCAACGGCGACGATCAACATGTTCAGATCACGCAAGGCACGTCACTGGTCACGGCGAGCTATGTGCTGCATGTCCGCAAGTACCAGAAGGAGCAGACGTTGCGCTTCTGGTTGGACCCCGCGTACGCGCACGGGATCGACGACGCGTGGGGCTTCGTCCGCGCGACGCCCATCACGACCACTACCGGCGAAGTGAAGACGCTCGTGACCTACGGAGCGCTGGTGGACATCGGCCAGGGCTTCGTGCGCGCCTTCTACGAGGAGCGCCTCCGCGCGGCCATGCTGAGCGTCCCGCAGCTGTTGCGCGCTTATGTGAAGCGCTCGATCCGCGAGCCGCGCACCGGCTGAGTCTTACTGCGGGCTTCGCTGGGGATTTCCGCCGCGCCGCGCGTTCTGCTAGTGAGGACGAACGATGTTGATGCGCGTGTTCGTCGTGGCCATGAACGCTTACCGCGAGGCGGTGCGTGCGCGCTTGCTGCTCGGCCTGTTCGGGCTCGCGCTAGCGACGGGTGCATACTCGCTGATCGTCGCGTCGCTCTCGCTCCACCAAGAGTCGCGCGTCGTCTCGGATCTCGGCGCGATGTTCGCGTCGCTCTTCACTGCGATCGCCGCCATCGTCGTCGGCGCGACCTCACTGCACCGCGAGGTCGAGCAGAAGACCATCTTCCCCATACTCGCGCGGCCGCTGCGTCGCTCGGAGTACATCGTCGGGAAGTACCTCGGCACGCTCTGGGTCCTCGTCACCTTCATCGCGGTCGACGCGGCGCTGGTGCTCGCCATCCTCGCGATCGTATCCGGCCAGAAGCCCGCGATCGTGGCAGGTGCGGCCGTCCTCCTCGCGCTCATCCTCGGCGCGCTGCTGCTGCGCGCGAAGTACACGCGCGTGTTCGTCTTGCTCCCGTGGGCGATCGCCGCGCTGTTGGCGATGGCGATGCTCGCCTCCGCAGCAGGAGACGACCGGCGCCTCGTGCTCGCTGCGGCCGCGCTGACGCTCTGCGAGGCCGCGATCATCACTGCGGTGGCCACCTTCTTCTCGTCGTTCTCTAGCCCGTTCTTGACTGCGACCTTCTCGTTCGCCGTCTTCGTCATCGGTCGCTCTGCGGACACGCTCGCGCATCTGCCCAAGCGCGACGTCGGCGACTTTGGCCACATGGGCGGCGTCGTCCTCGCCCACCTATGCCCGAATCTGCACTTGTACGTGCCGCCTCGACCGGTGCTGCTCGGACAGGTCTCCGACATGCCGATCTGGTCGTATGTTGGCACCTCGGCGCTGCACGCCGTCGCCTACTCGGTGACGCTGCTCGTGCTCGCGTGGATGTTCTTCCGCAAGCGAGACTTCACTTGAGACTTCACTTCGTGCGACGCGCGCTGCTGCTCGTCGGTTGCGCACTTCTGTTGCTCGTAATCGCTTGGTGGAGGGTGGACCACGGCGGAGGCCAAGCCTTGACGGCTTCCGACGCCGCGCGGGCGAGCGCCGATCTTCCCTTCGCGATCTCGAACGCGAAGCTCGCCGCGCAGTCCAAGGGCACGCGCTGGTCCGCCGAAGGGTTTGCACGACTCGCCAACATCGCGGGCGACGCGGAGACCCGCAACGACGTGTACACCATGAAATCCGCGTTCGTGTCGATGCGCGCGGCGGCGGACTCGATCGACGACACCGATTGGCGTGAGAAGGCCAACACCGGGCTCGCGCGCGCCGCAATGCGCGCCGACAGCGCACCGGAGGCACGCATCAACGAGGGTTGCTCCGGGATCGGCCAGCCGCCGTGCACCACCGCGATGAAGCTCGAACTCGCGACGCCAACGCACCCGCCGCGTTCTGCTCACGCGCTCGTCGCGATCGCAATCGGCTTGTTCTTGGGGATTGCCCTGTTCGTCACGCGCACGCGCGGCGCCAAGCGCGCTAAGAGTTAGGTTCCGCCATGGCCAGAGTCCCCGTTGATGAGAAGAAAGTCGCCTCTTGCCGCGCGCTCGCCGCAGAAGTCGCCGACGACGTGCAGCGCTACATCGACAAGCACACGAGCGTCGGCGTAGAGCGAACGATCCTCCGCGCGTTGGGCGCCGAGGGCACCGACGATCAGGGCGCGCCGCTCGTCAACATCGCCGTGGAGCGCTATCAAAAGGCCGGCCTGCTGGGGCACGGCATCTCTTATTTCCTGGCTCGCGCTCTCCTCTCTGGAGCCACCAGCGTGCAAGACGCCGCCGAGCGCATCGCGTTCTCACCCGAGATCGATCGCGGAGAAGGCGGCCCGTCGATCGAGGCCGTGCGCGCCGCGCTCGATCCCCACGTGAAGGCGGCGCTCGCCCGCATCGACGACGCGCGAGACCAGCGCGTGGCGCTCAAGGCGAAGATCTCCGCAGGTCCCACGCCGCACAAGTACGTCATCGTCGCGACAGGCAACATCTACGACGACGCAGTCCAGGCCAAGGCCGCCGCGTTCGCGGGCGCAGACGTCATCGCGGTCATTCGCGCTACTGCTCAATCGCTACTTGATTATGTTCCTCACGGCGCCACCACGGAGGGCTACGGCGGGACGTTCGCGACGCAAGAGAACTTCCGCATCGTGCGGCAGGCCGTCGAAGAGGCGAGCGTCGAATGTAATCGGTATATCCATCAAACGAACTACTCGAGCGGTCTCTGCATGGCCGAGATCGCGTGGATGGCGGCGGTTGAGCGCCTCGACATGCTCTTGAACGACGCGATGTACGGCATCTTGTTCCGCGACATCAACATGTGCCGCACGTTCGTCGATCAGTACGTCTCGCGACGATTCATAGCGCGCGCCAAGATCGTCATCAACACGGGTGAGGACAACTACCTAACGACCGCGGACGCCGTCGAGAAGGCTCACACCGTACTCGCGAGCCAGT
>JAYVYD010000170.1:0-3619 GCA_043784605.1 Myxococcales bacterium | reverse complement strand
CCACGGGACACGCCGGCAGTGGAACACTCGCGTCCACCGCTTCGACTGCGGACGTTACGGCGCTTGGTATTGGTGTCGGAGCGGCGTGTGCGCTCTCGGTAGGTGGGCCAGGGACTTCAGGCGAAGGCGATGCCGCCTCCGTGGTGGTCCCGCACGCGATGACGATCACTCCTGCGACTGCGACAAACCCGACGGCTGAATGACGCATGAACGATGAACCTCACTTGTATTGTGAATCGCTTTCCGCCCACGAGCCAACTTCCGGGGTTCCCTTTCGAGCAACAATGCGGTACGTCCGCCTCTTCCGAGGGAGGCAGTGTTGCTCCGACGAGTGTTGTTTGCCGCTATTTCAGGGCTCGTCGTGAGCTGTCACGCCACCGGAGAGATCGCCTCTTCCGCCGGCGTGCCTATCGCGTTCGAAAACGCGCAGCTCGATGCGTCCGTAGCTCAGCCGCCCGCAGTGATCGCAGTGGCGGTGACCGAGGAGGCGAAGGAGCCTCAACCCGTTTGTCCCAGCGGCATGTTGCTCGTCGATGGCGACTACTGTCCAGACGTCGAGCAGACGTGCCTCGAGTGGATGGATCCGCCGGGCCCGTATCAACACTTTCGCTGCAAGCGATACCAGCAGCCCGCGACGTGCAAGGGCGCGCGCAAGCACGAGCGCTTCTGCATCGACGAGAGAGAGCGCACCGAAGACAACAGCGACGTGCCTCGCAATCACATGTCGTGGACCAGCGCGCAGAGCCTGTGTCGCAGCGACGGCGCGCGCCTCTGCATGACCCGTGAGTGGCAGTTCGCGTGCGAGGGTGAAGAGATGCGCCCGTACCCCTACGGCTGGGAGCGCGACAGCTCCACGTGCAACGCCGACATCAGCAAAGGCCTCGGTCGTGTCGGCTCGCTCGTCGATCACCGCGCCCCCGCGAGCGCTCACCCGAATTGTGTGAGCGCGTTCGGAGTCCACGACATGGCCGGAAACGTGGACGAATGGGCCACGATCGACGGCGCCCCCAAAGGTGTCCGCGAAGTCATGAAGGGCTCTTGGTGGATGCCCGGCCGCAACTCCTGCCGCTCAGCGCAAGGCGGCCACGGCGCGATGTACGGAGGCACCGAGAGCGGCGCACGCTGCTGTGCTGACCCGCTTCACTAGCCAGAGAGAGACGTCACAGGAAGGTGGGAAGACGGGAAGGTCCAACTCGGCAATCCCCACTAACCGGCTTGTTGAGTTCGAGTGACGTCGGTCTTCTGGTCTTCCCGCCTGCCTGTGAGCCTCAGGGTACCTAGGGAACGTAGGACTCGAGTCCGTACGGTGGACCGAGAGTTCGGACGCCGGCGATTGACCGGCTACTCGTCGAGTTTCAGCAGCTGACCACCCCACGCACTCGTTCCCCAATAGACGGCAGTAGAGTCGAGTGCGACAGGCCCGCTCGTGGCCAATAGAGTGTAGTGGGAGGGTTAGCGCCGCAACCGGCTAGTGGACACTTGAAGAGGCTCGCTCCGTCGCTGAACTAGACGTATCGAGCGTCGAGCGCGATTTGCCACGGGCCACCATCCACGCCCGTGACGATCGTCTCCGGTGCGTCGATGCATCAAGGTCCAACTCGATAATCCCCACTAACCTGCTTGTTGAGGTTGAGTGACGTCGGTCTTCCCGTCATCCCGCCTTTCTGTGAGCCCGCCGTGAACGTAGGACTCGAGTCTCTCGACGTGCCAGCTGCAGACGTCGTCGAGGCGGCGGTCATTGTCGAATTGCGAAAACGTGATTCGAGTCGGCTCGGGCAAATCTCGTATGCGTAAATCGGTATTCGCGAAGGTGCGTGCGTTGAGCTTCCAGACTTCGATGGAGAAGGTGAGAGACTCTCGGATACTCGCGCGGACGGCGGGATCGACGTAGGGCAAGAGGTACGGTGCGCGTCCGATGAGTCCGTTGGGGAGCTGGAGCACGAGGCCGCCGTGGTCGGCTCCGAGGAGGAAGTCTCGGCTGTCCGTGACGTCCTCGTCTTCTTCGTGTGTGATCGCGAGTTCCGTTCGCTCGATCCGAATCGAGGACGGAAATAGGGCGCGAGCAGCCTCGAGCGTGCTCCCTGTCATGCGATCGTCGTCGCAGAGGACGTAGTCTCCCGGTGGGATGGCGGCGACTTGTTCGGCGAGCGCCTTGCTGCCTGGGCGCTCCACGTGGCCGAGCGCCTCGTAGCCGCCTACCGCGAAGAGGCGACTGATCGCGAGATCGCGATCGCCGAGGCTCATGGCGTCGAGGCTGATCGTGGACTGGTCACGCGTGTGATCTCGCAAGGGCGTCGTGCGGACCTTCGCGTGCTGCGAGAGGATCGTGGTGAGCTCGAGCTGGAAGCGGCGGTGGTCGATGACCTTGAGAGTGCGCACGGCGCGCGCGTCCTCGAGGCGGAGTACGAGTCTGCGCTTCGGTTCGTCTATCCAGCGCGCCGCGCGCATCGTGTGAGACGCCGCGGTGTGACCGCCTTCGGCCCACAGCACATGCGGAGCGTTGGAGGGACTCCACTCGGCGCCGGGTCTGCCAACGATCACGCAGCCGCCGCGCTCCGAGAACGCGTGGGCGAAGCGCGCGTTGTCTGCCCCGCAGACGAAGAGCACCTCCACGCGTGGATCGACGTGCGCCTTCACGTACGCCTCGAGGCGCGCGGTGACGTCGGTGAAGTTCACCGAGACGCGGCGGTGCATCGACTCCCACGGATCGACAGAGAGCCAATCGCTCTCACGAACCGCCTCGGCGCAGAGCCTGAGTCGCTCTCGCGCGGGGATCGCTGCGGACCCGCATTTCAGCCTCAAATACGCGTCGTGACCCGGTGAGAGATATCCGCCGATCACGTCTCGACCGTTGGCGATCGCGGCCGCGCGTGCGCTCTCCATCATCGCGAGGTGACCCGCGTGCACGGGACAGAGGCCGCCCGTGGACAGCAACACGACGGGACGCTCTCCGGTGATCTCGCGCTTCGGTCTCGGCGTGCAGAGCCAGTCCGTGTCGTCGAGGGGCGCGTCACGATCGTCTTCGTCGAAGAAGAACCCGGACGCCATCACGGCCTGTTCGCCATGACGCTCGCACACGAGCGAGAGGTAGGGGTCGCGCTTGATCTTCGGGTGCATCACGCGCGCCCGTCCGGGATGGCTTCGTAGACGACGTCAGCGCGCACGATGAAGCGGGCGCCCGGGCCGTCCCAGCGCTGCACGTCGTGACAGATGCGGTGATCGAACAAGAGCGCGTCTCCCTCTCTGGGATGCACAAGGACGATCACCTCTTCGTCGCGCGTGTCGCGCTCCCAGTCGGAGAAGTCGCGATCACGCGCGGGCAGCTGATTTTGGCCGTCTCGAACGAAGCGCGTCGCTCCGCTCGTTGGGGCATCACTCAAATAGAAGACGACGCTCATCAACGACCGACGGCCGTCTCCGTAGTCGAACCCTGCGTCGTAGTGACAGAGGTGACGACCGCCTGCGTCGTAGCGCATGAAGCGCAGTAACGGTGAGAGCCCGACGACGCGCCAGCTGCGATGACCGCCGCGCGCGTCTGTCGCGAAGTGATCGGTGGACGCGTGCTCGTCCAAGAAGCGCACCGACGGGATCGCAGACGCGAGCTTTTGGTAGAGAGCGA
>JAYVYD010000169.1:0-4448 GCA_043784605.1 Myxococcales bacterium | reverse complement strand
ACTGCGCGATGGGTGTGATGTCTGCGTTTTTGTTGAAGCGTGGAGCCGGGTGATCGAGGTCGCGCACCTCTATGGGCCTGATGCCCTTCATGCCCTTGTCACCGAGAGGCACGAGCTGCGTGCGCAAGAAGCAACTCGCGAACGAGCGGAAGTCCGCCTGCTTCCACTTCTCCGTCTTGTGATCGTGGCACTGCGCGCACTGGATCTGCACGCCGAGGAAGACCTTGGACGTCGCGCCGGCCATGTCTTGCGGATTGTCCCGGTACTTCAAGACGTAGTTCACCGCGCCATCGATGCTCGGATCACTCGCGATTTGCGCCTCCGTTTGCGCCAGCGTCCGACCGTACTCGCCGCCCGCGGAGTTCTTTCCTGTAGCGGTGACGAGCGCGTACACGAGCTTGTCCCATGGGACGTTCTTCTGCAGCTGCTCGTGCAGCCAGACGCGGAACGCTTGGCGATCGATGTCGCCGGCCTTCACGTCTCCCATCAGTACATCGTCCCAATACGCCATCCAGTGATCGGCATACGCGGGGCTCGCGAGCAGCTCGTCCACCAGCTTGCTTCGCTTGTCGGGCGTCGTGTCCGCGACGAAGGTCGTCACCTTCTCGGGTGTCGGCAGCGTCCCGATCACGTCGAGATACACCCGACGCAGCCACGTCGCGTCGTCCGCGCGAGCGCTCTGTGTGATGCCCTTGTCCCTCCACATCGCAAGGAGTGCAGCGTCCACGTCCGAGCTGGCGAGCGACGGTGGAACGGGAGGCGCGACATTCGTCGGCACCTTCGGCGCAGGCGAAGCGCCGCACGCCGCGAGCGCGCCGAGAGCGAGCGCCGCGATCAACGAGAGAGTTCGCATCGACACTGATGATGCAACAACGCGCGCGTCGTGATCTTCCTGTTTCCGCGTGGACGCGCGGCCGTCCAGGCTCACGTCGGCCCTTCCGACAACGCCGCGGTCAGTCCGGACAGGGACTCTCGTGTGCCCAACCGGTGTTGAGGCAATGCCATCCACCCTTGCAATCCGGCGGCGGGCAAGAAGGGTCGCACCCGCACGATTGACGAGGTATCGGCCCGCAGATCCCTTTGGCGGCCGTGCACTGCCAGTCGTAGGGGTCGCACCAGCAGTTGCCGAGACCCTCCAGTACACAGATCGTGTTTGGGTATTGGCAGGGCCGGTGGTTCGCGTCGAGAGACGTCGGACAGTCGCCGCCCGTCACCACGGCGGGACACGAGGTGTGCTTGACGGCCAGACGAGGCCGCCATCCGGCGCCCCAACACAAGCGGAATCATCGCCGCAGCTCGTGGTCCCGTACGCGCAGCCGATCGGCAGTGTGCACGGCGTACCGGTGGCGGGCGCGACATCCGGGCAGCCAGTGACGTGACCGCAAGACGCGTCACCAAGCCATGGCACGTACGGGCCTGCCTCGGGTGCCAGTGATGGGGTGGGTCGTGACCGTGGCGCATCGCTCGCTTCGATGCTCGCGTCGCCGATGCTCGCGTCGTTGATCACGAGCGTCTCGTCTCCACATGCGACGAGTAACAGGAGCGCGAGCGATCGCATGCAACGACCAGCGTAGCCGCGAGGCGAGACAGCAGACGGAGATCGGAGACGGCGCTTGGATAAGTGATAACCTTCGAGTGTGTCCGCTCCGCCGCCACCACCGGATGGGCCGAAAGCGCTCGGGCCGTATCAGCTCGTCTCGCGCATCGCGACCGGCGGTATGGCGGAGGTCTACTTCGCTCGGCGCGCGGGCCCGCACGGCTTCCAGAAGAACGTCGCGGTCAAGCGCATCTTGCCGCAGCTCGCCGCGGACGCCGACTTCGTCGCGATGTTCGTCGACGAAGCACGGATGTGCGCGCGCCTGTGTCACCCGAACATCGTGCAGGTCTTCGACTTCGGCGAGCAGGACGACGAGCTGTACATGGCGATGGAGTTCGTCGACGGCACGACCGGCGCGAAGCTCATTCGCGCCTCAGCGACGCGAGGTGAAGACATCCCGCTCGAGGTCTCGCTCCACGTCGCGCTGAGTGTGCTGAGAGGCCTGGAGTACGCGCACAACGCGCGAGACGACATGGGTCGCCTCTTGTACCTCGTCCACAGAGACGTCTCGCCCGGCAACGTGCTCATCGATCGCTCAGGCGCCGTGAAGCTCACGGATTTCGGCATCGCGCGCGCCGCGGAGTTCGAGCGACGTACGGACGTAGGACAGCTCAAAGGCAAGCTCGGGTACATGTCGCCCGAGCAAGTCGTCGGCAAAGAGCTGGACCATCGCAGCGATCTCTTCACCGTCGGAATCGTGCTCGCGGAGATGGTGACCGTGCGGCCGCTCTTCTCCGGCGGGCGTGAGCTCGATGTCCTCTTGCGCATCAGAGACGCAGATCTCACCGCGATCGATCGGAGCGCGGGTCGAGTCCCTGACGACGTGCGCGGCGTGCTCTATCGCGCTCTCGCGAAGGACCCGTCGCTGCGCTATCAATCCGCGAACTCGTTCGCAGAGGCTCTCGAAGAGATCGTCCGTCGTCGCCGCTTGCAGGTCGGTCCGAGCAAGACCGCAGCGTGGATCGAGCGCCTCGGCCTCGCAGAGCCGATCGGCGGACAGTCGGACGAGCCGGTCAGCGAGTCGGCGTTTCGCGACACTTCGGTGGTCGAGCTCGTCAAAGCTCAAGACTCGAGCAAGCCCGAGAGCGAGCGACCGACCGCGCCGCAAGGAGAGACGCACGACGTCTCGCCGCAGATCTACAAAGTGCGAACGCCCGACGGCACGGAGTTCGGGCCCATGTCGTACCCGCGCCTCATCGAGCTCTTCGCCACGGGCGCGGTGGGGAGCAAGACGAGCATCGCGCGCGAAGGTGGTAGCTTCAAGGCTGCCTCGCAGTTCGCAGAGCTCACGCGCTTCGTCACGAGCCCGGCTCTCCGCTGGGACGACGAGATCGCCGGCGAGGTCATCGCGAAGGGCGCGCTGGACCGCATGCGCTTCCCGTCCGTGCTGTTCCGCCTCGCGTTCGATCGCGAGACCGGCGTGCTCGTCTTGCGCGACGAGAAGAAGCGCAAGAAGGTCTACATCGTAGAAGGCGTCCCCGAGTTCGTCGCCTCCACCGAGAAGTCCGAGCTGCTCGGTGAGCACCTCATCGCTCGAGGGCAAGTGCTCCGTATGGAAGTGGAGATGGCGTTGGCCATGCTGCCTCGCTTCGGCGGCCGTCTCGGTGATGCGCTCGTCGGGCTCGGCGTGCTCCGTCCGATCGAGCTTTTCCGAGCCATTCACGAGCAGACACAAGAGCGCTTCATCGAGATGTTCCGCTGGCAGCAGGGCGCGCTCATGTTCGTCCGCGGCGCGCGCTCGCACGAAGAGACGTTCCCGCTCGGCGTGGATCCGTACGAGCTCATCGCGCGCGGCGTGCGTGACGGCTACGCGGGCGCGGAGCTGGAGGCGCTGTTGTCGCCCTTCGCCGAGCGCTTGATCGAGCCGGTCGTGCTGCCGCCCATGCGCCTGGAGTCGTTCAGGCTCACAGAGCGCGAGAGCCGGACGCTGCGCAAGATCGACGGCAAGTCGACGCTCACCAAGCTGATCTCCGAGGGCAGCGCGGACCCCGAGGAGGTGAGGCGCGCGGTATTTTTGGGCCTCTCGTGCGAGCTCGTCAAGGTCGCCGGGTGGCCGACGGAGTGACTCAGAATGCGGCGCGGATGCCGGCCGAAACGTGCTCGTCCGTGTCGCCCAGCGCCGTGAACATCAAGCGCGGCTCGGTCTCGAGCGACTCGAAGCGCCAGCTCCATAGCGCGCGATCATCGACAGGCAGGAGAGGTGGGCCGTTCTCGTTCATGCGCTCATTCTGGGTGGCCCGCGCGACGAGCGCGTGAAGCGAGCAGGAACGGGCGAACTCGTGCGGCTAACTCAAGCCAGCGACGTACTTCAGCAGCAAGTAGCTGATCGCGCTGATCGCTGCCGCACCCGGGACCGTCAAGACCCACGCCCAAACGATGCGGCCCGCGACTCCCCAGCGCACCGCAGAGAATCGCCGCGTGGAGCCGACGCCGACGATCGAGCCGGTGATCGTGTGCGTGGTCGACACGGGGATTCCGAGGCCTGTCGCCATGAACAACGTGATTGCCCCCGCGGTCTCCGCGCTGAACCCGCCGACCGGCTGCAGCTTGCAGATCTTCATGCCCATCGTCTTCACGATGCGCCACCCGCCGGACATCGTGCCCGCGGCCATCGCGGCGTGACAGAGCAAGACGACCCACAGCGGCACGCCAGGATTCTTGCCAGTGAGGTGACCCGTCGCCACGAGGGCGGCCACGATGATACCCATGGTCTTCTGCGCGTCGTTGCCACCGTGACCGAGCGAGTAGAGCGCGGCCGAGACGAGCTGCGCGCGACGGAACCAACGGTCCACCTTGCGCTGAGGCTTCTTGCCGAAGATCCTCATCACGACCCACATGATCGAGAATCCGA
>JAYVYD010000168.1:0-11908 GCA_043784605.1 Myxococcales bacterium | reverse complement strand
GCACGCTTCGTGCCGTCGAATGAAAGCGACCGGACCGCAGCTTTCTCGCTCATTGGCACTTGTCCGCCAACTGCGGCGGTGACGTCCCTGCCTCAGGTGAGGCCGATTTGCGTGAGCTCCGATGACGAACGAGTGCCAAGGCGACGAGCGCGAAGGACAGCCAACGCCACACTCCGTTGGCTCCGCGTGGTGCCGATTCGCACCCGCAGCCTCCGTTGTCCGTAGGCGCTAGACCTGCTCCGCCTTCGCCGCTCGGTCCGCCACCATCGCGACCTCCATCGAAGGGGGTGAAGTCGTCGCCCATCACGAGCGGGTGATCGAGCATCGCGAACAACTGCGCGCGCGCGGCCTCCAACTTGGCAGGGGGCTTGTTGCAGTCGTACGCAGTCGGGAATAGCGCGAGCGCGATCTGCCTCGCCTTGACCGGATCAATGGCGGCGGCCTGAACGAGGTATTCGTAGTCTTCCATTCCTTCGCGAACGAGCTTTACTCGAATCGACTCGATCGGAATGTCGCTCGTTCCGCCAATGATGCTTGGTTTGCCAGGATAAAAGATGGTGCCGTCGCCCGAGCCGCTGAATGCGCATTGACCATCAGCATCCCACGCAGTGGCCAACTGATAGGTAGTCTCGAAGTAGAGTTCGCCTTGAGTGTTCTCCAAGAAGCTCCACCACTCGAAGGCGCGATCTTGGACGCCCGTGGAGTCGATTACGCGCTGCGGCCAGCCGGTGTAGTCGACGCCCGGAGACGGCTGTTTGCAGGCACCGCAGCCATGTTGGTCGCACGACTGGTACATCCACATTCGATGCGGGGCACCCTTCGACGCCCACACGTCGTACGCGGCCCGCTGGTCCCCTGGGAACATGCTCTGCGGCCGACCGTACATCTCGTCCAAGACGGGAGTGAAGATGTCGATCTTGTCGTCTGCCGAGAACGTCTTGGCTTGCTGGATGGTGGACGTGAGTGTAATTGCCGCTTTGGGGTCCGCCGCGTGAAGCGCGTTGGCGTCCGTGATGAACGTATTCCACGCAGCCGCGTTGCCGTTCGGCTCGTCAATCGGATAAGCAAATAGCCTATCGAAGAATCCCTTGGACTTCGCGTAGGCGATCCATTGTGGGTATTGAGAGGGAGAGCCGTCGAGCACCACGCTGGTGAGCTTGGCGCCAGGCAATCGAGTGGACGCGGTGCCTGAAATCAGCGGCAATACGTGCTTCTCGAAGAGCGCCTGATCGCCGCCGAAGGGAGGCTGGAAATCGGTGTCCGAGATGGTCATGCGATGCTCGAGCGCCGAACGTAGATACAACGCGCGTATCGCGTTGCTCTTGTCCGCGTCTCCTCCGCAATAAGGAAACGCAGTGTTTCCGCAGTGTGCAATCGGCGCCGAGTTGAAGCCCATGCCGAACGCCGACTGAAGAGTCGCGGTGGACGGCAACGAGAACGTCCCGACATGAAGCGAGACCGGCACCTTGGCTTGTGAGACTCCGCCGACACTCACCTCGATGACTCCCGAGTAGTCGCCCGGGGCCTGGCTCTGGGGGACGAGCACGTCCACCCAAATGACGCGCGTCTCGCCCGCGGGCACCGTGATGGGGAACGCGTTTCGCTTCTCTTGGAAATAGGTGTCCACGTCGGGCACGAGCGGATCGGGCCACAATCCCACGGCGCCTTCGTCGTTCGAGGGGACGGCTACGTCGTAATAGCGCTCTGCATAAAACACGACGTTCGCGGCGGGAATCGAGCCCAGCGGCGTCGAGAGTTTCGCGGAGACCTTCGCCACGTCCACCGTGTTGGCCCGGACGACGATCTGAAACGCCTCGAACTCGTTCTTCGCCGCGATGAGCGATACCGACGGACTCGTAGTGGGTTGATCCTTGGGGCGAACCTTCAACGTCGACGGCACGACTCCCACGGCCAGATCAGCGGCGCGTGCAGACGAGGCTGCGAAAACGACAACGAGTGCGGCTCCGAGGGCTGTTCGCATCTCGTGAGCATAGCGCACCTACCGGGGGACTGGCGGTACGACCACCGTGTTGATGGGTCGGATGCTCATGCCGGCTGGGTAGGAGTAGCTCACCCAAGTCGTGTTGTGGCCTCCGCTCTTGGTCTGAGCCCAGCCTTGATCGGTGCCCCAGCCCCATACCGTCAATCCAAAAGGCACATCGCTCTTGGCCTCGTGTCGACCGTTGTCGCATGCACCTACTTTTTGCCAATTGCCTGTTTGCAGGTCTGCGCGCGTGTACTCGTACAGACCGCTCGTGCCTATCGGCTTCCAGCCCGTGAGCGTGCCGGCGCAGTCTAGGTTCACGTCATGGAAGTGACCGTCTGTCGCCTTTTGACGGATAAAGACGAGGTTGGTTTCTGGGTAAGTGGGGTCCGTGAAAAAGATGTAACTCGCCAGGTATTGCGCGCTCGGCACAACGAGGGTCGAGTCCGGGTCGCCCGCGCAACCTATTCCGTCGTTGGGAAGTGGCGGGCCTTGCCATGAGGTGAGCTCGCAATCGGTCATGTAGGCTTGAAATTCGAAAGGATGCTGAGCGTCCTGACTTTTGACGACGTACGGGCCAGCTCCGAAGAGCAACTGCACCTCACCGGCCTGCAACGTCGCGGGGGCCCCGGACTGCGGAGGATCGTAGGTCAGCGTGGTCCCATCCACGGTGCCGATGACGCGCCACGGAGGGCTCTCCTCGATGCTCGGGTGTCTGTTGCGGTATCGAACGGCGACATATTCGGAGCCGAGCGCCTGAACGGGAGGGAGCTGGTCGTGGTCCCCGTCGCAGCTCCCGTTGCCCTGCGTTCGCGTCTTCTCCACGACAGAAGTGCACCAATAACCGCCCCAACTCCCGATCGGCTTATTTGCCTTGACGATGCTTCCCGTCGCCAAACGGGAATATGGATTCTGCGACCGTGGGCGCGCTGGTCATGATGTGAAACGCCGCGTCTTTGCGAGACCCCGCGACCCCGACGTTCTGACCGACCACCCCGACATTGACCCCGTCTGGGCACGAGCCCGGATCGTTGTCGTCCGACAGAAAGAACACCGCGACGGATCCCGCAGGGACGGCGTCGTTCACCAGCGCGGTATAGGTCATCCCCACGCCGGAGCCGGTAGGGATATAGCCAATACCCGAGAGTGGCTGTCCGGCGCGGTCTACCTTGACGGTGATGGGAGAGCCCCACGTGTTGTTCACATAAGCGGCGAAGCAAGTGGGCAGGGACGTGAAGGACATGGCGCCAACGGCGTAGTAGTCGCACCCGACGCTGCTCTTGTTTGCGCTAGCTGCGTCGCACGCAGCAATGCACTCTCCGTCGGGAGAACACCCCTGATTGGACGGGCACTGCTCGACCACGTTTCCGCAGCCGTCCACCACCGAGTGGAGGTCCGCCGAGCAGGTGACGATATTGCCACACGGGCCGCCGTCTCCCTTGTTGAAGACGGAGCCGTCGTTGTTGGGCGGGAAGGGGTCGGCGTCGGAGCCCGGCCCTGCGTCTTCGGTGGAGCCGATGGGATAGTCTCCGCCGCAGCCTGCTTGATGCAACAAGAGAGCAAAGGCGATGACACTCAATGACGCCGCGCCGACTTCGAACTTACGCATTGGACCTCCGTCGATTCGAGTCGTAATGCCTCCGGGCCCCATTCGTTATGGATCCGTCGTAAACTATTTATGCGAGACGAGCTGTTCTACTCGTGCTCGATAGGCCGAGGTCGGGTGATGTTGGGTGAACGTCGCCGCGCGCTCGCGTGCTTCGCTGTCGCGACCGAGCTTCGTGAGCGCCTCGATAGCGATCACTTCGCGCTCTTGCTCGAGCGTCCCGTCGGGGAACCTGCGTGCGTGAGCGCTCGTGAGAGAGAGAGCGAGGGCCGGATCGTTCGGCAGCGCCGCGCGTGCTTGCCGAATCAAGCGATCTTCGGCGACGAACGGGTCCTCCGCGCCGGTCACATTTTTCTGCGGTGTCGCGCTCGACACACTCCGGTGGGCGTATCGCCGTAGAATCGATAGCGACCGATCGGGATTATCGCTCCGAGCGCGAGACCGACGCGCACGGGACCCCACCTCGCGAAGCGCAGAGCGAGCTCGGTGGTGGCAGACCAAAAGACCGGAGACTCTGACTGCGGTCGCCCGTACCCGACGCCTGAGACCGTGAGTACCCCGGTCTGCCCGGCACCGCACGCATCGAGGACCCAGGCCGAGCGCTGCACTAACGCAACACATATCTCGAGCCCGGCCTGCCATGCTTGGCCGTCCACGCCGACACCGGAGTCGTCGACGCGCTCGCTCGGTGCCCACACGGTTGCTGTGGGTCCGACGCGCAGCCTCGTCCATCGCAATCCGACGTCGAGTCGAGCTCCCGCGCTCGGCCGCGCGAATAGACCGACCGCAGAGACCCCCGAGAGCGCGCCCCCTACGCTCCACGCCAGACGCGGCGCGGGTGGAAGTCGATACACTATCGTCGGGGTGGAGACCTCTGGCAGAGGCCTTTTCGGTTCCGCGACCACCGCTTGAAGGTCGACCATGAGTGCGAGCGCGACTGCCGTAGGGACATCCAAGCTATGGCACGATGAGGCAGCGCGATTCAGCTCACGTTCTCCGACGAGAGAGCCATCCGACGTCTCGAGACGCAGGTGCACGACCCATGCGGAGCCACCGGGCGACTCTACCGATCCTCGAACCACATAGTCGTACGGCTCCTGGGAGAACACGTCGCGGCCCGCGAGTTTTGCGACGGCTTCGCGCACGGCGCTCTCATTGGCGCACGCATCCGGCGATTGCCACGCCAAACGCGTTCTCGCGCGACGCTCCTGCCCAATCGCAACTTCACACCATAACAGCGTAGTCAATGCGATCTGGACCCGAGAAATCGACACTCGTCGGAGTAGAGCACGTGGCGCGCATGGCCAACGTCACCATGTCACGGCTTGCCCTGCCTCAACGACTTGGGTTGCGAGCCGTCGAGGTCGGTGAAGCCGTACTCTCGTGCGAGCTCGGCCACCACGAGCGCTTGGCCCGACCGCTCGAGGCGCTTGGGATCTGCGGCGAGGGCGGCCACGGCGCGCCCGCTGAACTGGGCAGTCTCCCCGTTCGTCGGATCGAATCCGATGCGTTGCGGGTCTAGCAGCAGGCGTTCGGTCTTCACGATTCCGGGCCATAGGGAGACCGCGCATACCTGGTGAGGCAACAGCTCGCGACCCATGTCGCGCGACATACGATCGACGCCCGACTTGCCGACGCCGTACGCGACGTTGACCGCGTAGATCTTCGCGCCGAACGAAGACACGTTCACGATCAGCCCAGTTTTTGCCGCCACCATGTGCGGCGCGACCAACACGCTAGCGACGTAGTGAGAGCGGAGGCCGACGCGGTGCATCGTGTCCCACTGATCGATCGGGAGCTCCCAGAATGGCGCGATGATCTTTCCGTCGGGGATGGCGAACGCGTTGTTCACGAGGATGTCGATTCGTCCGCGCTCTGCCATGACGCGTGCCACGAGCGCTTCGACTTGGGCGTCCACCGAGTGGTCGCACGCGACGGCCACGCCTTCTCCGCCGAGCTTGCTCACGTCACTCGCGGTCTCCGTGATCGTCCCGGGGAGAGCGCCGGGCGCCACAGTGCGACCCGTGACGTAGACCGTTGCGCCCGCCTCGCCGAGCCCTAGCGCGATGCCTTTGCCAACGCCGCGGCTCGCGCCGGTGACGATCGCGACCCGACCCGCGAGCGCTTTGGTCATAGCGTCGACGTGTCCGACTCGACGCCCAAGAGTACGCGACCTGCGAGCGTCGAGCTCGCGCCGCCGACCATCACGTGCTGCGTGGTCACGTGCACGTCGCGGAAGCACCGCTGCAGCGGGCTCGTCGCATAAACCGAGGAGCCGCCCGCCGCCGTGTACATGAGGTCCACCGCCGCGGCAGACTCCGTCGCCGCCTGACACGCGGCGAGCCGCATCAGTGCGCGCGTGCGAAGCGATGCGGCCTCGTGCTGCGAGGCCTCGCGGGCGGCCGCGTCGATCGTCTCGCGGAGGAATGCTCGCGACGCGCGGACCTTCGCCTCGGCGCTGGCGACGGCGTGCTGCACGAGTTCACGATGCGCGATGCCGCGCTTGCTGCCCATCGGCGTCTTGTTCTTCGCGAGCTCGACGAACGAGTCGATCGCGGCGCGGGCGATCCCCAATGAGACCGACGCGACGCCAGCGGCGAGGATACCGAAGAACGGTAGGTCATGGATCGGGCCTGTTTTGCGGGCCGCCGTAGTGAACAGAGAGAACGCGCGCGCGGAGGGGACGACGACGTCCTTCACTTCGAGGTCGTGACTGCCGGTGCCGCGGAGGCCGCTCACGTCCCACGTGTCGATGACCGTCGTCTCATCGGCGCGCAACAACATGCTTCGGACGTCGGGCGCGCCGCCAGCGAGCGGAGGCGCGTCCGTGGCGAGCGTGCCGACCATGCGCCACGCAGAGTGCTCGCAGCCGCTTGCCCACGCCCACCGTCCGCTCACGCGCCAACCATGGTCGGCGGCGACCGCGCGTCCGGTGGGAGCGAACACGCCGCACGTGATCGCGTTCGCGGGCGAGTAGACCTCGCGTGCGATCGACTCTTCGAGATAGGCGCTCATCAGGGCGCTAGTGGCGCCGATCATCACGCACCAACCGGCAGAGCCGTCGGCCCGCGCGATCTCCTCGATCACGTCGAGCAACACGCTGGCGGGAGCGTCCTGCCCACCGAACGCACGCGGGACGACGAGCTTGAAGACGCCAGCGTTCACGAGCGCGTCGACGGCTTGGCGAGGCAGGCGGCGGCCGGACTCGATCTCCGACGCGAGCGGCGCAATCAACTTCGCCGCACCGCGAGCGCGCTCGATCGGCGATCGGTCATTGGACATGGCTATACTCATAGTTTAGCCGCGCTCGTGGCTCAAGATGAACGCCAAGTTGCGGAGCGGCGTGGATGCGGGGCTCGACGCCATCAGCGATCATGGCGCGGCCGACCCGCTCGTCGTGGACGCACAAGCCGACGGAGCATGCTCATCGACGATCTCGAACTCTGCCGCACCGAAGGGTGACGGCGGCTAAGCGTATGGGTCATCGGCGAAGGAAACTCATGAGTCCCATCGAACTCATCATTTCTTAGGCTTGGGTTTGCCGGCGTCTTTTGATTTGCCAGCGTCGTGACCTGCGTCGTGGCCCGCGTCCAGACCTGCGTCTTTGCCCGAATCGTGACCTGCGTCTTTCACGCTGGAGTCTGCGGAGACCGTAGCGTCGTGCACGAGAGGTGGAGGCGCAGGCGTCAGAGCGTCCTCTTGTTCACCCTCATCGACCACCGCGTCTTGTCGTGCAGACGGAGCGTCGAGCGTGATGGTCTGCGCAGAGCCGCTCGGCTTGGCGCCGCCGCCGATGATCGCGAGTGTCACGAGACTGCCCGCAATGAACGAGGCGAGCATGGCAGCAGCGATGCGTCGCGTTTGATTCACGATCGGCGGCTTGGCTTCGGGCGGTGAGAACGCGGGCGGAAGCGGCCATACAGGCTTTGATTCGGGCGCGCGTGGCGCGGCGACGACCGGCGCGACCTCTAGGGGCGCCACCGCGACCGCAGCCACCGGCTCTGCGTTTGCGACCGTGGGCGTGACAGGCGCGGGCTCCGGCGCAGCTTCGCCCATCACACTCCCCGGGGTAGCAGACGGCAACGGCGCCTCTGCGGTCCACGAGAGATCTTTGTCGCGCACCGCCTCGGGCACCGTCGGCTCGATCGGCGGCTCGGGCATCACGTGCTCGGTCGTGATCGACGGCGGCGCCACTCCGATCACCGTACTGGCGCGTGCCCGGGGCGCTACCTGAGTGCTCACGAGCCGACCGATCGCCGTGAGCGAGTCTGCGTCCACATCACCGAAGGTCACGCCGAGGCCCGCGGGCGCGTCTGGCGTGTTCGTGTCTCGCGCCCACGCGACGCGGCCCTTGCCCGTGACGGTCTTTCCGGCCGGAAGACGAAACTCGAACTCTATGTCGTCGCCCACCGCGCAGAGCGATGGCGTCGAGAAGAACGCGCCTCCGCGCCCGACATCGCGCAGGACCGCGTTGCGCGGTTCGCCGCCGTCGACATGGAACGTCACGGACCCCGTAAGCTTGCTGCGTGCGTAAGCGCGTCGTTCAGGCGTCGTCATCGTTCGCGCCATGCTCGCACGACACGACGCGCGTGGTACTGTGGAATCGTGCATCGAGGCCTCGCGACCGTCCTGATCGCGTCGGTGGGATGCGGCAGCGGCACCCTGCTCGCGGATGCCATCGACGGCGGGGTCGATGCCTTCGTCCCGTCACCGCCCGATGCCGAGTTGATAGCGCCTGCGACGGCGGCGTAGCCCAATGGTCGATGACGGGTCATGACGCACGGAGGACTTCGCGCTCGACCGTCAAGGGTCCTCGCACCAACCACGTGCGATGGACCTATCCCATGGTCAATTTTGGGTCGTCCCCCGCGATCGCCGCGGACGGTACAGTCTACGTCACGACTCAGGGTGGCCCCGGGACCCTATTGGCGTTGAATTCGAATGGGACGCTCTTGTGGAGTGTCCCGAACGTCGGCTCGTATGCGAGTCCCACGATCGCTCCAGACGGAACGATCTATTTGGACGGGTATGGAGCGTACGACCCCAACCAGTTCAATTTCCCAGCCGACATCATGGTTGCGGTGGACGCCAAGGGCACGCGCAAGTGGGCCTATGGAGACTACTCACGTATCAGCAAGAGTGACAACGCGCCCACGCCTGGGCTGGGCGATCTCATGCTCGCCTCCGCGCAGGGGATCTATGGCATTCACCCGGACGGCTCGGTAGCGTTTCATCTCGGCAAGAGCGGTGGTGGTGGTAAGGCCAATGGCGACAATGGAACGAGTCGCGTAGCGATCTCGGCGGGCGTTGCTTATGCGGGAATCGGAGACTTGGACTCTGCGGAGGGCGGCACGTTCGCGATCGTCGCCGACGGCAGCACTGTGTGGAAATTGGCGGGTGTCCGCGAGGGCCTCATCGCCAATGACGGAACGTTCTATTCGACAGGCGGGGCCGGCGTGGACGCTATCTCGCCCGCAGGCGCAGTGCTCTGGCACCTGGACCTCGACGTGCGCACTCCATTGGCCGAAGGTCCTTCGGGCACTCTCTATTTGCGGACGGGTGATGGAATCGTGAGCATCGATCCCAAAGCACCCAAAGCCAAGCTCGTTTATGCGCTCGCGTCGCCGTCAATGGGCAATCAATCACCGCTCGTGATAGAGACGCAGAGGGGTACGTCTTCTTTTACGCTTACCCGCAGGTCATCGTCCTCGATCCATTGGGTGTCGTCGCCTTCACCGTGGACCTGAGCGCGGATGGGAGCGTCACTCAGGTAGACGACGCGGCGCTCGCGTTAGGCGATTGCGTGCTCTACGTGCCAGCGTTCGAGCATTTGGTCGCAATAGGACTGTAGACAGTTTTCCTGGTCCCGGACGGCATGGGGCGCTACTGCAAAGGGCGATGTCGGATTGGCTCGAGCGACTCTCCCGTGAGCTCCCCGCGGACGTGATCACGACCGATGCGGGCGACCTCGCCGAGTATGGGCACGACTGGACGAAGGTCTACACCCCGAATCCACGCGCGATCGCCCTGCCGCGATCCACGCAGGAAGTAGCCACAATCGTGAAGATCGCGAACGAGCTGGCGATCCCGCTCGTTCCTTCGGGCGGACGCACGGGGCTCGCGGGCGGCGCCGTCGCGAAGGCTCGTGAGCTGGTCATCTCTCTCTCTCGCATGCGCGCGATGGAGGACGTCGACACGCTGGGCTCCACCGTGCGCGTGCAAGCCGGCGCGATCACCGAGGCCGTGCACCAGCACTGCAGACCGCATGGCCTCACGTGGCCGGTGGACTTCGCGTCCAAGGGCTCGAGCCAAGTCGGTGGCAACATCGCGACCAACGCGGGTGGGGTGAAGGTCATTCGCTACGGCCTCACGCGGCAGTGGGTGCTCGGTCTCGAGGTAGTGCTCGCGTCGGGTGAGGTGCTCGACCTCGGCGGCGCGCTCGAGAAGAACAACACCGGGATCGATCTGCGTCAGCTCTTCATCGGCAGCGAGGGCACGCTCGGCATCATCACCGCAGCGACGCTCAAACTGGCCAAAATGCCGGCACCTCCGCGCGTGATGCTTCTTTCGGTGTCTAGCCTCGCCGCCGTGCTCGCGCTGTTTCGTGACGCACGCGAGGCGGACTTCGCGCTCAACGCGTACGAGTTCTTCACGCGCGTGTGCCTCGAGCGCCTCCTGCGTCATCGCAACGTGCGCGACCCCTTCGACGACAAGCACTCTCACTACGTGCTCGTCGAGATCGACGGCGCCTCGGACGAAGCGCGCGTGATGACTTGGGTGGAGAGCGTTTTGTCGTCGGGTCTCGCGACGGACGGCGTGATGGCGCAACACGCACAGCAAGCCGCGGAGCTATGGGCGCTGCGAGAAGGCATCAGCGAGAGCCTCTCGGCCACGGGGCTCCCTCACAAGAACGACATCGCGCTCCCCATCGCGAAGCTCGAGGCGTTCTGCGCGGAGCTCGACGGAGTGTTCGCGCTTCGCTACCCGGGCTGGGAGATCGCGCTCTTCGGTCATATCGGCGACGGCAACCTGCACGTCAACGTGATGAAGCCCGACTCATTGACCCGTCAAGAGTTCCTCGACAAGACGCACGACGTGGATCGCCACATGTTCGACCTCGTGAAGGTCCATGGCGGGAGCATCAGCGCCGAGCATGGCATCGGCCTGTTGAAGCGAGACTTCTTGAGTTGGTCGCGCAGCCCGGAAGAGATCGCGTTGATGCTCGCGCTCAAGAAGACTCTCGATCCCAAGGGGATCATGAATCCGGGCAAGATTTGGCCTCTGCGTCAGTCCACGGTGTAGAACGTACCGATGTCGTCGGGCGACTCTTTGTATGTGCTCGTGACTTCGGCAGCGAGGCGCGCGGGCTTGGAGCTGCACGTGCCGACGCGAGAGTCGGTGAGCTCGAGGGTCCGCGTCACCATGCCGTCGGTGGTCCACTCGACGGTGCCGGTGTAGACCGCCGCGCCGCGCGAGGTGCTCTGGGCGAACTCGAGAGGGAGGTTGCTTGCGTGGTTTGGGGGATGCCCCCTCCGTCGCTGCCCATGTCGGCCGGGTTGGCGCTATCGAGTCGTGGCTCCAGCTACGCGCTCTCCGCCTTCACGTGGAGCAGGTCGTAGTTCACGCGCGTTGATCTGTGTGTGAGACCTGGGTCGACGAGCCTTCACTCCCGCAAGATTTGGGCGGAGTAGCGTTCGTGGGCGGGGCGTTCTAGAAGAGTGGGAGTGCTCACGAAAGGTGACAAGATCGCGCATTACACCATCGAGTCGAAGCTCGGTGCTGGTGGCATGGGGGAGGTTTACCTAGCGAAAGACGAGCGCCTCCACCGTAACGTTGCGCTCAAGGTCATCCTCGAGCGGGGGGAGATCGTCGGGAGCGACGCGAGCCCGCGGGTCGTGCAAGATGCGTCCGCGCGTCTCGTTCGTGAAGCCCGCGCGGCGGCTTCGCTCACGCACCCGAACGTCGTGTCGATGTTCGATGTCGGCGAGCACGAGGGCCGCGTCTACTTGGCAATGGAGTACGTCGTCGGCAAGACGCTCCGCGAGATGATGCGGCAGAACACGATCGGCTGGCCCAAGCGCGTGCGCTGGCTCACCGACGTCGCGCGTGCGCTCGCCGCGGCGCACAAGACGGGCCTCGTTCACCGCGACATCAAGCCCGAGAACGTGATGGTGCGCGAGGACGGCATCGTCAAGGTGCTCGACTTCGGCATCGCGCGCCGGGCGGGGGGTCCCAGCGTGGATCCCACAGGACGCACGGAGGCCGCGGGCGTCTCGACGATCACGGGCGTCGGAATGATCATCGGAACGCCCATGTAC
>JAYVYD010000167.1:0-17496 GCA_043784605.1 Myxococcales bacterium | reverse complement strand
CGAGATGGTGCGCCGCGATCTACGCTCACGTGGCATCGCCGCGTTCGGTCTCGTCGCCGCCTGAGGCAACCCGCGACGTCTTGGTGGATCAGCCGAGCTTGTGGTCTTTGTATTGGTCGCGGAGCGCGCTCTTCAAGAACTTGCCAGCGCTCGTCTTCGGGATGCTCGCCGCGAACACGAACGCATCAGGCACTTGGAACTTGGCGACCTTTGCCGCCACGAACGCCCTTAAATCAGCCTCGGACGCGCTCGCACCGTCTTTGAGCACCACCACGGCGAGCGGGCGCTCGTCCCATTTCGGGTGAGGCACGGCGATGACCGCCGCCTCCTTCACCGCGGGGTGACCCATGATCAAGTTCTCGAGATCGATCGAGCTAATCCACTCTCCGCCGCTCTTGATGAGGTCCTTGGTGCGGTCGGTGACCTTGATGCAGCCACCTCCGTCGATCGTGACGACGTCTCCCGTCTTGAACCATCCGTCCTTGGTCCACTTAATCGCGTTCTCGTCGGAAGGCGGCACGTAGCTGCCAGCGACCCACGCGCCGCGCACCTCGAGCTCTCCAGGAGACTTCCCGTCATGAGGCACGACGCCCGTGTCGCTCACGGCGCGCAGCTCCACGAACGGAGGCGCGATGCCTTGCTTGGCGCGGTGCGCGTACTTGTCGTCCTCGGACCAATCATCCATGTACGGCGCGAGGTGACTGACGCTGCCGAGCGGCGCGGTCTCCGTCATGCCCCACGCGTGGACCACGCGCAGGCCGTGTTTGTCGAGGCCGCGGATCACGCTCTCCGGCGCGGCCGAGCCGCCGACGACCATGCGCATGTCTTTCGTGAGCAACCACCGCTTGGGCTCTTTGTCGAGCGCTTGCAAGATGCCGAGCCAGATCGTCGGCACGCCCGCGGCGAGCGTCACCTTCTCCTTCTCGAAGAGCTCGAGCAGACTCTCGCCGTCGAGGTGCGGTCCGGGCATCACTAGCTTGGCGCCGATCATGATCGCGGCGAAAGGAATGCCCCACGCGTTTGCGTGAAACATCGGCACCACCGGCAAGATCGTGTCGCGGCGTGAGAGTCCCAGCGTGTCCGAGAGCGAGGCGCCGAGCGAGTGCAGCGCGATCGATCTGTGCGAGTAGCACACGCCCTTCGGCTTGCCCGTCGTGCCGCTCGTGTAGCAGAGGCCCATCGCATCGTCCTCGCTGAGGTCTGGCAGCGGATCGCTCGCGTCGCCACTGCGCAAGAAGTCTTCGTAGTCGACCGTGCCTTCGGGAAGCGGCGCGCCAGTCAATCGCAGCACGATGACCTTCTCGAATTTCGCCTTCGCTCGCACCTTGTCGAAGAGCGGCCACAGCACGTCGTCGACGATGACGAAGCGATCCTCCGCGTGCGTCGCGATGAACGCGATCTCGTCCGGGTGCAAGCGCAGGTTGAGCGTGTGAAGCACGCAGCCCGCGATCGGGATACCGAAGTACGCCTCGAGGTGAGCGTAGTGATTCCACATCAAGGTCGCGATGCAATCGCCCTTCTTGCAGCCCGCTTTGCGCAGTGCTGACGCGAGTTGACGGGCGCGGCGATCGAAGTCGCCGAACGTGCGCCGGTCGATCGACTTGTCAGGCTTTCGAGAGACGATCTCCGTGTTCGCGTAGTGCTCGGCCGCGCGCCGGAACATGGAAGTGAGCGTGAGCTCGTAACGCATCATCGTGTGTCGCATCGAGTGATCTCCCTGGAGTCACACCGTATCGCGACACGCGACGGCAGGAGCCAATTTCAGCCTCCGTGCCCTCTGGACGTTCAGACTCAGAGTCCGTGGACGCTGGAGCACGCTTGCGGATCGGTCCAGCGATCCACCCACGCGCCGTTGTCGCACTGGTACCAGAGGTTGTTGAACTTGCTCTGCACGCACGCGTTGTTGGGCACGTGCTGTCCGAGGGTGCCGGAGTAGCACTGCATGCTGCCACCGCCGCCACCACCACCACCGCCCCACGCGTTGAGCACTTGCTGCGCGTAGCCGATACGCGTGCTCTGAATGCACTTGCCGCAGATCTCGTACAGATCTTGGAACGCGATCGTCGCAGACGACACGTTGCTCGAAGCCTGGAGCTTGCCGAGTCCGAAGCCGCCGAAGGTGGTGAGCTCGTACCAAATGAAGTCGAGCTGAGCGCTGAGCGACCACGGCGAGAGGCCGTGCTGCGCCGCGTACGAGACCATGTTGTCGTTGTGGCTAGAGTCCCATCGGCCGCCGACCGACCACTGCGCGATGCCGCGACCGGGGCCTCCGCCGAACTCGATCGCACCCGGGTTGACGCTCGACTCTTGGATCAGATTTCCGACGATGCCGGCGGCCTGGAAGTTCTTCAGGCCTTTGCTGATGAAGAAGTTGTAGGCAGTCTTCTGTTGGTTCGAGAGTGCCTCCTCCGACATCGACGAGTCATTCGTCAGGTCTTGCGGAGCGGCGCTGCATCCGGTGAGCATGCCAGACGTTGCCGACACGAACACACAGCTGGCGAGAGCGCGGAGGAGGTTGGAGTTCATGACGACACTCAATGCGACCGACGTGCCACGGGGGCGAAGGGCGAATTCTCGCGACGGCTCGCGAGATCGGCCTCGCGATCAGCGACCCGTGGCGAACTTGGACATCGATCCGGCTAAATCATGCCCCATCAGGGAGGATCACCGCTGACCACCCTTATGGCATTTTACAAGCGAGCGCGGTCGAGAACACGGCCGGCGCGTCGCCGCGATCGTCTCGGAAGACGGCAATGACCGAGCCCGTCGACGCGAACGCTACTGTCGCTCCGATGCTGTCGCCGATCGCGCTCGTCACTCGCGCGGGTGCGCTCAACGCTCCGAGGTCGGACCAGAGCGTGCGCGCGTACAGCTCATAGCCTTTGTTGGCGTCGCGATCGTCCGAGTAGACGAATACGACGCGGTCCCCCAGGGCGAGGAGCGCGACGTCACGCTGGTTGGCGCCCGGTAGCGCGATCGTCGTCGGCGGGACGACGAGCGTGCCGTCCGTGGAAGCCACCGCCGCGAACACCGCGCGCTTGCCTGCGCGTGGATCCGAGAACCCGAGTACGTAGCTCGTTCGATTGAACGCGACCTCCGGATAGTCGCCTTGGATGCTGCCCGGCGTGACGTTCACTGCCGGCGCCTTCGCCTTCATTGCGAAGTCGAGAGTCTGGAACATCACGCGGTGATCGGTGGTGTCGCCGCGCACCCATGCGATGCCTAGCTCCTTGCGGCCGGAGGCGATCGACGGACCTTGATCGCCGATCCCCCCTGGCGTGAGTTCTGCAATGTTACCGTCGAGCGTGCCGTCGAGCGCGACGCGCTGGCCTTGGACCTTGAAGCGAACGTTTTCGATCTCTTCTTGCCACACGAAGACGAACTCGCGGCCGGTCCATGCGATGCGCGGATACAGCGAAAAACCGCGGGATACGGTGATCCGCTCGTCGCCAGGAGAAAGCTTCTGGCCCTGTGCGTCGAGCGCCGCGAAGTAGATCTCGTAGTTGCCGTCGCGCCGATCACTCCACACGACGCCCCAGCGATCACCGGTCCACACCGCGGACGCGTTGGAGCCCGACGCGTCTACCTTCGTCAGGCGAAACGGTGGCGTCGTCGGTTTGCCGCTCGAGTCCAGCAGTCGGTCCTCCGGGCTGAACTGGCCGTTGCGCGACGCCGAGTACCCTGCAAGCAGCGCGCTGCCTCCTCGCGTGACGTGCTCGGGCTCTGCGTAGTCCACCTCGGACTCGGAGATCTGCTGCTCGCTGCCGAACACCCCAGGCGTGTAGGTCGCGCCATCGTCGATGATGCCGTTGCAGTCGTTGTCCACGCCGTCGCAGATCTCTTTGTTGCCCGGGTACGCGTTCGGGTCTGTGTCATCGCAATCGTCACCGCACGAGCCTGGCGCGCCGGGATCGAAGCCCTCCTTCGGCGCGTAGTGACCGTCCTTGTCGAGGTCGTAGGTCTGGTGCGTGAAGAGGCACGTGCCTTCCTTCTTGTTGCAAGAGTCGTCCGTGCACGGATCGTGATCGTCGCAGAGCGTATGCGACACGACGGTGCACGCCTCCGCTATGCAAGCGAACTGCGTGCAGAGGTCCCTCGAGTCCGCGCAGTCGCCGTCGCGCTCGCAGCCGAGGAGTCTGGTGCGCGCGCCACACCCTTGCGCTCCCACGAGCGCGACGAGCAAGAGCGAGCCGCAGGCGACGAACGATCCCAGCTTCTTCATGCGATCACAGACACGCAGCGAATCCAGGTACGTCGATCGGGCCGCAGACGAAGCCGGCCGGACACTGGCCCTTCGCCTTCAAGTCGCAGAGCTTCGCGCAGGCGGTGTCGCCGCCTGTGATCAAGCAGACGAAGCCCGGCTGGCAGCTCGACTTGCCTCCGCACGCGGCGCCTTGTCCTCCGGTGCCTGCGGTGAGGCACGCGGTGCCGTACGTCTCCGCGCCGCATTTCGCCTGCGGCGGGATCGCGACGGGATAGCAGCCGCCGTGGCCGTGGCAGCTCGCGATGGGATCGGCGATGTCGCACTCGTGGATCGTCGCCGGGGGGCCGGCCTCGGGGCAGCTCGGGTCCGTGTGGGCGAAACCGCCGTCGGTCCCGATGCGCCCTTTTCCGCCGTCTCCAGCGTCCGTCGTGTCGTCTTGCGTGTGGTCGACGATGCCGCCGCACGCTCCGACGAGCACGAGCGATACGACCAAGAGCACGCTTCTCAAGAAAAGCATGGCCCTACGATGCCACGAGCCAGCGTGTTCGCCCACTGGGTCGTTACGGCTGGCGGAATAGGCGCACCCTCCGCTTCGAAGCGTGACGACATCAGCGCGACGATCTCGCGAGCCACACGATCGAGGTCGCTCGTCGCGAGACCTATCGCTTCGCGGTTCAACCCGAGCCACGTGAGCGCCGACGCGTCGCACTGCAGCTCGGTCCACGCGCGCTGCTCGAACGGTCCGTGCGAGTGAAAGTGCGCCCAGTCGTGCAGGCCCCAAAACAGCGCGTTGAGGTTGTCTGCCGCGAGCCACATCACCGCGCTCGGCGTCGCCCGTTGCGCGAACAGCTCATCGGTAGCGTCGTCGATCGCGTAGGGCGCGAGCGCAAGCTCGTCCGTCAACCCGAGCCCGAACGCGTGGAGACGCGCGAGCTCAGCCGGCAGCTGCAAATTCGAGTGCTCGTTGAACACGAAGACCATGCGCGCCGGATCGCTCCCGTCGATCTTCGTCGTGGGTTCGAGCTCCGCGCGCGGGCGCCGCCACTCGAGCGTTCTGCTCTCGCACCAATTGAACGCGTCGAACACGCCGTCCGGCACGAGCCTCGAGAGAGGTGGCGTTCGAAGGCTCGTTACGATGGGCATGCGTTGACGCCGGTAATACGCTATCTAGCCATCATGGGGCAGCCGCTCCCGCCGAAGAAAGATGTGGTCCTTGCGCTCTTGGAGCGGGCCACCGTGTTCATTCACGTGGACCCGCGCCGTCAAGGTTGCGTGGTGCCGATGAACTTCAAGCAACAGCCGAAGCTCGTCTTGCAAATCGGGCTGAACATGGCCGTGTCGATCCCCGATCTGCGCGTCGACGACACGGGCATCTCTTGCACGTTGAGCTTCGGAGGCCGCGGCTTCTGGTGCTCGATGCCGTGGTCCTGCGTCTACGGAATGGTCGCCGACGACGGTCGCTCGATGGTGTGGCCGGACGACCTTCCGCCAGAGGTGCGCGCGAACACCAAGCAGGAGGCCGCCAAGGCCGCGGAGAGCGCGCCGACCCAAGATGCCCAAACGCCGAAGCGCGCGCCGAAGAAGGCCGCTGCGGCGAAGGCCAAGCCGGAGAAGAAGGTCGCGAAGACGACGGCCGCTCCCGCAAAGAAAAAAGCCGCACCGAAGCGCGCTGCAAAGAAGCCGGAGCCGCTGCCCGAGCCTGCGGACATTCGCCGGCGCCTCGTCGCCGTGAAGAAGCAAGAGCCTGCCGCAGAGCCCGCGCGAGAGACCGCAGAGCGCCAAGCCCCAGAGACGCCGGCGCCGGTTGGCCAGCGCAAACCCAAGCGCGAGCTGCCGCCCTACCTGCGCGTCGTCAAGTAGTCGTGCAGGTCCTCGACGACCTCGTCGAGCTCTTGGCGCTCGAGCGCATCGAGGCGGATCTATTTCGCGGGCAGAGCCAAGACCTCGGGTGGGGCACGGTGTTCGGCGGTCAAGTGCTCGGCCAAGCGCTGTCGGCCGCCGTGCAGACGGTCCCGAAGGATCGCCACGCACACTCGCTCCACGCTTATTTCTTGCGGCCTGGCGATGTCACGCGCCCCATCGTCTACGACGTAGATCGCATCCGCGACGGCGGCACGTTCACCACCAGGCGCGTCGTTGCAATCCAAAACGGCCACGCGATCTTCAACCTCGCCGCGTCTTTTCAGATCGAAGAGGAGGGCTTCGAGCATCAGGACGAGATGCCCGAGGTGCCCGCGCCCGAGACGCTTGCCACCGAGCAGGAGCTCTTTCGAGAGCTCCAAGATCGCATCCCGCCGGTGTTGCGCGATCGCGCGTTCGCGGCGCGACCCTTCGAGGTTCGCCCCGTCGGCGGAGGCGATCTCATCTCACCGCCCGTGCAACCGGCGCGTCGCATGGTCTGGCTCAAGACGGTTGGCAAGCTCCCCGACGACCCCGCGCTCCATCGCTATCTGCTCGCGTACGCCTCGGACCACGCGTTCGTCACGACCGCGCTGCTGCCGCATGGTGTGACGTGGCACACCAAAGGAATGCAGGTCGCGAGTCTCGATCACGTGATGTGGTTCCACCGCGCGGTCCGCGTGGACGAGTGGTTGCTCCACGTGATGGACAGCCCCGCAGCGCACGGGGGTCGCGGTGTGGTGCGCGGACGAGTGTTCACGCGGGATGGGAAGCTCGTCGCGACCACGGCGCAAGAGGGGCTCATTCGCAAACGCTAGTGACATTCACGGGAAGACGGGAAGGGTCACTCCGCAATCTCGCGACGCCTTGTTTTTGGGGGTTTTCGCAATCAGGTAGCCTCGCCTACGCACGGCCCTCCTCCAAGCGGCCAGTCGCAGTGGCGCGTGATCCGTGTGCCTCGACGAGCTTGCCCGCTTTGCCCACGCCGAACGGCATCATGTTGACGTACACGCTCTCGTAGTCGCCGGGGCGCACGCGATACGTCTCGTGCCAGATGCCGACGTCGCCGCTCGTGCCGACCAGCTTGTTGAACGCACGCCACGCGGGAAGGTGCTCCGACGTGCGGCTCTTGGCGTACCCCATCAGGTGATCCATCGACCGCCAGTACTGCACCATGATCGTGGTGCGCCCGAACCACTGCTCGGCGCCGAGGAACCCGAGTTCGGGCTTGGCGTGGAGCTCGCGCAGCATCCGAGGCATCGCGAGGCTCACGCGCAGCCACTGCAGCACCTTCCACCAGCGGTTCACGCGCATGCCGATCAAGAACACCACGAACTCGCCGTCCATCCGCCCCGTCACTCGCTCAGAAACGATCGTCATATGGCCTCCGGTATGTAAACACTGTTAACTTCACGAACAAAACTTTTCGCCTCCTTCGGCGAACGACAACAACCGGGTCGTTGGGCCACGCCCGCGTTAGAGAGTCAGCTCTTCAGGCCCTCGACGAGCACCTGCGCCGAGCTCTCGTAGAAGCTCGTGAACGCGACGTCATTCTCGAAGATCCCGAGGTGACCCGAGAGGCGTAGCGAGACCAAGCCGTGGACGTTTGCCCAGATGATCATCGCGAGCTCGCGCGCGTCGCCCTTGCGCATCACTTTGGCGCGCTGACACTCCTCGACACGGTCCACCAAGAACTGGAACGTCGGGTCTGCTTCTTGGCCTTTGGGCGGCCCGATCGCGACGAAGTCTTCCTGAGACGACATGAAGATGAAGCGGTAGTCTCGCGGGTTCTCGAGCGCGAAGCGCAAGTACTCGGACGCGCAGCGCATCATGCGCTCCTTCGGCGTTCGTCCGCCCAGCGAGCGCATCAAATACGAGTAGAAGATCCGGAAGCCCTGCGCGCACACCTCGCGAAGGAGCGCCTCCTTTCCGTCGTAGTGACGGTACACCGCCGCGGCCGACACCTTCGCGCGTCGCGCGACCTCTCGCAGCGAGATGCGCCCGAGCCCCTCCGCGAGGTAGAGATCCCGCGCGTGCCCGAGCAAGCGGGTCTTGGTGTGCTCACCGTCGACCGTCATGTGAACAGTGTTTACTTCTCGGCGGGCTGCTTGTCAAGCTTGGGCTCGTCGCGGGTCGCCGACCAGGCGACGACGGTCGCCGCGAACACGAGCAACGCGCTCAGATAGAACGCCGCGCCCGGCTGTTGGAGGTCGGCGTGCGTGCCGATCACCGCGGCGAAGACGCTCGCGAAGACGAACGGCGCGAAGATGCCCGCGAGGCTCCCCAAGCTGGCGATCGCGCCTTGCAGCCGCCCTTGCTCGCTAGCGTTCACTTGGCGGCTCATCAGCGCCTGCGACGCAGGAGCCGCGAGCCCCCAGAGCGACATGATGGGGATCCCGATCATGAAGCCGAGACCGGTGCTCGCGGCCCCGTAGATCGCGAAGCCGACCACGCCGAAGGTCATCCCGACGATCAGCGTGCGCCGCTCGCCGAGTCGCTTCATCACGGGCCCTGCGAGCACGGCTTGCACGATTGCGCTGCAGACGCCGACCGCCGCGAGGACGTAGCCGACGGTGCGCTCACCCCAGTGGTAGCGATAGTCCGCGTAGAGCACGAACGTGGACGGCAAGACGTAGTGCGCGGTGTTGTCGAGGAAGTTGACGATCGCGAGGCCGAAGACGTGCGGGTAGCGGCGCAGGTTCAAGATCGAGCCCCACGGTGTCGCGGTGCGCCACTCGAACGTCGGCGTGCGATCTTCGGGCTTGAGCGACTCGGGCAACACGAACAACCCGTAGAGGACGTTGCAGACCGCGAGCGCAGAGGCGCCCCAGAACGGCGCGCGCGTGCCGAACGTGCTCAAGAGGCTGCCGACCGCAGGGCCGATGACGAAGCCGATCCCGAACGCGGCGCCCAACATGCCGAACGCAGCTCCGCGCTTCTCGGGCGGCGTAACGTCCGCGATGTACGCGTTCGCGGTGCTGAAGCTCGATGCGGTAATGCCCGAGATGATGCGACCGATGAACAAGAGCGGCAGCGTCTGCGCCAACGCCATCAACATGAAGTCGAGGCCGAGGCCGAAGCATGAGATCAAGATGACCGGCCGGCGCCCGAACCGATCCGAGAGCGCGCCTTGAATGGGCGTCGAGACGAACTGCGTGAGCGCGAACACCGTGCTGAAGATGCCGGACCACACCGACGCCGCCGCGATGCTGCCGCCGACCATCTGCTGGATCAAGTGAGGCAGCACGGGGATGATCACGCCGAACGCGAGGATGTCGATCGTGACCGTCACGAACACGAAGACGAGCGCAGCGCGCCGCGCCGTTGCTGTGATCTGCATTGGGCGCGGCATCCTAACTGATCGCGCTAGCGGCACGATCAATTCAGGCTCTGTCGCGAGCGACTCGCAAGGGTCGGCTTGGAGGTAGGATCTGCGGATGGCCAATGACGAGTACGTGCTCGACGTCTTGTATGACCGCACGTTCGTGCCGGATCTCGCGCCCTCGCGCATGCGACTCGTCGCGGCGCTCAACGGCTTTGCGCCACCGCCTTCGCGCGACTTCGACTACCTCGAGCTCGGCGCGGGTCATGGTTTCACGACCGTGACGCTGGCAGCGGCGTACCCGCGCGCGCGGTTCGTGGGCGTGGACTTGAACCCCGATCACATCGCCTCTGCCGATCGCGCGGCGAGCGCGGGCGACGTTCACAACGTGAAATTCGTTCAAGGTGATTTCGAGGAGCTCGCCGACGCTCCACTAGGCAACTTCGACTACGTGGGCGCGCACGGAGTGCTGAGCTGGATCGGCGCGCGAAAGCGCTCAGCGCTCATCGAGGTCGTCAATCGAAGGTTGAAGCCCGGAGGGCTGTTTTACGCGAGCTACAACGCGCTGCCCGGCTGGGCGGCGGTGGAGCCCCTTCGCAGACTCATCGCCGATCGCGCCGCGACCTTCGAGGGCGACACGCTGTCTCGAGCGAAGGAAGCGCTCGCGTACGCCAGACGACTCGCGGACGCCGGCGCGCTCTACTTTTCCAACAATCCGGCGGCGCTCGCGACCTTGGCGACGATGGAGCAAATGGGACCCGCTTACGTCGTTCACGAGACGATGCACGCGCATTGGGTGCCGATGTACTTCGCGGACCTCGCGCGCGAGCTCGCCAAGGCCGACCTCCACTTCGTCGGGCAGCTCCCTCTGCACCTCAACTACCGTGACTTGGCCGTGCCAGAGGGCGTCGCTGATGCGTTGATCCAAGTGACGGATCGAGCCGAATTCGAGGGCCTGAAGGACTACGCGCTGAACGAGTTCTTCAGATGTGACGTGTACGTGAAGGGCCGCGCGCCTCGCTCGGACCTCGTCACGGACGCCTACCTCGACTCGACGCCCATGGGAGCTGTCGACGATGGCCCACGTCGAGAGGTGAAGCTCGCGCACCACACACTGCACTTCAACGGCGAGATCTTCGACGTGATGTTGCCGCTGTTCACACAGCGAGCGTGGTCGGTGGACGAGCTCGTGAAGGTCCCGGAGCTCGCCCGTTTCGAGCCGTCGCGGGTGCGCGCTGCCGTCTTGCAACTGACGCTCGCCAATCAGCTCGCGCCGATGCGGCGGGTGCCCGCTCGCCAGAAGAAGACCTCTCTACGAGTCCCCTCGGCGTACAACCGCGCGGTGCTCGCGCGGCCACTCTCGAGCGAGGCGCCTGTCGTCTTGGTGTCGGAGGTGTTGGGCAACGGCGTCTCTATACCCATGCTCGCGGCGGTGTCTCTGCGCTTGCTCACGGAGGTCGACAGGCCGGATTGGCGAAGTTGGCTCGTGGATTGCGCCGCGCGGCAGCCCTTTCGCGTGCAGTCGAAGGGGAGAGCGATCGACAGCGACAACGAGAGAGTGGACGCGGTGTTGGAGCAGACCGAGCGCTTCGAGGTCGAGCAGCTCCCGCGAATGATTCAGCTGGGGATCGTCGAGTGAATCCTTGGCACCCACCTCGGGATATCGACTAACGGAGGAAGCGGTGCGACTCCCTCGAGCGTTTCCCCAGCCTGTGTGGAGGTTACTCGTGGTCGCGTCGCTCTGCGCGCTCGCGGTCTATGGGTGTCATGGTTGCGCTGAGCCCGCGCGAGTCGACTCGATCGCTGATGCGAGCGTTGCCGAGGACGCCGCGGACGTGAGCGCTCCCGTGGATGCCGCCGACACCGCTCCCGAACCGGACAGCGGGCTCTTGCACGCGAGCGGCCCGCTCACGTTCCGCCTCAAGTCGGGCAACGCGCCGCCGGACAATCGCCCCAACGCGTGGGCGTATGTCCCGACGCGCTACGACCCGCGCGCACCCCTGCACGTTGTCGTCTTGTTCCATGGGTTTCGCAACTGCATCTACAGCTACACGGCGCTAGGCGGCCGCCCTTGCGAGCCGCAAGGACCGAAGCGCACGGGCTACGATCTCGTCAATCAAACGGAGAAGGGCGAGAGCGGCGCGATCATCGTAGTGCCCGAGATCGCCTTCAACGGCCCGTCGAGCGACCCCATCAAGCTCGGGTACAAAGGCGCACTGCGCGCGTTCCTCGAGGAGCTCCTCGACGTGGCGCTCGCGCCGTACATCGGTGAACACCGTTCACGCGACATCGAGAGGCTCGCGCTCGGCGCGTCCTCAGGCGGTTACCAAGCGTTGCTGCCCGCGCTCGAGTACGGCGGAATGAAGGTGACCGATCTCTACTTCTTCGACGCGCTCTATCTCGAGCCGATGAAAGGCACAGCGCTCGGCGAATTTTTGTGGACGCACATGGAGGACTTCGATCCCGCGCGGCCGATCCCGAAGCGCTTCGGCGTCATCTACACGGACAATGGCGGCGCCACGACGCAGAGCATCGCGACGATGGAAGCGATCAAGCCGTGGCTGGCCGACGCGGGCCATGAAGATTGGGGTGGGTTCAGCAAGAGAGACGCCGAGCCGA
The DNA here is from genome assembly GCA_043784605.1 of Myxococcales bacterium. Taxonomy (GTDB): domain Bacteria; phylum Myxococcota_A; class Polyangia; order Polyangiales; family Polyangiaceae; genus JANYHY01. The sequence continues at coordinate 5,452 of JAYVYD010000167.1, read as the reverse complement.
CTGTGGCTGATTTGAAGCCTCCCATCGCGATCGTGTTTTCGGGTTCGGAGCACGACAAGATCATGCACCGCGACTTCTGGACGGTGATGAAGGCGAGCGGATTGTAAGATATCCTCGACTCCCAATGCCCTCCGTCCTCGCTGACGCACTCCAGACGCTCGCTGCACAACCGGGCGCGGCAGACGCCGTGCGAGCGCGTTGGTCGAGCAAAGCGGCGACGCTCACGGCCGACCTGAAGAAGGCCGCGGACGCCGTGACCCACGAGCTCGTCGCGCTGAGTCGTACCCATGAGCCATCCGTCCTTCGAGCGGCATTCGCCGAGCACGGTGAGGCGATCTTGGCGTGGTGTGAAGCGAGCGCATCGCAACGAGACGCGAGCATGCGCGTGCTGCTCGCGGGTGCGCCTGCAGACAGCAAGGATCGCGTCACAGCCATCGCGCGGAACCGCGTGGTGCAGGGCCCTTTGCGCGACGCGCTCGCGTGCGCACCGCTGCTGGGCGACGGCACGCAGCTCGGTACACGCGAGAATGCACAAGCGCGCTCGCGTCTCGAGATCCTGATTTGGGAGGCAGGCTCGAGCGCCCTCGAGGTGCCCGAGCTCGCGACGTGGCTCTGGGGCTCGGCCGAAACGTTCGACGCGATGATTTACGCACCGGCGCGCGGCACGCTCCGAGGGCGCGTGTTGGCGGCTCGCTGCCTCGAGGTGACCGTGCGCGGGCTGCCTCCGACGACGAGTCCCGATCTCGTCGGACGCACGCTTCAAGTGTTGCAGCCACTGTTGCTCCACCCCGAGCCGCTCGTCTGGGTGCACGCCGCGCGCGCGCTCGGACGGTTGACCGGGCCGCTCGAGCAGATGGAGGGAACGCTGCTCGATTGGGTGCTCGGCGACTCGCGCCTGCTCCGGCAGCGGGCGATGACGGCGTTCGCATCTCTACCCGCGGAGCGTCTGAAGCTCCTCGCGGGGCAGCTCATCTCGGTCATTGACGACAAGCAAGAGGAGGCGTGGGTCTTGGCGGCAGTCGCCGCGGCCACGCCGTATCTGTTCTTCGAGCGAAAGGACCTCTGGGACAAACTCGCCGCGCGCGTGCTTGCGGGCGACGGCGGCGCGATCACCGCGCGCGCGCTCGCGAAGGGGCTTGCGACGATCTGGCGACGCGGCGTGCACGAGCCCGAAGTGGAGCGACCGCTGCGTGCGCTGCGCGAGATGGCACGTGCAGGTAGCCTCGCGCTCGACGAGTCTCGCCGTTGGCTCGAAGTAACGGCGGTGACCGACGTGATCGACGGCGCGGAGCGCGACCCGCTCGATCTCGAGCTCGGCATCGAGAACCTCGTTCGCATCGCGGCGCAATACGACGACGAAGAGGCAGATGCTCGAGCCGCGCGGTTCGCGAGCTCGCTGTTCTTGAGCTTCCACGAGGCCCAACGAATTGCGCTCGAGGCCAAGCACGTACGACAGCGGGCGGCGGCGCTCAACGCGCTCGAGGGTTGCGCGCGCACCTTCGCGCTTCGCTTGTGGCACCCGATGCTGCAGACTCGACCTTCCGGCGATCCGATCGAAGAGCCCGATCTCGATGAGACGTGGACCACCGTGGCGAGCGCGCCGTCGGACCTTCTGGATCTCGTCAAGGAGCGCCGCCATGCCGGCGACACTTCGGACGTGGACGCGCTCGAGGTCCTCGCGATCAGGCTCGGTGGCTACGCGCTCGACGCGTGCGGCGAGGACGGCGGGCTCGGGCCTGGCCGCGGGCCCACTGCGCACGAGACGTGTTTGTGGTTGCGCAAGGTGGAGGGCCTGACGGACGGCTCTCGCGAGCTTCCAGCGCCGCTGAAGAGCGCGCTTTCCACGCTGTTCTGGCGGCTCGTCGACACCACGCAAGGCACGGCGCTCGGCGAGGTTGACGATGTTCACTGGCTCGGACCGTTCGCCGCGTGGTGGGCGCTCGTCATCGATCGCCCCAAGACGTTGTTGCAGCTCGCGACCGCGCTGCCGATGATGGCGCCGGCGGCATTGGAGAAATGCTGCGAACACGCCGAAGCGCTGCGCACGGCGATCTCCGCCCAAGGCGTGGACGGCGCGTGGGGCGCAGCGGCGAACGCGGCGCTCGAGTCGTTGCATGCAGACGACACCGAGCTCGCGCACGCACTGTCGGGCTTGGCCCGCTCGCTCGGCGGGTTCGTCAGCGCGGCGGGGCCTGCGCCTGCGCTCGACGCGATGTGCTTGGATCTCGTGCTCGCCGGCGATCGCCTGCATCGCGCGCTCGCGAATCCAGTGAAGGCGCTCCATGCGGCGACGATCGAAGTGGACGACTCGCTCTCGCATGCAGACACGGAGAACGCGCCTCGCGTCGCCGCGCTAGTCGCACGCGGGATCCGCACGAGAGACACCTCGATGTTGGACGTGTGGTTCGCGTCGCTTGGCCCCGTGACCTCGGGCCTGCTCGAAGCCGCGATTGCCGACGCGATCAAGAAGACGCCGGCGCCGCCGCCCGCGGCCAAGAAGAAGGAGCCGAAGGTCGTGCAGGGGTACGAGCTAGTGAAGCCGATCGGCGAGGGTGGCATCGGCTCGGTGTGGCTCGTTCGCAAGCCCGGCGCGGATCGTTTGTTCGTGCTCAAGATCCCGAAGGCGGAGGCGCTCGCTAGCTCCACGCCTGTCGAGCGCGCGGGGATCATCGCGTCGTTCGTCGAAGAGGCGAAGGCGCTCGCGGGTCTGTATCACCCGAACGTCGCCAACATCATCGACCGCGGGGTGGTCGAGGACATGCCGTTCTTGGTGCTCGAGTACTTGATCGGCGCAGATCTCAAGCAGTACGCCGCCGCGCACTTGATGAGCCTGTGGGAGCTTCGTCAGATCGTCGGCGAGACGTGCGCGGGTCTCGCCGCGCTGCACGGCGCCGGCCTCGTTCATCGCGACATCAAGCCGGCGAACATCTGGCTGCGCTTGCCGCTCGCAGGCGGACAGAAGTTCGATCCCGTGGCGCATCGCGATCCGGCCAAAATTCAGCCGCTCTCGTCGGTCGTGATCGATTTCGGCATGGTGCGCGCGATTCGCGTTCCGCCGGAGGTAGGCGGGCGCTTCGTCGCGGGCACGGCGGGCTACATCGCTCCCGAGCAGGTGCTCGATCCCGTCGAGCTCGACGTACGCTCCGACGTCTACGCGCTCGCCGGCACGATCTACAACGTGACCACGGGCCGAAGCTTCTTCGACGAGATCACGAACCAGCGCGACCGCATCGTCGCGCACATGAGGCGAGACCCGTTCGAGGACCCGTCGCTGCTGCGCGGGTATCCCACTGCGATCGCCCGACTGCTGCGCGCGGCCACCGTCAAGGACCCACGCGACCGACCGATGCCTCTAGAATTCGGGCGCGATTTTGCCGCGGCGTTGTGACGTCGGTCACGCACCTGGCGGCGGCGGAATACTGAAGCCGCGCGCCCTCGCGACTCTGATCGTGTGTTTCTTCGGATCGAAGTGGCCTTCCGGGAGCGTGCGGAACTCCTACGCGCGGAGGAGCTGTTGGAAGAGCTCCCTTTCGCGCGCCTCCAGCTGTAAAAATCAGCGGCGAAGGCTTGCGCGGACGGGGAGCGGGAGCTTGCTGGATGCGACGATGGCGTCGTTGGGGATTGGGCCCGCCGTCGCGATCGTCTCTATCGTAAAGAGAGGGCGACCGTCCGGCGCGGTCCATACTGCGCTGAGCACGCGCCTCGTTGCAGGATCGAGGCTGCAGAACGTCGCGCCGACGTCCGCGCGGCCGAGCGCGACTGCCTCGACGACCGCGATGTGCGACTTCACGAAGGACTCCTCCGAGAAGAATCCTTTGAGATCGATCCCCGTGGACGCGAGGTGCATGCGCGGGATCACGTAGCCAGACGCTCTCTCCAAGTCGACCCACGCCGCGCGCTTGCCACGGCAGTCGTTCAGGTCGCGCGGCCGCCCTTCTTCGTGATGAACGCGGCGTGATAGGTCGCCATGCCCTTCCGCGCGGGCAGCGCGAGCACGGTCCCGATGCTGCAGATCTCTCCGAGCACCGCTTGTGTCGTCGTTACCGCGTCAGTGCGGGCGACTCCGAATCCCCGACTCACCGCCACACATAAGAGTTACCACGAGCGCCCGCAACTCAGACGCCGCGGCGTCGCGCGTCCGTCGTTCGCCACTCGTCCACGCGATCGCGCGGGTGCACTGGCCCCGCGAACGGCAACACGAACGCCGCATCGAGATCGGTAATCCCGCCAGTTTTGACGTAGATCGTCTTTCGCGCGTACGGCAGAAAGAACATGCGAAACGGGAAGAAGTTCTTCACGACGACGATGTCCGCGTCCCAGATGCGCAGGCCCACGTCCGTGTAGAACGCGGGCATCATCACCATCGGCGCGCCCTCGGTGACGACGACGAACGAGCGTTGGTGCGAGAGCACCGCGACGCGACCGAACGGGCCCGCCGGGTGCAGTGATCGCACGCGCGCGCGAATCGCCAACGGCCTGGTACGCGCGGGGTCGAGCTTGCCGCCGACCTCGACATTCACAAGGGCGCCGACTCCACGCTCGTGAGCCATCGCGACGACCTCTGCGTCTCGCACTGCCGCGTACGTCACGAGATCGCGGCCCTCGTCGAGGAGCGCCTCGAGCAGCGCGGTGCTCTCTCCGATGGATCCAGCCGTCACGACGTCCGACGCGTCCGCGAGGACGACCACGCCGAGCTTGCGCGCGATCGTCGCCGCGCGGGCCTCGCGGATCGCTTCTCCTGCGGTCGCGAAGGGCGGAGGCATCACCTTGCGTACGTCCCAGCACGCCTCGGCGAGCTCATCGGCGACGCGTTCGGCGAGCTCGCGATCGCCGTCGGCATGTACGACGACGCTCCACCCGAGCTCCGGGTCGTCGTTCCACGGGTGCACGGAGAAGACGCTCGCATCCATGATCCCCTTCGTTTTCAAGGCTCGATGCAATCGCCTGTAGACTCCACGCATTGGTGAGAGGAAATCGATCGTGTTGCCTCCTCCGAGGAGCATCGGGAGCGAGCGCCAAGCCGTCACGATCTGCGCCTCTCCGGTGAGCGACCTCAAGAGCACTCGCGTGGCGCGAGCCGCGGCCTTGCTGTGATCGCGGTGCGGGTTCGTGTGATACGCGCTCAAGACGTCGATGGCCTCGACGCGCGCGCGTGTCGTGTTGCCGTGCAGATCGAAGCTCGCGGCGATCGGTTTGCCGCCGGTCTCTCGCTTGATGGCGCGCGCGAGCTGAGTCTCCGGATCGAGCATCCCTTGCACGCCCATCGCGCCGTGGAGCGAGAGGAACACGCCGTCGACGGGACCCGCCTCACGCAGTCGCTCGAGCAATCGCCCCTCGAGCGCGTCGTAGCAAGCGCGCGAGAGCGGACCTCCCGAGATCGCCCACGCGGAGATCAGCGGCACGATCTCCACGTCGGCGCCCTCGAAATCTCGCGCGGCCTTCGCGAACCCCG
>JAYVYD010000166.1:0-4294 GCA_043784605.1 Myxococcales bacterium | reverse complement strand
TGCTTTTTTCCGCGCGTCGCGTACCAGGTAGAGGCATAACGAAGTAGCGGCTCGATGGCATTGGGAGTGTCGTCGAAAGCGACCGCGTGCAGCGTGTCGAAGATGCCGAACAGGTGCATGCCGAGCGGCATGTTCTCCAAGAGCGCCCCAGCGACGAGTCGTCCGTCTTGGAACGCGAGGATGGGCAAGCGCTCTCGCGGCGCGTGGTCGTTACCAAAGCTGCCAGCGAGCGAGTCCACGTCCCACGCGCGCACCGAGGGCAGCGGCGCGGGGAAATGGTCCGCGAACTTCTCGAGTAAGCCTGGCAGCTCTGCGGGCGTCGCCGGCCGCACAATCCAGCCGAATGGAAGCGTGACCGCCTCGTCCGCCGCGATCTCGAGCGCATGAAAAGTGAAGACGCCTGCGCCGTTGCCGTCTGCGTGTGCGGCCGCGAAGTCTCGGTGCACGCCACAAGCGAACGGAGTCACGTCTTGCACCCATACCGAGAGCCATCGTCGATCGCTGCGCGCTACCCAGCGAATCGCGCGCTCGTACGCCGCACGCAAGATCGCCTTCGGCTCGACGCCTCTTGGGTCAGCTCCTGGTCGGCGCGCCATGTGATAGAGCGCTACCGTATTGGGATATTCGGCAATGGCCGATATGCTGGTTTCGAGCCCGCGACTGGAGGGGAGGACCACTTGGGTGCCGACTTCTGGGTGAGCGGTGAGGTACCCGCAAGCGTGACGAAACGCGTCGCGCAGCTCGGTGAAGTCCTCGGGCTTCTTGTTCGACAATGACAAGTATCCGGCGCGCTCGAAGAGATCCCAGATGTCTCTGCTGAACATGGAAGTCGTCCGCGTGAGCGGGTGAAGCAGCGAATCGACTCGCTCGTTCCAGCGCTCGCGATCCTCCGCCGTCATGAAGGACAGGCTCGCGCCGGCGAATACGGCACCCTCGCCGTCTTCTTCGCCCGTGTGACGGATCTCCACTGTCGCTTCGATGCGCGCGGCGCCTTGCCAATCGATGACCACCGAGAACCGCGCGCCTGGCTCGAAGCGATCGAAGCGTGGGCTGATCGCGACCGCGATGCCGCGATCGGAGAGGTTCCGAACGGGCCGCGAGAAAGATCGCGTCGAATCGGACAAATGCGCGACGACGTTCGCCGGGGCGCGCGCGCGCGGGTCTCGACGGAAGCGGACGGCCTCGATTCGATCTGGCGAAGTGGTCCACAGGAGGCCGTCGTCGACGCCCAAGCTCGTCACTCGAGCCCGAAAATGGCCAGTGGGACCCGAGAAGCTAAGCTGCACGCTCCCCGTCGGAATCGCGCCGGTGGTGGCCCAAGCGAGGCATCGCGAGTCAACTGCGCGTACGAGCGTGACCTGCGTCGTTTGCCCTCCCCAGCGTAACGTCGTCGGGCCGATGCTCGCACGCAGGCGCTTGACGAGCGACGCATCGGCCCTCGGCGCAGCGAGTATGGTGCCGGACTCTGCACTAGTCGCGGGGGCGACTACCGCCGCCGGTCGCACACTTGGGTAAGTCATCCCGCGCGCGCGGTGGTCGAGCTTTGAGTCGCTCGACTACGCGCCTCCGCAATGGCCTCTGCCAACTCATCTGCATTCAATCCGCTCGCGCTCGCAAACCAGCGCGCAGCCACCTCGACCGAGCCGAACACTTGGTGTGGATAGGAGAGGCGCGCGAGCATCGCGAGTCCGGTGACGACGCTCCGAACGGCGGCCGCGCGAAATCCGCTTCCCTCGTGTACGACAGCGCTCATGAGCGTCTTTCCGGTGCCGCCCTCCAGAAAGTTCGCGAGTAGGTCGCGGACTTCCGACGGAGGCATCGGCGCGCCTTGTTCGACGATCGTGATCAAAAAGACTCCTCCGGGGTGAGCGGCGACGCAGGTGTTGTAGACCCGCTTCACGCTCGCGACACCCGCGACGGTCGTCTCGTGCTTGTAGATCGCGACCACGACGTTCTTCCACGTCACCATCAGGTGATCCTTCGCGACGTCATGAATCATCGCGGGTCTCGTGCTCCCAACGGCCATCGGTTCTCCTCGTTCAGTGACGTGCCCTAAGCGATCATCGTCGCCGCATTTAGTTGACTTGTCCACGAATTCCTCAATAAAGGAAATGCGTCGTGCGCTGTCGTCCTCGTGCGCGAATTGGCGCACAAGCGGCGCAAACGTCGGCAGTCAGCCACGCGGGAGTCGACGGACCGCACGTAAATCGAGCCATTTTGTAGGCGATTCGTAGACGTTCAAACCAACGCCACCACAAAACGACGCTTTGCCACGACCTTCCCGAACCCCGTTTTCGCTGGGCGAGCGTGTGGTGCTTTGACCGAGCGGACATCGTGTAGCATCCGTTCCATGGCCAATCGCGTGAGCTTCATGCCCAATTCGCAGGGAGTCGCGGAGAGGCGCGCGATGTTGGTAGGTCGCGTCTCCGAGATGCGCGAGCTCGAGGCCGCGCTCGCTGCGGTGCTGAAGACGGGCAAGACGCGCGTCGTCACCGTCATCGGCGCAGCAGGCATCGGTAAGACGCGCCTCGTCCGAGACTTCTTGATCCGTGCGCGCGTCAATGGCAGCGACGCCCGCGTTTTTCGTGGCTCCGCGCGCGATCAGGGCGCGACATACAACCTCTTCGCGCGGGTGCTTCGCTCTCGCTTCGGGCTGGTCGAGGGCACGGACGCGGAGGCGGCCAAGGACATGATCCGCGCGCAGGTCGCGGCCGTGCTCGAGGATCGCAAGGTGGGCGACGTCGTCTATTTCCTCGGCCAACTCCTCGATCTTCAGTTCGTCGACTCTCCGCTCATCAAGGCGATCGAGGGAGCGCCTAACGAGCTGCGGAATTTGAGGCGCGCGGTGATCAAGCGCTTCCTCGAGGCGGACGCCGTGAGCAAACCCGCGACGCCCGACGCGCCGAAGGGGCCGCTCGTGTTGGTGCTCGACGATCTGCATGCGGCGCACGACGACTCGCTCGATCTGCTGGCCTACCTCATCGACTCGCTCGAGGCGCCCATCCTGATCGTCTGCGGTGCGAGACCCGACATGCTCGCACGTCGCGATGACTGGCGCGCGCATGGCGGCAAGGGCGAGCGCCACCGAGTGATCGAGCTCCCGCCGCTCTCGGAGACCGACGCGGCCGCGGTGATGCAGGAGCTGCTCGCGCCCGCCGGTGACGGCGAGAGCGTCGAGGATCTGATCGACGCGGCGTGCACGCTCGCGGGCGGCAACCCTGCGCTGCTCGAGCAGATGGTCCAGATCTTCCACGACATCGGCGTGGTCGAGATCGTCGATCCCCTCGCGGAAGACGAGAAGTGGCGCGTGCACGTGGACAAGCTCGCGAACGTGCGCTTGCCGCTCACCGTGCAAGACGCCGTGCAAGCGCGCATCGCGGCGCTCACGCCGGACGAGCGCGAGCTGCTCGAACACGCCGCGGTGATGGGATCGGTGTTCTGGCTCGGTGGGCTCGTGGCCATTGAACGCCGTGACATGACGCCGCCCGAGTTCTGGCGCTTCACGGAGAGCGACGAGGTGGTGCGCGTCAAGAAGGCGCTCCTCGGACTCGCGTCGCGCGACTACATCTTGAAGCTCCCCGACAGCACGTTCGCCGACGACGAAGAGTTCGTCTTCAAGCACAACCTCGAGCGCGAGGCGCTCGTGAAGATGACGCCGGGAGGGCGCGCTCGTCAGTTCCACCACGCCATCGCGGACTGGCTTAGCTCCAAGGACAACGTACGCGAGAGCGAGGAGGCGCTTTCGATGCTCGCGCAGCACTGGGAGAAGTCGTGGCACGGCGCGCACGCCGCAAGGGCTTGGTTCGAGGCCGGCGACGCGGCTCGCTCCCGCTACGCGAACTCGCAGGCGGCCGATCACTACGCGCGCGGCTTCGCGTTGATCGACAAGACTCCCGCCGACATGGACGCCGACAGACAGCTCTCGGCGCTTCACCACCACGGCGACGCGCTGCAGTCTCTCGGCAAGAACGAGGAGGCGATCGCGATGTTCCGCAAGATGCAGGCGCTCGCGTTCAAGCTCGGCCGGGTGGCCAAGGGCGGCGCGGCGCACGGTCGCATCGGGCGCGTCTATCGCGAGACCGGCAAGCTCGATCTCGCCCGCGTTCACCTCCAGGCTTCACTCGACTTGTTCCGCGCGTCGCGAGACGAGCGCGGCGTCGCGAGTGCGATCGACGATCTCGGCAAGCTCCACTGGCTGCGCGGCGACTACAAGGCCGCGCTCGAGCAGACGCAGCAGGCGCTCTCCATGCGTCGCAAGCTCGGCGACCGGCGATCGATCGCGCTCAGCTTGAAC
>JAYVYD010000165.1:0-46205 GCA_043784605.1 Myxococcales bacterium | reverse complement strand
TCGGCAATCAGACGCAGACCGAGGTGGTGAGCCTGCGTGTGAGCGGCGAGGACACGAACGGCAAGCGCCTCGTGTTCGGATCGAGCCTATTTTTGGCCTACGGCGCGCTACAGGACGCGACGTTCCCCGTGTTCGTTCAGCGCACCGGTGAGTGGGCTCGCATGCCGGGAACGCTCGACGCGCGGGAGCGTCCGGCGATCGCGATTCTCAATCGGCGGAGCATTCTCGTAGCCGGCGGGACCGACCCTGCGAACGGCAAGAACGTCATCGGCTACGATCTGGCGTCTCTCGCGACGCTCACGAACACGGCCGTGCTGCCTCTCGCGCCGCGATCGATGATCATCGAGAACAACGCCGTGCTCGCGATCGCAGACGACGGCGCCGCGAGCTTCGGTCTCGCTAACGCGAGCGTGAATTCCGTCAACCCGCCGAGCGGAATGACCTTCGCTGAAGTGGCGGGTGGAGACATCGTCCTCGGAGACGACGGGACCGCATACCTGGTTGGCGCGACCCGATCGACCCAGCCGCCGACCTCCGCCGTGCTCGTCGTGAGCACGACCGGTGTGGTCTCCGCCGCGCGCCTGCTCGCACCAAGACTCGGCGCCGCCGCGACGTTCGTCGTCGACAAAGGTGTCGTCATCTTCGGCGGCAGCGCGACGGGTGCAGGAGTCGAACTGCTCAGCCCCAAAGCGACGTCCGCCACTGCCCTGCCCTTCAAGCCCGACGCCACGAGTGGCGCTGGCGCATCGCTGCTGTCGGGCTCGATCGTGCTGGTCGCGGGCGGCGGCGATGAAGCGAGTGCGCCGGCGAGCACGCGCACGCTCGACCTCTCTTGCGGCACGAACTGCGCGCTGACTCCGTGGCTCGTGGCTCCGGTGAAGCTCGTAGGCAGTCACGTCTACGGCTTCGACGCTTCGAGCGCGATCCTCATCGGCGACGACGACGGCGGACTCACGCGGTCCTTCATGGTCACCGCGACGACGGCCACCGAGATCGCCTTCAAGCTCCCTCGTCACCACGCGCGGTCGCTCGTCGCGCCCACGGGCGCCGTGCTTGTTGTAGGCGGTGGCCCCTCCGTCGTGGAGTCGTTCTTCCCGTGACCGCGATGGTGCTGGCCGCAGGGCTCGGCACTCGGCTGCGCCCGCTCACCGACGACGTCCCCAAGCCGCTCGTGCCGCTGGGCGACCGACCGATGCTCTCTCACGTCATCGCAAACCTTCGCGCGCGCGGTGAGGGTCGCATCATCGTCAACGCGCACCACCACGCCGACGCGATCGCCGAATGGAGCAAGACGCAGAGCGACGTCTTCGTTTCACACGAAACCGATCTGCTCGGGACCGCCGGAGGCGTCGCCCACGCACGCGCGCTCCTCGGAGACGCCGCCGTGCTCGTCTACAACGGGGACATCCTCGCGGATGTGGACGTCGCCGCGTTGCGTGCCGCGTGCATCGGAGTGTTGTGTCTCGCTGTCGCTCCACGCGCCGCTCATGAGGGGAACGTGGGTCTCTCCGCAGACGGGCGCGTCGTTCGGATGCGGAAGACATCCTTCGGGCAAGAGGCTCGCGGGGGCGACTTTCTAGGCATCTACGTGATCGCTCCCGAATTCTTGCGCGCGTTCCCGAGCCCGGGCGGTCTCGTCGAGGACGTCTGTCTACCGGCGCTAGCAAGCGGCAATCGGCTGACGACCTTCGAGGTCACGACTCCGTTTACGGACCTCGGCACGCCCGAGGCCTACCTCGCAGCGAACCTCACCTGGCTCGCCGAGCGAGAGTCGTGGGTCGGGCCCGACGCGCACGTCGCCGACGGCGTTCGCTTGAAGCGAAGCATCGTCGGCGAGGGCGCTCGTGTCGTCGGGTCTGGCTTGCTGCTGGATTGCGTGGTGTGGCCCGGCGCAACGGCGAACGCGCCGCTCTCGCGCGCCGTGGTCACGCGCCACCACGCAGTGCGCCTCTAGGACGCGAGCGCCTCTGCTTGGGCGCGAACCGACGTCTCGTCGGCGAAGGTGATGCCGTACTTCTTGGCGACCTCCACCACCTGCGCACGAGAGCGCGCGCCGCTCGCCACCAGCCACGAAGCGGACAACGCGAGCTCGGCAAGGGTCTTGTCGGAGAGCGCGTCTGCCGCCGTGACGAGCGCGGAGATCGCCTTCTTCAGCTGCGCGCCGTACATCGCGTGAGCGGTGTTGATGCCTGCCTTGTTCAGGGTCAAGAGCGCGAGAGCCGTCGCACGAACGCTGGCCTCGATGCCACCGTCATCGCCCGCCCACAAACCGCTCGCTAGCTGTCGAGAGAGGATCCCGGCGGGATCGCTCGGCATCGGCGACATCGGCTGCGCCGCCTCCCCATCCAGGTCCGCGCTCGCCTTGTCCCCCTTCGAGAAGGAGAGGAAGTCGATCACGCGACTCACGACGTCGTCCTTCTTCTTTTCCGCTCGCCGGTGGGCGGCGAACGGCGGAGGGGTGGCGAACGGCGGAGGGGCGGCGCCCGGAGGCGCGGGCGCCGCGGGAGAACGCTTCGGTGCGCCGATCGAAGCGGGCGACGGTGCGCTCCGGGGCATCGGCATCGCTCCACCCTGAGGAGGTGGAGTCCCCGCGCCAAACGCCATGGCGCTCATCGCCATCATCGGCGCCTGCTGTGGCTTGTTCAACATCGCCCAGCCATGCGGCGAGTTCACGGGCACCACACGAGTATTGGGGACGCCTTGCGTGCGGCGATCGCCTTCGCGCGTCTCGACGACGATCATCGACGTGACCGAGCTCGCGAGCTGATGCTCGAGCGCGAGCGCGAGGATGCACGCCTTGTTCGCGTCTGCACGGCGACCCGAGACGCTCGCACCCTCGAGCTCACGAATGCGCTCACGCGCCCACAGCTTGGCGACGGCCACGTTCTCGCTCACGTCCGGCAGCGACACCGCAACGCGCAAGAAGAAGGCCTCTCCGTCGATCTTGCCGCGAAGCTCCACTGCGCCGTCGCTCGACTTTTCGTAGCGCGCGAAGACGGTCCACGGCTCTCCGTCCACGAGCGATGACGAGGTAGATGGCGCCATCTCGGAAAGCTCGAGCCCGGGCGTCTTCACGTCGAGGTGGTCCACGCGCGGCGCCGTCGCTCGCGCGAACTGAGCGATCACTTTGTCGTCGATGCGCTCGCCCGGATAGATGAACTCGCACGCGCCTCCGGTGCGCTTGCCGAGATCGCGGAGCAACATTTCGCTCACGTTCGTGCCGATGCCGAATGTGTAGAGGCGCGCGCCGTTCGAGTTCTCGAGCACGCGCTCCAATATCTCTGCCTCGTTGCCGACCTGACCGTCCGTGAGCAAAACCAAGACACCGCCCTGGGCCATCTGCGCGCCCGCGACCAACGGCGCGAGCATCTCCGTGCCGCCGTTCGTTTCGAGCGAAGATACCCAGCGGTCCGCCGCGTCGAGCGTGCGCTGGGTGAAAGGCACCAAATCCACCTGGAACGACGTGAACTGATGATCGAACGCGATCACGTTGAAGAGATCACCCTCACGCAGCTGGCGCAAGCACAGACGAAGCGCGGCGCGCGCCTGATCGATGGATGCGCCTGCCATCGAGCCGGAAATATCGACCACGAAGACCACGCGCTGCTTCCGATCGGACTTGGCGAAGCTGAAGAGATCCGGCACGACGGTGATCGCTACGTAGCCGAGGGTGCCCGCGACTTTGTGCGCGACATACGACGTGGTCGACGCCTCGCCGCCCCTCGCCGTGATGACGACATCGCGATCGAGTGCGACCTCTTTTGAAGCGAATTTCACGCGGACGCCGCCTTGGATCTTCTCGGAGCTGATGACGTGCGATGGGCTCTCGACGGTAAGGTTCTCGCCGAGCATGAAGCGCACGTCGATCAAGATGCCGTAGTCCACCGCGCCGATGGGCGGCGAGATCCGGTCTGCGTCGGGTACGCGTGTGGTCGGGTCCGCGGAGCCGTGAGCCGTGCGATCTCCGGAAGGCGCGCCCGGCATGTAGCGCGGCGCGACCAAGGTGGGCAGCATCCATCGCAGCGCTCCCTCATCTGCGGTGAGCCGCTCCAGGAGCTCGATCTCGATCACGGTCTCTTCCTCGGGCAGCAGATTGCCGACGCTCGCGGTGAACACGTTGCGCCGCTCTTCGTCGACGAGCGCCGCGCCGTGCCCCTCGTGAATCGCGTCGTCGTACTCGAGGAACGCCTGTTCGCGCTCCTTCACGACGCCCTTCATGGTTCGGCCCGCGCACGTCATGCTGAACCCCACGAGCGTGGACTCGCTCGGCAGCGGGAACGTGTAAACGGCCTCGATCGGCTTCTTTTCGCGGTTCTTGTAGCGCTGACGCACCACGGTTCGCGCGATGCCCCCGAGTACTTCTCCGGTGACCTCCACGCCGAGGAGAGGAATGTTCGTGCCGTCCGTCGACCGAAGCTCGCTCGTGATGCTCATCGTGTCCCTCCGTGTTGGGTTACCGCCTTCAGAATTTCTTCGACGAGGTCTCTGGCCTCGCCCTTCAAGTTGGCCGCCACGAGCAGCTCCACGCCGTCCGCCAGCGTGAAGCGCTGCATGCGCTCTCCACTCGGCGGGTGCACCACTTTCGGGTGCGGCGCCGCGTGCGGAGCGACGAGCGCGATCGCTTTGTGGCCCTTCGCGATCTCGAGGAGGTCGTGGTCCGTCGAGCTGGCGAGTGTGACGGCGATCGCGTCGAGCGGCAGGAAGGCCTCCTGCAGCTTCTTGATCGCTCGGAGGAGGAGGAGGTGTGCGGGCCCATAGGCAGTGTCCTTGCCTCGGAACGCCGGAGCGGGGAGCAACCCGCGTTGGACGTAGTAGCGCACCGTCCGCGGCGAAACGTCCGCAGCGCGCGCCAGGTCCTCGAGCTTGTATTCGGTAGGTGTCTTGCTCACGAGACTCAAGATGCTTCATGACACTCGTACTGTCAAGTCGACACTTCGAGGTTTCGACTGGAAAAGTAGCTGGCAAAGCCAATCCACCCGGCGTTGTCGTTCGCCCCCGGCGGCGACAAATTTGCCGATTCGCGGGCGCGCGTAGTAGCCGAGCACGATGCGAACGCTGATCACCGCGCTTGTCCTTCTCGCAGGCGTCGCGTCTTCGATCGGTGCGTGTGGGTCAACCCCGGTGGCCGTCGACGCTTGCCGGAGCATCGAGTCCGCACGTTGCCAGTGGGCGACCGCCTGCCATATCGACCTGGAGTTCCCCGTACGTCGCTCCGAGGCGACCAGCAGCGTGGACGACTGCATCCGCTATTACAACGACGCTTGCCTGCACGGCATCGTCGCTCCGACGGACCCTGGGCAGACTCTTACGAACGCCTGCGTCGACGCCATCAATACGGGCGACTGCAACATCGTGCGCAACCCGGAGAAGAGCCCGGCTTGCGCGTGGCTCAGCGCGACCCCACCAGACGCCTCCGCCGCAGACGCAGCCGACGCCTCACGAGAGTAACGCGCGCCCGAAATTGTCGTCGCCGCCGGTCGTCGTTCGCCACTTAGCGGATTGGCTTCGCCAGCAACGATTCGCTCACCCATCTACTCGCCCATCGATTCCGAGCAATCGATGCGCTAAGTGACTTGGGCGCCCGTGAGCTACCTCGTCCTCGCTCGAAAGTATCGTCCGCAATCGTTCGAAGACCTCGTCGGTCAAGAGCACGTGCAACGGACGCTCGCGAGCGCGATCGAGACTGGCCGCGTCGCTCATGCGTTCATGTTCACCGGGGTTCGCGGCGTCGGCAAGACTACGAGCGCGCGCCTGTTGGCCAAGTGCCTCAACTGCCTCGGCGCAGACGGCAAGGCCGTTGGACCCGCCAAAACGCCTTGCCAAGTATGTGCAGCCTGCACGGAGATCGCGCAGGGCAACGACATGGACGTGCAAGAGATCGACGGCGCCAGCTACAACGGCGTCGACGAGGTTCGGCGCCTCCAAGAGGGCCTCGCGTTCCGACCCGCACGGGACCGCTACAAGATCTTCATCGTGGACGAGGTGCACATGCTCTCGACCGCGGCGTGGAACGCGTTCCTGAAGACGCTCGAGGAGCCGCCCCCGCACGTGAAGTTCATCTTCGCGACCACAGAGGTGCACAAGGTCCCCGTGACCATCCTCTCGCGCTGCCAGCGCTACGACTTCAAGCTCATCGCCTCCACCGTGATCGGCGCGCGGCTTCGCGAGGTGCTCGTCAAAGAGAAGCTCACGGCGGACGACGGCGCGATAGCGATCCTCGCACGCGAGGCGGCGGGCTCCATGCGCGACGCGATGAGCCTCCTCGACCAGGTGATCGCGTACGGCGGAGCCACGCTCACCGAGGCGGACGTGGCGCGCGTGCTCGGTGTAGCCGACAGACGCGTGCTGCACGATCTCGGCAATTTTCTCTTGAGTGGAGACGCAGCGGGAGCGCTTCGCGCGATCGACGCCGTCGCGGCGCAAGGCTTTGATCTGGTCCATGTCTGCAAGGACCTGCTCGCGCACTTGCGCAACTTGGTCGTCGCGAAGGTCGCCGGCCCTAGCGCGCGCGAGCTGCTCGATTTGGCAGACGACGAAGTGAAGGACGTGCTCGCTGCCGCCGGCTCTCGCGATGTGGACGATCTGTTGCGCGTCTACCAAGGCTTTTCCCGCTCGTTCGACGAGATCGCGCGCAGCGGTCAGGTGCGTGCGGCGCTCGAGATGACGCTCGTTCGTTTGGCGCGACGGCCTGCCTTGGTGCCGCTGGACGAGCTGTTGTCGCGCCTCGGTGAGCTCGAGCGCAGGCTGAGCGGCGCTCCCACGCCCCCCCGAGGCGGAGGCGGCGGCGCTCGCACGCACGCGACCATCTCGCAGGCGCCGGTCAATCCGATGAGCGAGAATGTTTTTTCAAGCGAGATGCCGCGATCGCAGTCGATGGTCTCCACGCTGCCTCGCGCACAAGCGACAGCAACCGCACCCGCGACCAAGCCGGAGGAGGCGACGCCGCTCCCGCCTTCCGCGACACGCAAGCCAGCGACCGTCACCCCTATCTCTTCTGCTCGCTCGGCGCGCGTCGAAGCGCCGTCATCCGTCGCGTTCGGTCCGGTCGATCTGGACGCGTGGCGTGCGATCGTCGAGCGCGTACGAACGGCGCGGCCGGCGCTGGCGAGCATCTTGGAGCAAGGAACTCCGATCGAGGTGAGCCCGAGCCGAGTGCGTGTGGGCTACGCAGACGGCAATTTCCTCGGCGGAACGGCCTCTGAGCCCGACGCTTTGAACGTGCTTTTACGCGAGGCGCGCGCGCACTTCGACGGAACCACGGAAGTTCGCGTAGACGGCGCCATCAAAGGGCTCACGGGCGACACGCTCGCGTCCATCGAAGGTCAGCGCCGCCGCGTGGTCACGGCAGCGCAGCGCGCCGCGGTGGAGAGCCACCCAATCGTGAAGGCTGCGATGACTTTGTTCGACGCGGAGCTGCGTGAAGTCAAGCTCGTCTCTGAGGAGTAACTAGAAGATGAATTTTCGTGGCGGAATGAGCGAGCTGATGCGCCAAGCGGCGCGGATGCAGCGCAAAATCGAGCAAGCGAAGGCCGAGGCCAAGGACAAAGAGCTCACCGCCGTGGCCGTGGGCGACAAGGTGAAGGCCACCGTGACCTACGCGCGCAAGGTCACACGGATCGAGATTGATCCCGACTTCCTCAAGGCCGAAGGGATCGACATGGCACTCGACGGCGTCTGCGCCGCGCTGAACTCTGCCCTCGAGCAGGCGGACAAGGCGATGGAGGCCGAGGTCGAGAAGATCACCGGCGGCGTGAAGATCCCGGGGTTGTCGGGCTGACGTGGCCGAGCGCACCAAGCGCATCGTCTCGCTCTTGTCGCGGCTGCCTGGCGTCGGCGAGAAGACCGCGCAGCGTTACCTTTTGTACTTGCTGACGGCAGATCCTTCCATCGCGCACGACCTCGGGCACGAGCTGGTCGAGCTGCGCGATCACGTGCGCCCGTGCGTGAACTGCGGCAACTTGGCGGAACCGCCAGATGCGACTTCGGCCGCGATCTGCGAGGTGTGCTCGGACCACAAACGCGACAAGGCGCTCCTCTGCGTCGTCGGTCGTGTGCACGACCTCATCGCGATCGAACGGAGCGGCGTGATGCGCGGTAGATACTTCGTGCTCGGCAGGTTGCTATCGCCGCTCGAGGGTGTGGGCCCCGAGGATCTACCCATCAGCAAACTCGTCGATCGCCTTCGTGCAGACTCGGTGACGGAGGTGATACTCGCAACACCGCCGTCCGTGGACGGAGAGGCCACCGCACTGTTATTGAAGCGCGAGCTCGGCGCGATGGGCGTGAAGCTCTCCCGCATCGCGAGCGGCGTCCCTCACGGCGGCGATCTCGAGTTCGCCGACCCCATCACCATGGGGCGCGCGTTCTCCGGCCGGCAAAAGATGTGAATCAACTTTCGAGAGGAGTGACCATGCAAGCGATCACGACCAAGAGCGCACCTGCGGCTATCGGACCCTATTCGCAGGCCGTGAAGGCCGGAGGCTTTGTCTTCACGAGTGGCCAAATCCCGCTCGATCCGCGATCGGGAGAGATGGTGCGGGCCGACATCGGCACGGAGACGGAACGCGTGCTCGAGAACCTCGAGGCCGTGCTCAAGGAGGCGGGCTGCACGTTCGCGGACGTCGTGCGTTCGACGATCTACCTCGTCGAGCTGGCAGACTTCGCCACCGTCAACGAGCACTACGGCAAGCGCTTCTCGGGTGTGTTGCCTGCTCGCTCCACGGTACAGGTCGCTGGCTTGCCCAAGGGCGCGCGCGTCGAGATCGACATGATCGCAGTCGTAGGCTGACCTACAGCCACGGCAGCCGATCGGGCATGCCCTTCAACGCACGCAGATCGGAGTGGAGCATGCGCGCGTGGACGAAGCTCCCCTGCCCCACCGGGTCGCGATCGATCGACGCGATGGGGAGAATCTCACGCACGCTCGAGGTGATGAACACCTCGCTCGCCCTTCGAAGCGACTCCTGCGCGAGCACGCGCAGCTCGATCGGCAGGCCGCGACGACGCGCAGACTCGAGGACGAAGTGGCGAGTCACGCCCGCACGCACGCCAGCAGCGTCCGGGGCGGTCCAGAGCGCGCCGTCGACCATCGCGAACACGTTGCTCGTCGCGCCTTCCACGACGGCGCCTGCCGTGTTCGTCACGAGCGCCTCGTGCGCTCCCATCGCCTCCGCACTCGCGCGGAGCACGAGGTGCGAGGCGTAGCCGCCCCACTTGTGCACGACGAGCGGCGCTCGCGGCGAGTGATCAGTCTGCACGACCACCGCCGAGACGCCGCTCGCGTAGGCTTCCCGCGCCGGAGGGGCCGCTGCCTCGACGAACACCAGCCTCGAGCCCGGCAGAGAGAGCTTGGCGTCGCCGGCCGTGACCAACACGCGCACCGATGCGTCTGGCGGAGCCTGAGAGAGCGCGCGTGCGACGTCCACACGGACGGCGTCGCGATCGTGGTCGATCGAGAGCGCTTCGCAAGTGAGAGCGAGAGCAGACAAATGGAGATCGAGCCCGAGCACCTGTCCGTCGTGAGCTCGCATGCGCTCGAACGCGGACGCGCCGTAGAGCAACGCGCGGTCTAGAACGGAGACGCGAGCATTCTCTTTTGAAGAGAGTTCTCCATTCACCCAGACGATCACGGCGTTACCTTCGGCTGGACGAGCGCCAACGCGAGCTCGTCGCGCGCGCGACGGTTGCAATCGTCGATCGCTTGCTCGAGGCGCTCTTGTACGTGCAGCGCGTCTGGTTCGATGGGGTCGCCGATGACGACTGCGACGCGCGTGAATGGCCAGGGCAACGAGAAGCGGTCCCACGCGCGCTCGAATACGTGACCAGAGGCCATTGCCGAGCCGATCGGGACGAGGCGCGCGTGCGTGAGCCTGGCAGCGACAATCGGGCCCATTTTAGCCTTGCCGTAGGGTCCCCTCGGTCCGTCCGCAGCGAAGAGAGCGTCGAGCGAGAGCGTGTTCATCGCGCGAACGAGCGACCGCATACCCGAAGCGCCGCCCTTCGAAGACGAGCCTCGTACCGCGCGAACGCCCTGAACGCCCAGCGAACGTCTCTGGATGGCGCCGTCGCGCGAGAGGCTCACCATCGCGACAGCCCCACGCCTGCGCGTGACGCACAAGAGCGCGAGCTGTGTACCGTGCCAGAAGCAGAATACCCACGGCCGCGCCTCGCTCTTTTCGAGCGAAGACGGCCATACGATCCGGGCCGAGAGCGTGAGAGTCCACACGCGAACGAGCAGGCCCAGCAGCAGCCCGATCGTCGCCCGCAGCATCGGTCTCAGCCCTTGAGTTCGGAGATGCGCGCGCGTGACTTGCTGAGCGAGGCGTCGTTCTCCAGGGCGCGCTCGAACATCTGCAGCGCCTTGGGCTTGTCGTTCTGCTTCAGCAAGATCTCGCCGAGGTAGTGAAACACTTCGCCTTTGCTGATGCCTGACTTGTCGTCCAGCTTCTGCAACAGCAGCGCGCGGAAGGTCTTCTGCGCGCGATCGAGATCGCCCGACTCGAGCGCGAAGATGCCAAGATCACGCAGAACGACGATCGAGCCTGGATCGATCTTCTGCGCGAGATCGAACTGCGCGAGCGCGCCGGGTTGATCGCCGAGCGACGAGAGCGCGCGGCCGAGCCTGTGGTGGTAGACCGCGAGCTCCTTGGTGCGCTTGCCCGCGAACGAAGCGATGACCTTCTCGAGCGCCTCGGCCGCCGACTTCTCGCGACCCGACGCCGTGTACGCGTCGCAGAGCAAGAGGAGCAGCTCTCGATCGGCCGGCAGCAGCGCCGAAGCGCGTTCGAGCGGAGGCACCGCGTCCCCGAACGACTTTCGGTGAGTCGTGTGGATGTCGGCCGCGCGGCGCAGCGACTTGACGATCGCCGCGATCGCAGCCGGCGTCTTCTCGGTACCAGCCGCGTCCTCGGCGAGATCCGCATCTTGTACGAGAAGCTCGGCCAGCTCGGCCCACTTCTGACCCTTCTCGTAGAGCGTGCGCAAGCGATCGCGCACGTCGGAGTTGGTCGTCTCTAGCTCGAGCGCGCGGCGCAGCGCCTGCTCCACACCCGGGTCGTCCTTCAGCTCGGAGCGAGCAGCCGCGAGACGCATCGCGAGCGGAACGCCCGTAGCGTCGGTCGCCATGTCGACGAGCTTCGCGAGCGCGCTTGAGGCGCGCTCCCAGTTGGCGCGCGACTCGCTGAGACGTGCGACCGCCTCGAGCGCGGCTCGGTGGTTGCCGTCGCGCTCGAGTACACCCTCGTAGGTCGCGAGCGCGCGAGGCGTGTCTTTGAGTCGAGACTCGTACACGTCGCCGAGCCGCACTTGGAGCATCATTTCGGTTGCGCCATCGCCGCGTCCTCGTGCTTGCTCGATCTGCGAAGTCAGCAGCTCTGCGAGCTCGTCGTCTTGTCCGCTCTTCTCGAGCAACGCCGAGAGGGTGACTACGGCGTCTTGATGCGAGGCGTCCTCGTCGATGACCGCGCGCAACGTGTTGATCGCCTCGCGAACTTCGCCTTCCGCGTCTTGGAGCTTGGCGAGGTCGATGCGCAGCGTCGCCCGCGCGCCGGCGCTGTCTGCGGCGTCGATGAGAGACTCGAGCAAGCGCGCGAGCTCTTTGTTGTTGCCGGTCTGCGAGTAGAGTTCGCGCAACGCGTTCTGAGCGACCACGTCGCCCGGATCGGCGTCCAGCAGCTCTTTGTAGAGAGCGATGGCCCGCTTCGGCTCGTGGAGCTTGCTCTTGAAGACGTCGGCTGCGCGATGGCGGAGCTCGCCCACGACGCGACCGTCGGCCTCGACCTCCACG
Source organism: Myxococcales bacterium (assembly GCA_043784605.1). GTDB lineage: Bacteria > Myxococcota_A > Polyangia > Polyangiales > Polyangiaceae > JANYHY01. Next base: position 34,420 of record JAYVYD010000165.1, on the reverse strand, counting down.
CGCTTCTGAAGCAGCTTCGCGACCTCTTCCCAAGCGTTGGCGGACTCGCGCATTCGCGTGAGCTCCTCGAGCGCCCATAGATCGCCTTCGTCGTCCGAGAGCAGGTCGCGAACGACGGTCTCGGCGAGCACGGGGTCGGCGAGGTTGCCCTCCGCGAGGTTCTTCGCCTCCTTGAGCAGCATGCGCTTCGCGTCGGGGTCTCCGTCGAGCTTCGCGCGTGCACGAAGCGTGGCGACGAGAGCGCGCTCGCGGCCGGGCGCTCGCTGCAGATCCTCGATCGCGCGGAGCACATCGAGACTCTCGGGGTCTGCCTTCTTGGCCTCGAGGAATGCCTCTTCGGCACCGTGCGAGTCAGAGAGCTTGTCTCTCCGCCACCCGCCGAGTCGCATCCAGAGCTCCGCTCGAGTCGCGGTCGGGATGTCGTCTCCTTGTGCACCAAGCGCCTGCGCGAGTGCGTCCGCCGCTTCCTTCCATCCCCCAGTCACTGGCGCGAGTCGCTCGAGCTCTGTCATCGCGTCCACGTCGGTTGGGTCAAGGGCGAGAGCCGATTCCACGGTACGCTGCGCGCGCGGCGCGTCCTTGACGTGGTCTTCGATGACGCGCGCCAAGTCGAGACGAGCGCGGATCTTCTCGCGCGGCCCAGACGCACGCGCGACGCGACGCTCGAACAGCTTGGCGAGCTCCTCGCTCTTGCCGAGTGATCGGTACATGCCCTCGAGTACGTCGAACGCATCGGCGAAGAGCGCGTCGTCGTCCAGCAAGGCCAGCGCGGCCTCTCCGCTCGGCCCGTGATCCGGCACTTTTTCGAGCGCAGAGCGCAGGGTACCGAGACCTTGCGACTTCTCACCGAACTCCTTGATTTGGAGCACGGCCAGGCGATGGTAGAGATCCGCTTGCAGCGTGGCGGTACCTTCGATCGCGATGCGTCGCTCGAGCACGTCGGCGAGCGATTTCGTATCGCCCATGCGCGAGTAGAGCCCGTCCAGCGCGAGGAGCGTGGGCGTCGTATCGCCGATCTGTTCCGCGGCCTTGGCGTAAGCCTTCGCGGCACGCACGTCGTTGTGCAGATGCACCTCCTCGACCCGGCCCAAGCGAACGAACAGGTCGGTCGTCAGGTTCGCGTCGAAGATCGTCCCGGCGCGCTCGGCGAGAGCGTCCGCGTAGGTCTGATAGCCCTCGGTCCCGAGCCGGTCCGCCAGCCGTACGATCTCACCGTGAAGCTCGGCGTCCTCCGGCTCTTCGACGAGCGCGCGAATGAGAGCGGCCTGCGCCCGCTTGCTGTCTCCGAGCGAACTCTCGGTCACCTGCGCGATCGCGCGCAGCGTTCGAGCGCGGTCCGTCGGCTCGGTCTGCGCGCGAAGGCGCATCTCGAGCACGTCGGCGAGCTCGGCGTTCTTGGACGTCGCGCGCAGCACTGGCTCCAGCGCATCCGCGGCGTCGAGCCGCAGCTCCTCGCGTGTGTCGCCGATCTCGCGGATCGCCTTCGCGGCGTCCGCGTCGAAGCCGGCATCGAGCACATCGCGGTAAGCGTCGAGCGCGCCTCGCGGGTCCTCGAGCTCGGTCTGTAGCAGCGCGCCCACTCGCTTCTTGAGCTCTCGCCGCTTCTCGTCCGTCGCGGCAGCGGCTTGGAGCTTGAGGTTGTCCAAGAGCTCCGGCCACATTTTCTCGGCCGTGTAGAGCACGTCGAGACGAGCCGTGACGTCGTCTGCCTGCGGCTTGACGCTGAGCGCCTCTCCGAGAAGCGTGATCGCCTCGCGTCTGTCGTTGAGCCCTTTTTCGTAGCGATCGGCGGCGTCGACGAGGAGCCGGTACTTCAGCTCCTGGTCGTCTGCTCCGCAGAGCTCCACGCGACGCCGGTAGAGATCCACCAAGCGCGCGGCGTCGTTCTTCGCCGCGTACAACGGGATCAGGTTGTCGATCGTCGGTGCGCTGTCTGCCTCGAGCTCGAGCGCGCGCTCGTACGCCTCGATCGCGCCGGCCGAGTCTTCGAGCATATCGCGCCGCGCCTCGCCGATGCGACGCCACGTGTCGGCGCGCTCGCTGTCGTCGTTCTGGAGCTCCGCCTTCTTCGCGAGCACGCGGACGAGCGCGGTCCAGTCGCTGAGCAGCGTCGCGAGCGAGTCCATCTGTACGAGGGGTTCGATGTCCGTCTCGTCGAGCAAAAAGACGCGACCGTACGCTTGTAACGCCCTGCGAGGATCGTCGCGCTTCTGATCGTGGAGCACCGCGAGCGCGATGAGCAGCTCGCGCTTGGTCGAGTCCTGCGCTCGTTCGATGCCCTTCTCGTACGCCGTCGCCACGTCGTCCCAGCGTTGGGTCGCCGCCGCGAGCATGTCGAGCTGGGAGCGCGCGTCACCGTCATCCGGATCGAGCTCGAACGCCGCGCGGAACGCGTCGAACGCTCGCTCGCGATTGCCGCCGCGCTCCTCCCAGAGCCTCCCGGTCTCCTTGAGGATCGACACCTTCTCTTGCGTGTCGCTCGTGAGCCCCAAGCGCTCGTCGTTCACCGTCACCAGCTGTTGCCAGTCGTCCGAACGCTCGTAGATCGGGCGAAGGAGCTCGACGACACGCGCCTTGTGCTCGGTCTCGTGCAGCAGCTCCTCGAGCGCCTTCACGGCGAGCGCCGAGGCCTGGTTGCCCGAGCCCGGCGGCATCGTCTCGACGACCATCTGGTACTCGTCGATCGCGCCGCCCGCGTCGGACAGTCGCTTGTGCAGCAGCTGGCCGAGATCGTAGCGGAAGCGCGCCTCGTCCTCCGGGAGCGCAGACTGCTCCGCGCGCCTGCGCGTGAGGTCGGCCAAATCACGCCACCGTTCGCGTCGCGCATAGAGGCGCGCCAACGCCTCGAGGGAGTGCGGATCGGAGTCGTCCGTGTCGAGCGCGGCGCGGTACGTCTCGATCGCTGCGTCGTCGTCGTGGAGGTCTGACTCTTCGAGCGCCGCGATCGTGTGGAGCGTCGTCAGGCGCTCGGACGGCTCATTGTTGAGTTCCAGCGCATCGCGATAGAGCTTCACCCGCTCGGCGTGTTGTGACGTCTCGCGCAGCAGCCGGTCGATCGCCTCGAACGAAGAGTGTGCCTCCTCGGGTGCAAACGCGTGCGCTCGCCGATAGAAGACGAGAGCGCGATCGATGTTCTTCTGCTCTTCGAAAAGCTCACCCGTTCGCGCGGCGAGCTTGGCCGTAGCGGGCTCGTCGCTCGTGACTCTCTCCAGCTCCGTAGCGAAAATTTCGGCGAGTCGACCGCGGGCGTTCGCGACCCGAGCCAGGCGCTCGAGCTCTGCCCATGTGTCCTCGTCCGTGACGTCCTCGGCGAGCAGCTTCGCGCTCACCTCGACGGCCGCCGCGTAGTTCTCCTCTTGCTCTTCGTGGAGCTTCGCGAGCCGCTTCAGCAACGTGCGACGCTCGTCCGGATCTTGGCTCGAGGCGAGTCGCGCCTGCAAGCTCTCCATCACACGTCGCCAGTCGAGACGCGCGAGGTAGACGCTCTCGAGCATCTCCGCCGCACGTGCCGCGTGGGTCGGAGCCGCCATGAGCTTCTCGAGCGAAGCGACGGTCTCGCCGTGCTGTGCCTCGATCTTCAGCGCCGCCTCGTAGGAGTCGAACGCGCGATCCGTGTCGTTCAGTCGCTCGTGATAGACGCTGCCGAGCTTCTGGTGCGTGAGCGCCTTCAGGTCGTCGTCGATGTCCGCCCCGAGCCGGCGCTCGTAGAGAGCGACGAGATCGTCGAACCGCTCGGTCTTCGCATACAGGCGCTCGAGGGCGTCGAACGCCGCGTTGTCCGAGCCGATCTCCATGATCTGCTCGTAGACTTCGATCGCGCTCTTCGGGTCGTCCATCGTCTCGTCCGCGAGCTTCGCGTCCTTGAAGAGGAACTCCTTGCGCTCCGCGTCCGTGTCCGCGCTCTCGGCGCGGCGCTTGAGCACGCCGTTGAGTGCCGTCCAGTCTTGGGCATTGCGGTACAGCGCTTCGAGCGCTTCCAGAGCGCGACGCTCGTCGGCCCTGATTTGCAGCGCTTTCTCGTAGTACTCGCGGGCGAGTTTCGGGTCCGCGAGCTTGTCGCGACCGAGCTCGGCCACCTTGATCAAAACCTCGAGCTGCATCGACTCGTCGAGCACGTCCGGTGCGACCGCGCGCAGTAGCTCTACGAACTCCGCGTGCTTGCCTGCCGCAACCGAGAGCCGCTCGGCCCGCTCCATCCAGGGGCGCAGCTCCGAATCGCCTGCGGCCTCGCGCAACGCACGCGCCGCATAGCCGAACGCGCGACCGACGTCCTGCAAAGACTGCTCGGCGACGACGACGGCTTGCGCGAGCACTCCGAGTCGCTCGTCGACCGTATCGCCGAACTCGACCTCGATATCGAGGACGCGCAGCAGCTTGGCCTGTTCGCCGTCTGCCTCGTAAAGCGGGCGCAAGATCGCCGCGGCATCGCGCTTCGCGGAGTCGTCCGCGAGGAACTCCTCGAGCGCGGCGCGGCTCGGCGCATGCGACGGCTCCAGCGTCAGCGCCTGACGATACGTCTCGAGCGCGGCGGGCAGATCCTTCAACCGCGAGCGCCGTACGTCGCCGAGCTTCGCGAGCAAGGCCAGCCGGTCCGAGGTCTCCTCTGACATTCCGAGCTCTGCTTCCAACGTCTCGGCGAGATCGTCGTAACGATCGGCGACCTCGTACAGCGTCGCGAGCGCCGAGAGCAGCGACGACTCCGCGCCGAACTCGTCGATCACCGCGCGATAGGCGAGGATCGCCTCGGTCACGTCGCTGAGCTTGTCGGCGAGGTTCTGCCCCAACCGCACCATGAGTTTTTTGCGCGTGTCTTTGTCGGTCGCCGCACGCTCGCGCGAACGGAGGACCTCGACCAAGGCCTTGAAGTCCCCGGTGCGCTCGTAGAGGCGATCGAGAGAAGCGAGCGCGACCTCGTCGCTCGGATCATCTTCGACGCGCGCCTTCCAAGCCGCGATGGCCCCCTTCGGATCGTCGAGCGACGACTCGCACAGCTCGCCCAGTCGGCCCTGGAGCTCGCGACGAACCGCGACGTCGTCCTCGAGCTTGACGTGCAGTCGGAGCGCCTCGGCGAGATCCGCGCTCTTCCCAGCGGCGGCGTAGATGCGCTCGAGAGCGCGCACGGCAGGCAGCGCGAGTGCTGCGTCATCTGGCTCGAGCTGCAGCACTTCACGGTAGACGCCCTCTGCCTTCGTCGCGTCGCCGAGGAAGTCCTCGTGGATCTTGGCGACCTCCATCAAGATGTCGGCGCGTGGCTGCGGGGCCTTTGCGGCCTTCGCCGACGCTGTGAGCACTTCAGCGGCCTGCGCGTGCGAGCCGACGCGGCGCGCGATGTCGAGCAGGCGCGCCCGTGCGTGCGAGTCGTCCGGGGCGATCGGAACGAGGCGCGCGTAGGTGTCGAGGGCGGCGACGTCTTCATTCAAGCGGTCGTCGCGAAGCTCCGCGATCCGTCGAAGCAGCTCGGCCCGATCTTCGACGGCCGACGCCGTCTCCATGCGCACCTCGAGCACTCGGACGAGATCTCTTGCGGAGTCGTTGGCGAGGTAAACGGCCTCGAGGATCGCCGCCGCGCGCGCGCGATGCTCCGGGAGAGGCAGGACACGCTCCACGAGAGCGCGGGCTTCGTCAGAACCCGGCTCGGACTCGAGCACCGCAGCGAGCTGATCGAGCGCACGACCATGATCACCGAGCTTCTCCTCCAGCAGCGTTCCGAGCCTGCCTCGCAGCGCCAGCGACTCGCCACCGACCGAAGACAGAATTCGCTTCTCGAGGAGCTTCGCGAGGTCCGCGAACCGTCCCTCGTTGGAGTACAGGCTGTCGAGCGAGCGCGTCGACTGCTCGTGCGCCGGATCGATCGAGAGAATGCGCTCGTAGTATTGGATGGCCTTCGCCTTGTCCCCGGTGATCTCCTCGGCCACGAGGGCGACCTCGCCGAGCAGCTCGGTCTGCCGCGGGCCGTCGCCCGACGCGACCGCGCGCTCGTACATCGCCTCGAGCTCGTCCCATCGCTCTAGCGATGTGAGGATCTGCTTCAAGCGGCCGAACGCGCGCTCGTTCTTCGGATCGAGCACGAGGACACGATCGAGGTACGGACGCGCGTGATCGACGTCGCCCATCTCGTCGTAGATGGCCGCGACTCGCTCGGCGAGATCGACCTCCACGGCCTGCGGCAGCCCACTCGGGCCCTCGAGCGGAACCGCGCGCACGAGAGACTCCGCAAACGCCTGCGTGCGCTGCGTCTTCTGCGCGAGCTCAGAGAGCTTGTCCCAGACGGAGATCTGCGACGGAAACTCGCTCGTCGCACGCACGAGCACGTCGAACGCGGCGCCTCCGTCTCCGAGCCCCTCGTGAATCCCCGCGAGCTTCACGTAGAGCGCCATGCGGTCTTCTTTGGCCGCGGTCGTCGCGATGAGGACAAGAATGATCTCGGCTTGCCGCGTCGGGTTGCCAGTCTCGGCGTAGTGTTGCTCGAGCAGCTCCGCTGCCTTCGCGCGGGTCTCGGGTCGCGCGAGGAGATCCTCCAAGACAGCGACGGCACCTGCGTCGTGCGGAGAGAGCTCCAGCGCGCGCTTGATCGCGGCGAGCGCGTCTTGCGCCCGTTTGAGCGACCCTGCGTAGAGCTTCGCGAGCTCGACCTCTCGACTCGCGCGCTCCTTGCCCTCACGCTGATCGCGATCGCGCTCGAGTAGCGTAGCGGCCTCTTCGGAGTCGCCTGTGCCCTGCAACAGTCTAGAGAGAGAGCGCAACGCGCGTCCATGCTGCGGCACGATCTCGAGGATCCGCCGGTATAGCTTCGCGGCTTCTGCGGGCGCGCCCAGAGCCTCCTCTTCGAGCGTCGCCCACTCTTCGAGCAGCTCCAACTTGCGCGCAGTCTTCGACGCAAGGATGCGCTGCTCGAAGAGCCAACGCAGATCGTCGCGCCGGTCTGCCGAGCGCAAGATGCGATCGAGCGTGGAGACGGCGAGCTCGTCGTGGATGTCCTCTTCGACGAGCGACTTGTATGCCGCCACCGCCTCGTCGATGCGACCGAGCTGCGTCGCGTAGGTCTCCGCCATCTTCGCTTGGATCAGCCGCTTCTCTTGGGAGTCGAGCTTCTTCTGCGCCAGCCGTTCGGTGAGCACTTGCGTGAACGAGACCCACTCGCCGCTGTCGATCGCCGCTCTCTCGAACTTCTCGAGCGCCCCCGCTTGTGTCGGAGCGACCTCATATGCGCGCCGCGAGTAGCGGAACGCGGCGGCGCGATCTTGAAGGTTCTTTCCGGTGACGTGCGAGAGCTTCGCGAGCCATCCCAACTTCTCCTCGTCGGTCTCCGCATGACCGAGCAAGACCTCGTACAGCGCAGGCAATCGTGGCCACTTCTCGTCCGCCTCGTACAACGGCGCGAGCGCAGACGCGGCGCGCTTGTCGTCGGGCTTGATGCCGAGCACGCGCTCGTATGCACGGAAAGCGCGCTCTGGCGCCTTGATTAGCTTCGCGTAGACATCCGCCGCACGGAACGAGAGTTCGATCTTCGCAGTCGCGTCCGTCGTTTTGTCTGCCGCCGACGAGAGCACCTCCGCGAGGCCCTCCCAATCTTCGCCCGAGGCGTAGAGCTCGCCGAGGCCATCGTAGTCGGCGGTCGCGAGGTAACTGTCGCGCAGAACGCGGAGCGCCTTGGGCTGCCCTGGCTGAAGATCGAGCACGCGACGCCACGTTCGCAGCGCATCATCATGGCTCTGCAGGCGATCAGTGTAAATTGCACCTAATTTTTGGAGCAAGGTGAGCTTGCTGTTCGTGTCCTCGGTCGCTTTGATTCGGCGCTCGAGCACCTCGGCCACGGTGACGAAGTCCTTGTCGCGTTCGGCTTGCTTCTCGAGCGCATCGAGCGCGGCTGCAGCGCCAGGATCCTCTTCCAGCACCAGCTTGTAGAGGCGAACCGCGTCCGCCCCACGGTCGAGGCGCTCGGCGGCGAGCTTCGCCATCTCGATCCACTTCTCGCGACGCGCCTCTCCAGTGAGCGCCGCCGCCTCCTTCTCGTACAGATCGTACAGCGGCTTGTAAGAGCGCCGTTTGGCGTAGAGTTCCTTGAGCTTCGTCGACGCCTCTTGGTCCGTCGGCGCCCCAAGGAGCAGCTTTTCGTAGGCCTCGACCGCGTTCTGCACGTTCGAGAACTGGTCCAGCCAGCGTCGGGCGATCTGCCGGTAGAGCTCCGAGCGCGTCGGCGGATCCTGCTCGAGCTCGGCGAGGCGCGCTTGCGTCGTCAACAGATCACGGAACCTGCCGAGCGCTTCGTAGATTCGCGCGAGCTCGCGTGCGGCGTCGGCGTCTTGTGCGTCGAGGGCCATCACCTGCGACAACACGCTGACGAGCGCGGCGTCGTTCTTGATGTGCGTCTGGTACAGCCCGGCGATCTCGCGCAGCACGGGGAGGCGCAAAGCTGCGTCGTCTTGCGGGAGCTTCTCGAGCTCGCCGCGCAAGAGGTCCGCAAGACCAGGATAGTTCGCCGACTGCCGATAGAGCCGCTTCAGCGCTTCGCGCGCGTCCTTGTTGTTCGCGTCTTGGCGCAAGATCCCGCGCCACTGTTCGATCGCCTTGGTCGCGTTCGCGCCGTCCTCGGCGAGCTTCGCGATCTCCGCACCCACCTGCGCGCGCGCCGGGCCGTCGGGCATCGCTCGCTGCGCGTCCGTGAGGATTTGCACGAGGCGCGCCGTCTCTCCGCGCGCCGAGAGGAACTCGCGGAAGAACGTGATCATACCTTGGTGAGAAGGCTCGTACTTTCGCAACCGCTCGAAGTACGGTTCGGCCGCCTCCGGCTTGTTGCGCATGCGCCAGTTCGTCATCGCGATTTGCACGATGGTGCCGAGGTCCTCGCGGCCAGCGCGCGTGGCGGCGCTGAGCTGCCCCTCGTAGAGCGAAACCAGGTGATCCCACATCTCTTTGTGGGTGAAGAAGTCGACCAAAAACCCGACCGCCTCGGGGTGCCCCGGCGACAGATCGAGCACGCGCTCGTACGCCGCGACTGCACGCTCGGGCGAACCGATCTTCTTGGTCAACACGCGCGCGAGTCTGACGAACCCCGCGGTCTTCTCCTCTTTCGCCGTTGCCTCGGTGGAGAGCGTCTCGAGTACGGTCGCGAGTTCCTCCCAGCGCTTGTTCTCACGGTGAATGTGCTCGAGCAAATTCGCAGCGCGCCGGTTCCGAGGGTCCATGCGAAGCGCTTCGTCGAGGCGTGAGATGATCTCGCCCATCAGCGCGGCGACCTTCTTCTTCGAGCCCTTCTCCGCCGCGAGCGAGGCACGGCCGAAGCGATAGGCGAACTCCGCGGCCGAGACGAGCAGCGAGCCCTTGAACCCAGGCTCGGTCGCTGTCTCCGCCTCGTCGACGTACCGCTTGACGAGATCTGCCCACTTCGACTGCTTGGCTTCGGCCTTCTCCAGCGCCTCTTGCGTCTCTTCGTGATCCGGATGGTGCTCCAGGATCCTCTTGTAGACCGCACCTGCTCGCGCGTCGTCGAACAGCTCTTGCTCCGTGACGCGCGCGAGCTCCGTGAGCAACGGCACCTCGGCGGGTGTCCCCTCGGACTGGGCCACTTCGAGCTCGAGGAGCGACGCCACGGCGTCATACTCGCGACGCATCTCGTGCGCTCGACGCGCGGCCTCGAGCAAGCGCGCGACTTCCTCGCGTGACATGCCTTCCACGGCCTCACCAGACCCTACGGCTTCGCGTAGCTCCTGATAGGCGCGCTCGTTGTCGGGGTCGTCCTGCAGAAGGCCGAGGGCGTTACGGATCGTCGATGCGCTCATCCATCACCTGAGTGGTCCGAAGCTTGAGATGCGTTGTGCGATGCCTGCACGAACTCGCGCGGAGAGTTTTGGCCCCCCGCACTAGTTTTGCTGCATCCGTTTTCGGAGTTTCACGTCACGGTTTCGGGTCGTACGCGCATGAACTGCGTGCGTACGAAACTGCATGAAACCGCAGAAAAAAGGGTCTCACGAACGCCGTGAGGGAATCGATGGTAGGCAGCGCTGCTCCCAAGTGCAAGGCCCACAGTAAGGATGTGGTTTGCGGTGACACGGGGCGCTTGTCCCGCATAGACTCTGCGGCCGTTCATGGCGAAATCGCTCGCGCTGTCCTTGCGTAATCTCTACGAGACGCTCGCGATTTCTTGGCCGACGGTCGTCGACGCCGCGCGGAATCGGGTCGACAAGGCCACTTGCGATGAGCGGCTCGCGCGGTGGTCGAAGCGTGTCGTGGCGAACGCCAACATCGAACTCGACGTGCGTGGGCTCGAGAACTTCGACCCGGACGCGCGCTTCGTCATCATGAGCAACCACCAGTCGTTCTACGACGTGCCGGTGCTGTTCGCGGTGCTCGGCGGCAACCTGCGGATGGTCGCGAAGAAGGAGCTCTTCACGGTGCCGATCTTCGGCGGTGCCATGCGCGAGGCCGGCTTCATCGAGGTGGACCGCAGCAATCGCCAGCGCGCGCTCGACAGTATGAAGGTCGCGCGTGAGGCCCTCGCCAAGGGCGTCAATGTTTGGATCGCGCCCGAGGGCACTCGTAGCCGGACCGGGTCGCTCGGCGCCTTCAAGAGGGGCGGCTTTTACCTCGCGTTCGAGTCGAAGCTCCCGGTGTTGCCCGTCTCTCTCTCGGGGACGCGCGACGCGCTCGGCGCCAATGCGTTTCTCTCGTCTCCTGGCGCGCGGGTGCGCGTCACGATCTCGCCGCCCGTAGACACTGCAGCGTTCCTCGCGGAGGGCAGACCGGGACGGGATCGACTGATGGTGGCCGTGCGCGAGGCCATCGCGAACGGGCTCCAAGAGCGAGGTTCGCCATGAGCCGCTTCGCGATTTTGGTGAACGCGAACGCGAAGCGCGGCGGGCGTCGCATCGCCGCGCAGATCTCGAAGGTCCTGCCAGAGGTCGCCGTGCGCCGCACTCGAAGCGAAGCCGAGGCGATCGAATGGCTGCGCACGCTCGTGAATTCGGACGCGCCTCCGGCCTGCTTCATCGCCGCCGGCGGGGACGGCACGGCGATGGGTCTCGTGAACTGCTTGGCGCGCGTGCTTCCGAAGGACCAGCGATTGCCGCCCATCGGCGTCATCCCATTGGGGACCGGCAACGCATGGGCGAACTCCGTCGGCGCACCCAAGCTGGCGCGAGCGCTTGCTCTGATCCATGACCGCCCCCCTTCCCCTCTCCCGCTTCGCACGTTCGGTCTCGTCGACGTCGCCGGCACGCTCGCGCACTTCGCGGGCGCAGGCTGGGACGCGCAGGTCCTCAACGACTACAAAGATCAGCTCGACGCGAGCAAGGGCCCGCCAAAGCTATTGGCCAAGAGCGTCTATGGCTACTTGACTGCGATGCTGTTTCGCACGGCACCCAAGGCACTCCTCTTCGGACGCCCCAACGTGATCGTGGAGAACCTCGGGGACGAGGTCTGGACGATGACGAGCGACGGCAAGCTCGTGAAGATGGACGGCGTCGGTCACGGCGCGGTCCTCTACGACGGACTCGCGAGCGTCGCCGGCGTCGCTACATGTCCCGAATACGGTTATCGCTTCAAGGCATTTCCGTGGGCCGAGCGCTTCCTGGGCATGATGAACGTGCGCATCTACGACCGCACGACGCACGGCGCGATAAGCGACATTCCCAAGTTGTGGCGCGGAGAGCACCCGCTCCGTGGAATGAAGGACTGGTTCACCAAAGCCGTCCGCATGACGTTCTCGCGCCCGATGCCCCTCGAGGTCGGCGGAGACGCCGTAGGAATGCACCGAACCGTCGAATACCGATTATCGGACCGAACCGTCGACATCCTCGACTGGCGACGTCTGCTCTAATCCAATCTCCTCGCATCCCTCACCCACGCGCGACTCTCGCCTTCCTCGGCGCCACTCTCCCGAAGTGGAAGAGGGATTCATTGACCTCAAGGGCCATCTCTACTCGTTGGAGAGGGCTCGCGAGAATCGAGCGGTTGAGGTCCTTCTGGCTGATCCGCGACGAAGCGCATCAGCGAGCCGTCTTTTTGCGACCCCGCGTAGCCTTCGAACACGGCGAGCGGCGCCGCGCAGAAGAAGTGGTCCGAGACGAACACGTAACCCTCCGTGCCGTGGTCGAGGATCCCGAATCCGTCATGCGGAGGACCTGCGTCGGGCACCAACAATCGATGATCGATACTTCGTAGTCTGAGAAAGCCCCGGCCAGACCCGCCACCGTTCTTCGGCTCGCCCGGGCGATCCCAGTCGAACGCTATGGTCGAGTCTCGCTTCACTCCGCCGTCGGCGATTGCCGACTTCGCATAGCGGGTGATCGTCGCGCCGTCGTAGCCGAGCGGCACTGTCGCGTGAGCCGCGTAGAGCGCGCCATTGAACGGTGTCAGATCGCAAATGCGAAGTAGGCTGGCCCGGGTGTGGGCCGCGCGCTCGAAGTGCTCATGCCGCGGCAGCACGCCCACGCCTCCGCGCTCGTCATTGCCGTCCGGATCGATCTGCGCAACGGCGACGTCGGGCCCAGACGCATCCGATGCCTCTACGGGAGTCGCGTCTACCGAGGCGACCGTGACCGACTTTTCTTCACGAAATACAGATTGCGATTTGGCGCAACAAACGAGGGTGACCGCGACAATTCATCGATGACTGTACATATGCGAGCGACACCCGCCGCCGAGCAATCTTGGATATGCTCCGCCCATGCGCGACTTCCGCGGAGACACAATCTACTTCATCGTCGTCGACCGCTTCTTCGACGGCAACCCAAAGAACGACCAAGGCAAAGACCCGCGCGACTTCGATCCGCTGCGGACCAACTTCTGGAAGTACTGGGGCGGCGACCTCCGCGGAGTGATCGAAAAACTCGACTACGTCCAGAAGCTCGGCGCGAGCGCGATCTGGCTCACTCCCGTGTTCGATCAGATCGACGAAGTGATCGAGGTCGGCGGCCAGCAGATGTCCGCGTATCACGGTTATTGGGCCAAGGACTTCAAGCGACTCGACCAGCACTTGGTGGATCGGCCGGAGGACGTGCGCGTCTTCTCCCGCAAAGACACGGTGTTCGACGAGCTGATTACAAAGATGCACGCTCGCGGCATGCAGCTCGTCCTCGACATCGTGTGCAACCACTCGAACCCGCACGTGGGCGAGGCGCGCTGCGAGCTCTATGACGACGGGGAGCTCCTCTGTCGCTATGACGAGGACAACGGCGCGTGGTTCCACCACCACGGAGGCGTGACCGACTGGAACGATTTGCACGAGGTCCAATCCCGGGACTTGTGCGGCCTGGCGGACTTCAACGAGGAGTCCTTCGCGTATCGCTCCTACATCAAGAGCGCGATGAAGCAGTGGCTCGACAAAGGCGTAGATGCGTTCCGCATCGACACCGTCAAGCACATGCCGATCTGGTTCTGGCAAGAGTTCACCGGCGACATGGACGTGCACAAGCCAGACACCTTCATGTTCGGCGAGTGGTTCCAGGGCGGCGCCTGGCACCCCGCGTCCGTCGACTTCGCGAACAAGTCGGGCATGTCGATATTGGACTTCGCGTGGCGCAACTCGGTAGTCGCCGCACTTGCGAGTCACTCGGCCGGCGGATTCAAAGACGTCGCTGCTGTCGTAGAGCAAGACCACCAGTTCCGCGACGCCACGGATCTCGTGACGTTCATCGACAACCACGATCTGCCGCGCTTCCTCTCGATCAACGACGATCCCGCCCGATTTCGTCTCGCGCTCTTGATGACGATGGTCGTGCGCGGCGTGCCCTGCATCTACTACGGCAACGAGCAACACCTGCACTGCGACACGAACGGCGGCAACGATCCGTTCAATCGCCCGATGATGACCTCGTTCGAAGAGACTCCCTTGTTGCTAGACCTCGCGAAGCTCGCCGCGCTCCGCAAGCGCTCTCCCGCGGTGCAGCGCGCGGGCATGCGCACGAAATGGGTCGATGCGGATCGCTGGGTCTTCACCCGTGCGTACTTGGGTTCGTGCGTCGCCGTCGCGGTCAACCGCACCGACGAACCGTACGAGCTCGAGGTCTCCGGGCTCGAGCTCGCAGACGGTCGCCACCCTGACGTGCTCGGCGGACCCGACCTCGACGTGCGCGCCGGCATTGCGAAGTTGGCAATGGGTCCACGCGCTATTGCGATATTCGAACAAACACGCCCGCTGCCCGAAGGCCGCGCCGTAGTCGAGATTCAGATGCACGGCATCCGCACTGCGCACGGCGAAGAGGTGCAGGTCTGCGGAGACGCCGACGAGCTAGGCGGTTGGGACGTATCGCGCGCGGTGACGATGGAGTGGATTGACCATCAGACCTGGGCAACGACCATCCCCTTCGACACCTCCGCCGGCCACGAGATCCACTACAAATTCCTCATCAAGCGCCACGGCGGCAACCACAGGGAGACGGGCCCAGGTCATCATCGCCACGTGCCAGCAAAGGGACGAGACACTTGGCGCGATCAGTGGCGTAGCTGAAGCGCCTTCCAGGGAGAGAGTTCACAAGCAGATCGGGAAGCTCGGGAACTGGATTTCGGATCTCGACTCAAACCCTTCCCGATGTTGCTGTGAATTCTCTCCATCCGCGTATTGTTGGCAGATGCGTCTCTCGCTGACACTCGTTGTGGCCATTGCGGCTTGCGCTCCACAGCGGGCGATCGTTGCGAAGGCTCCGCTCACGATGGAGCAGCGCTACGACGCGACTCCGAAGGACCCGCTCACGTGGGCGGCGTTCGATGCGCAGACGTTCGCGCGCGCCAAGGCAGAGGGCAAGTTCGTCGTCATGGATGGAGCGGCGGAGTGGTGTCACTGGTGCCACGTGATGGAGGCGGTCACCTATCACGACCCCAAGGTGGCCGAGCTCTTGAAGGCTCACTTCATCGCCGCCAAAGTGGATATCGATGCGCGGCCCGATATCGAAGAACGATATTCGGACTACGGCTGGCCCGCGACGGTCATCTTCTCACCGGACGCGGCCGAGCTCGGCAAGTTCCGGGGCTTCATCTCACCCGAGGATTTCGCCGACATCCTGGAGCGCGTGGTTGCGAGCGGCGCCCAGTCTGCAATAGCAAAGGCCGACGTCGTGCCCATTTCCGATATCCCATTATCGGAAGAGCAGCTCGCGTGGATCAAGCGAATGACCGAGCTGGAGCTCGAGGACTACTGGGACCCCGAGCTTGGCGGCTGGGGACGCCAACAGAAAGTGGCGATCCCTACGAACGACGCTTGGCTAATCTCTCGTGTGCGTGCGGGCGACTCAACGGCGAAGACGCGTCTGGCGGTCGTCCTCGACAAACAGCGAGCGATCATGGACCCGGTCTGGGGCGGCGTTTATCAGTATTCGACGGACGGCGACTGGGCGCACCCACACTTCGAGAAGTTGATGTATTTCAACGCGGGCGCAATTGACAACTACGCCGAGGCCTTCGAGGTCACCCGGGACGCGAAGTGGTTGGACACTGCAAGGGCGACGAGAGCTTATGTTTCCCGTTTCCTGATCGGCCCGGACGGCGGATTTTACGCCACACAGGACGCTGACTTGAACGCGCACGAGCGCGGCAAGACGTTTCTCTTGGGGCACGAGTACTACGCGAAGTCAGAGGCCGAGCGGCTCGCATTGGGAGTGCCGCGCATCGACACTCACGAGTACGCGCGAGAGAATGGATTGGCGATTAGGGCCTATTGCACGCTCGTACGCGTGACCCAGGACGATACGGCGACGAAGGAGGCGACGCGCGCGGCGGACCGAATCTTGAGCACGCACTCGGACCCACGCGGAGGGGTGACGCACGACGCCCCCGGCGCGGAGGTGTCCACCAAGCTGCTCCACCTCGCGGACAACGCGGCCTTCGCGTGGGGACTCCTCGGACTCTGGGACGTCACCCACTCGGAGGCACGACTCGCGCAAGCGACGAAGATCGCCGACTTCGTGCTCGCCAGCTTGGAGGACCCGAAGGGCGGCGGATTCTTCGCGCACACGTTGGACGACGCGGCGGTAGGCATCTTCGCAGAGCGCCGCAAGCCCTTCGAGGACAATGTGCTGATGCTCCGCGTGCTCGCGCGCATCGCCAAACAGAGCCCGGACAAGGCGTTGGCGTATTCGCGATCGATCGCACGTGGTCTACGCGCAGTCGCGACGCCCGACGCGATCAAGGAGCGCGGAAGGTTCGTCGGCGACTTCCTGTTGGCGCTCGACGAGACGTTAGGCGTGCGAACACCATCGAAATAGGATTATCTCGGTCCTATGCGTGTCCTCGTCACGGGCGGCTGCGGCTACATCGGCTCGCACATGGTTCGCGTGCTCTTGCTCCTGGGTCACGAGGTCACCGTGGTGGACGACCTCTCCGCCGGTCATGAGGACACCCTTCCCAAGGGCGTGCGGTTCGCGAAGCTCGACATACGCGACGAAGGCGTGTGCGAGCTCATGAAGGAGCGGCGCGTCGAGGCCGTGCTGCACTTCGCGTCTCGCATCCAGGTCGGCGAGTCCGTCCGTGACCCTCGACTGTATTATCGAGACAACCTAGCCGCTGGCCTCACCTTCTTGGACCACGTGCTCGACGCCGGCGTGGGTCGATTCGTGCTCTCTTCCACTGCAGCCGTATTCGGTAATCCCATCGAGACTCCCATCGGCGAGGACCACCCGACGATCCCGATCAATCCGTACGGCGACACAAAGCTCGCGCTCGAGCGCGCGCTAATCGCTTATGGTCACGCTTACCCGCTGAAATTCGCCGCATTGCGATACTTCAACGCGGCGGGTGCGTGGCCGGAGGAGGGCTTGGGCGAGCGGCACGACCCCGAGACTCATCTCATTCCGCTCGTCGTCCAGACGGCGCTGGGTCAACGACAATCGATTACCGTATTTGGCAGTGACTACCCGACACCCGACGGCACGTGCATTCGCGACTACGTGCACGTCCGCGACTTGGCAGACGCGCACAACGCCGCGCTCGTTCACCTCGAGACGCACGAGAGCGGGTTCTTCAACCTCGGCACCGGCACCGGCGCTTCTGTGCGTGAGGTGGTCGCCGCCGTTGAGCGCGTCAGCGGCAAACCCGTCAACGTCGTTTGGGGAGAGCGGCGCCCTGGCGACCCACCGGTGTTGGTGGCGAAGGCGGATCGCGCCAAGGTCACGCTCGGCTGGCAGCCAAGGCGCACACTCGATGAGATCGTCGAGAGCGCTTGGAGATGGCACTCTCGACGTTAATCGAGATTCGTCACCGGAACCACAGGCGGTCGTTCATCGACTGAGGGCCCGCGGGAGGCTGAATCCCTGCGTCTTCATCGCCGGCGCCGTTGGGGCCGAAGCCGCAAGATCGTGGCGAGATGTCGTTGAGTCCGCGGCTGGACAAGCCGGTGCAGATGCCGTTCGGTCCGCCTCCGTTGGGCTGACAAAACCCGCTGGCGCACTGTCGAGGGTCGCCGCCGCTCTGGCAGGTCGTGCCGTCTACGAGCTGTGCGGCGCAGGTGCCTGGACCCATCGCGCTCTTGCAATATGCGCCGACGGCACACTGAAGTGATGGACACGGATCTCCGATGTTGGGGAGCGCCGCGCACTTCATCTTTTGGAAGCTGCACGCCGAGGTCGTCGGATTGCATATCCCCGCAGAAGGCCCACCGCAGGTGTCGCCGACGACAAGAAACGCTTTGCACGTTCCCGCGCCTGGATCGGACGGCAAGGCGCCGCTGACGTCGCAGGTGCCCATCGTCGCTTCACATGAAGCGGTCTGGAAGCTCCCCATCGCGGGGACACCTCGGCACGCACCGTCCGGGAGGACGTGAGCTGTGGAAATGAAGCAGAGCTTCTTCGTCGGGCCGCTGCTCGGTCGTGTATCGGGGTGACAGCTCGCAATCACGGAGGGGTTTGCCGTCTTGCAGTCTTGCGCCCGCTGGCACTCGCCGCCTGGCGCGACCGTGCCTTGAAAGATAGGCCAACATGCCGCGGTGATCGCGTCGACGAAGCCCGCATCGGCGGAGGATGGAGCGCCGCCGTCGTTGGAGCAGAGAGACTCGCGCTGGGCGATCGCTTGTTCGCACGCGGCGACTGCGTTCGCATTGTAGACGACCTTGCCGTCCTTCACGGAGTCGACGATCGTCTGGAAGCTCGCTTGCAGCTGCGCGACACACGAGCCCGAATCGTATTTGAACTTCGCCGTCGCGCAGCACGCCTGGAGCGAGCCGCAGAAGCTGTTTGCCACGGTGCCCGCGAACTGCGCGGGGGTTGGCGGCCCGCTCGGGGCGGCGCTGGCGGAGCAGCCGCCACAGAGCACGACCAAACCAAGACCCCCGACGATCATCACGCCCAATACGGGGCGGAGAGAAAGCTTTCGCATGTGTGTGAACCCTCGACTCAAAAAGCGATCGCGGAGCGCGACCTGCCCCTGATACGCCAAGAGCCTCGCGAAAGCTTCCCCGCGTCGAGCTCTCCCGCCTCCCCCATTGAACATGGGGGAGGTTAGGAGCCGCGTTTCTTAGTACAGAGTCGCGTTACCGAAGTATCCGCCCTTTTCCGTAAACGGATTAGGCGCGAGTACCTTCACGGTCGAGGCGTCGGAGCCGGCGTCCGAGAGCGAGACGCTGACGACCTGCGCGGGGGCGACGCCGCCGTCCGAGAGGATCGGCGTGATGGGACCGACGAGCGCGTTGTTCTTCGGGTCGTAGGCGAACGTGTCGGGCGCGATTGGCAGTGCTTGGCCGAGCTTGGTGGTCGCCGGGTCCCAAGCGAACACGCTCGCGTAGGGCGGAAATCCGAGCTGCACGTATGCGGTGTGTTGCTCGATGTAAACGAGCTGACCGGGGAAGTCGGCCGCGTTCAGGTCGAGCAGCGTCTGCGTCGTGTTGTCCTTCAACGTGATCGCCTCGATCAAGCGACCCGTGAGCGCACCGGTCCCACCGTCCCCCAAGACGGGGTTGCACCCGGTGGACATCACGAGCACGCGATCTCCGACGGCGTCGTACGCCATGCCTCCGGACAGCGCGAGCTGCGGACTGCGACCCTTGAGCACTACGCTGCCGCCGGGTCCGCTGCCGCCGAGGTCGACCAGCTTGTCGGTCATCGTATCGAGGGCGATCAGCGTGCTCGTGGTGGGCGAGCAGAGCTGGAAGTAGCCTTGGGGATCGACGAGCCCCAAATCGATATTGGCCAATGCGATGTAGATGCGGTGACGCGTCGAATCGTAAATCGCGCCCGCCATGTCGACGTGACCGTCCTTGTCGCCCGCCTGCAGCAGCGACTGGACGCTGATGTACTGGGACGCGGCGCCGCCGTCCGCGGTCTGCGACGGATCGAACACGGCAATCGCGTTGCGGTTGTACCGAAGCACGTACGCCTTGTTCGGCGCCGTTTGAATGACCTGCACCGGGTCTGCGTAGTTCTCGCCGCCGTCGAACATGTCATTGCCGGCGACGTTCCACGTGGAGGTGATCGACCACGGCTGGCTCGGATCCAGGCGCGCGACCGTGTCGACGTTGCTCTCGATCAAATACGGAATAGCGCCGCCTTGCGCGAACCCGAATTGCTTGAACGCGAGGCGACCGTCGACTTTGCCCGACGAGAGGTCGATGGCCACGAGCTCGCCGCCCGTAGTGGTGTGTGTGACGAGCACGCGCTGCGCAGGCGGCGGGGCCGCGTCACTCGCGTCGCTCGCGTCTGGAGCCAGAGCGTCCGGGGGATTGGGTGCGTCCACCAGCGTCGCGTCGCGGCGCGGCCCGGCGTCCACGGCGACCTCGGTGATGTCGTCCCCGGCACACGCGACGAGGGCACAAGGCACTAGCGAAAACAAAATAGCGGCGTGACGAATCTGCATGAGAACACCCTTCGTACGCTTCCCCGCGTACTTGATTGAGTCGTCCTCGTGCGGTCCGGTCTCCGGACTCTCGGGTGTGGAGATCACGTGATCTCCGCCTTACTCGCGCCTTTCCAGGCCCTATGGCCCAGTGGCGTCTTGCGAGCTTGTCCCCGATTACCGTGGCGGGTGCCGTGCCGGACTTTCACCGGCTTCCCTATGCGCGACAGAATGTCGTGCGCGACCACACGTGGGCCCAGCGACGAAGTAACGACTACGCCGAAGAACACGGACCCTCTACATACGTTGCCCAGACACGTCAACCGATCGACCTAAACGAGACAATCCAAGATTGCGTCTGCGACGTCGGATTTGTCCATGTCCGGGAGGGACCTCACGCGAGACTTCTCGACGAGGTGAACGCGGTTCGTCTCTTTGCCGAACGAGTCCTTCGCCTCGTTCGCCACGACCAGGTCGACGCGCTTGCTCGCGAGCTTTCGACGCGCCTCGGCGATGAGCGCCTTGCCCCTCAGAGTCTCGAGCGCGAACGCGATTAGCTTCGGTCCGCCATTCTTCGACCGCGAGGCGCCGACCTCCGCGATGATGTCCGGGTTGAGCTCCATCGAGATGGTGCTCGCGGCGGCCTTCTTCATTTTGGCTTTATCCACTTTGGCAAATCGGTAATCGCCGACCGCGGCGCTCATCACGATTGCGTCGACGGCTTCGAGCTTTGGTCCCGCGGCAGACCACAGTGCGTCCTTCATCTGGATCGCCGAGCGCACGTCGACGCGGCGGACGCGGTGCGGCGTGGACAGCGCGACCGGGCCAGCGATCAAGAGCACATCTGCGCCTCTCGCGGCCGCGCGCTCGGCGATGGCGAAGCCCATTTTACCGGTCGATCGATTCGTCAGGAAGCGGACGGCGTCGAGGTCTTCGACCGTCGGTCCTGCCGTCACGATGACGCGTTTGCCCATCAGGTCTTTCCTTGCGAGCGCGCTCCAGACGGCTCGGACGACGTCCTCCGGATCGCTCATCCGACCCGTGCCGAGCTCGCCCGACGCGACCTCACCGTGAACGGGTCCGATGAGCGTCACGTGCGATTGCGACGTCAATGATTGGATATTGGCCTGCGTGGCCGGGTGGTGCCACATTCGCGGGTGCATGGCGGGGGCGACCAGCACGGGGCCCTTGGCGCAGAGCGCCATTGCGGTCACCAGATCGTCCGCGCGACCTTGCGCGAGCCTCGCGATGACGTCCGCTGTGGCAGGAGCGATGAGGATCACATCCGCTTGATCCGCCAGCGCGACGTGGAGCTCGCCTGCGAAGGACGAGTCCCACAGGTCCGTTCGCACCGCCTCGCCCGTGATTCCGCTCAGCGTGGCCGCGCCGAGGAACTTCTGCGCGCCGTGAGTCATCACGCACATCACGCGCGCGCCGCGCTTCTTCAAGAGGCGCGCGATCATCGCGGACTTGTAGGCCGCGACGCTGCCTGTCACTGCGAGGACGACCGTGAACGCGCGCGCCATCTGATGTCCTTCGTACCATGCGGCTTGCGGCTCGGTCCGGACTCTCGCTTCGCTCAGCGTCTTGCTCGGCATGTGTGCGCGTGATAACCGGCTCGCGCATGGGCCTCTCGGTCGGTATCGTCGGACTCCCCAACGTCGGCAAATCCACGCTATTCAACTCGCTCTCGTCGGCGAAGGCGGAGGCCGCGAACTATCCGTTCTGTACGATCGAGCCGAACGTCGGCGTCGTAATGGTGCCTGATCCACGCCTGGAAGCGCTCGATACGGTCGTGCACGCCGACAAGATCGTCCCTACGGCGATCGAGTTCGTCGACATCGCTGGGCTCGTCCGCGGCGCGAGCAAGGGCGAGGGCCTCGGCAACCAGTTCCTCGCGCACATAAGAGAGGCGAACGCGATCGCCCAGGTGGCGCGCTGCTTCGAAGATCCGAACATCGTGCACGTCGAGAACAAGGTAGACCCCGTGAGCGACATCGCGACGGTCACCTACGAGCTCTGCTTGAAGGACCTCGACACGGTGCAAAAGCGCCTGGACCGCTCGCGCAAGATGGCCAAGAGCGGGGACCCGAAGGAGAAGCTCGCCGGCGAGATATGCGACGGGCTCTCGAAGTTCCTCGACGAAGGCAAGCCCGCACGCGCCTACAAACTGCCGGACAATCCCGACGCGCCCGGCATGCTCCGCGAGATGCAGCTGCTCACCGCGAAGCCCGCGTTCTACGTCGCGAACGTGGACGAGGCGTCGCTCGCCAACCTCACGGGCAACAAGCACTTCATGGCGCTCAAGGCACTCGCGGACGCGGAGGGTGCACCGGTCGTTCCCGTGTGCGCGGCGCTCGAAGAGCAGATCGCGCTGCTCGATCCGAAGGACCGCCCGGACTTCCTCGATGCCGCGGGATTGAAGGAGCCAGGCCTCTTCGGAGTGATCCGTGCAGGATACAAGATCCTCGAGCTGCTCACGTTCTTCACCGCTGGCAAGACCGAAGTGCGCGCCTGGACCACGCTCATCGGGGCCCGTGCGCCCCAAGCCGCGGGAGTGATTCACACCGACTTCGAGAAGGGCTTCATCAAGGCCGAGGTCATCTGGTGGGAGGACTTCGTGAAGCTCGCGGGCGAGGCGAAGTGTCGTGACGCCGGCAAGCTCGCTATCGAGGGCAAGGAGTACGTGATGCGAGACGGGGACGTCGTACACTTTCGCTTCAACGTGTGATCACCGTCCTTGCGCCTGCATCTCGAACGATCTCCGCGCGCGCTCGACGTGCGCTGTTGCCGCTCTTTGTCGGTGGGCTCGCGTTAGCGCACCTTTTCACGAAGCTCCACTGGTACTGCCCGATCGCGAGGCTCACCGGCCACCCGTGTCCCACGTGCGGTCTCTCGCGCGCGACGCAGTCGTTCTTGATTGGCGACTATCCGCACGCGCTCGCAACGCAGCCGCTCTCGGTGGTCGTCGTGCCGTTCGTCGTGACGATCGCCGCGCTCGAGCTCGGCACGTACGTGTGGACAGGCGAGCTCGGTCGGTGGACGAACAAGCGCCCGATTGGGATCCTCGCGCTCGTGCTCGGCGCCTGTTCGTTCGTGCTTTGGATCGCCCGGTTTTTTGGCCTCTTCGGAGGCCCGGTGTCCGTCACGTCTTGATGAGGAGCTGGCCGTACTTGTCCGTGAACTTGTTCGTCACGATCGTGTAGAGGTCGAACAGGGTCCAGAAGCCGCAGCCTCCGAGCGTGACGAGCATGAGCACTGCGGAGCCGGTCTTGCCGACGTAGAAGCGGTGCCCGCCGAAGATGCCTACAACCAAGCAGAGGATGAGTGTCATCGTCCACGGCTTCGGCGGCTCGGCACCTTGCGCGAGCGGCATCGCTCCAGGCGGCGGCGCCATCGCGCCCTGTTGGTAAGGAACGAGCGCTTGTTGCGGAGGTTGCCCGCCGAACTGATTCGGAGGCGCCATGTTGGGATCGCCTTGAGGCGGGTAGCCGCCTTGTTGCGGCTGCGGGTAGCCGCCTTGTTGCTGCGACTGCGGATAGCCGCTTTGCGGCGGAGCGGCTGGCGGTAGGCCGCCGAAATTGAAATCAGTTGCGCCCGCAACCATCGTTCCGGCGAGCGCATTGACCGTTGGGCCTGCAGGAGGTTGCTGCTGATCAAAGGCCGGCGCTGCGGGAGGCGGCGCGCCGTAGGCCGGTGGTGCACCAAAGCCGCCAGCCGGAGGCGGTGCACCGAAAGCTGCGGGAGGCGGCGCGCCGAACGGTGCCCCCCCGACTGGCGGTGTTCCGATGGGCGCTGCTGCGGCCGGTCCGCCATACGCTGGAGCTACTGGCGCGCCGTAGAGTGCGGGAGACGGCGCGAACGCAGGAGATGGAGCTGGCGCGTAAGCGGGAGCCTCAGGGGGCTTCGGCGCGGAGATCGCGGACGGGGGCGCGACGCCGACCATCGTTCCCTTCAGCTTGCTCGGTGGACCGGCGGGCCGTGGCGGCATCGCGGCCGACG
Organism: Myxococcales bacterium; assembly: GCA_043784605.1. Classification (GTDB taxonomy): domain Bacteria; phylum Myxococcota_A; class Polyangia; order Polyangiales; family Polyangiaceae; genus JANYHY01. Next base: position 10,666 of record JAYVYD010000165.1, on the reverse strand, counting down.
GAGGAGCCGCTCCGATGGGGGGCGCCGCAGGTGGAACTGCCGCAGGTGGGGCTGCCGCCGGTGGAGCCCCGGGAGGTGCGCTCGCGCCCTGTTGATTCATCATCAACATCGTCCCTTTGAATTTCGGCGCGGCGGCGCCCTTCAGGTTGAAGCTGCACTTGGTGCAGGTCATCGCCGCATCCGGGTTCTGAGTGCCGCAATTGGGACAAAACACCGTGGAGTACCTCCGCCAATCGTTAGGCGCGGAGATTCCCCGCACCCATTCCGTATCGTCGGCGCGGAGCATACTTGCATCAATCAACGTGGCTCAAGGGGATTCGCCCTCTGTAGAGCGGTAGCCCATGCGTTTGGCAAACGAACCCTTGGCCCGAAAGGCACCTCCGAAGAGAGCCTCTCCTTGCTTCCCCTTGACACCCGTACACCTACGCCACTAGCTTCCGCCTCGCTTTCCGCTCGGAACCGCTCAAAAACAAGGGGTCCGCACACTTTCTGCGATCGAAACCCATCGCGACTCTCGAGCGGCTCCGCACGACTAGGAACGAACCCAAGCGATGTCCTTCGCACTGTCCGCCGATCACGAGCAGAAGCTCACCGACCTCCTCACTCGCTATCCCAACAAGATGGCGGCGTGCATCCCGCTGCTCCACTTCTGTCAAGAACAGAACGGTTGGGTCAGCCCCGAGATCGTCGACTACGTCGCCACGAAACTCGAGCTGCCGGTTGCGCACGTGCAGGGCGTCGTCACCTTCTATACGCTGTTCAATCAGAAGCCCGTTGGCAGACACCAAGTCTGGGTGTGTCGCACGCTTCCTTGCGCGTTGCGCGGCGCCGGCTCGATCTTGCAGCACTGCGAAAAGAAGCTCGGCATCCACGCGGGGCAGACGACGAGCGACGGCGCGATCACGCTACGCACGGCAGAGTGTCTCGCGAGCTGCGGCACAGCGCCGATGATGCAGGTCGACAAGGCCTACCACGAGAACCTGACACCCGAGAAAGTCGACGCCATCCTCGACCAGCTCCGGAGACATTGACGCCAATGATCAAACGCACCGACTATCTGACGAAAGTATACGGCATCGCGAACGGTCACACGATCGACGTCTACGAGCGCGAGGTCAAAGGCTATCAGATGGCCCGCAAGGTCCTCACGTCGATGACCAAGGAGCAGCTCGTCGACGAGGTGAAGAAGGCGAATATCCGCGGACGCGGCGGCGCCGGTTTCCCGATGGGAGTGAAGTGGAGCTTCATGCGTCCACACCCGACCAAGCCCGCGTACCTCGCGATCAACGCTGACGAGGGCGAGCCGGGCACGCACAAGGATCGCACGGTCATGGAGCTCAACCCTCACTCGGTGATCGAGGGCTGCATCATCGGGTGCTTCGGCATCGGCGCGCACATCGCGTACATCTACGTGCGCGACGAGCTGCATCTCGCGAAGGCGCGCCTCGAGAGCGCGATCGTAGAGGCAAAGAAGAAGGGCTACCTCGGCAAGTCTCCCTTCGGCGCAGACTACTCGATCGAGGTCTACGTCCACACGGGCGCGGGCGCGTACATTTGCGGCGAAGAGACGGCGATGCTGAACTCGCTCGAGGGCAAGCGCGGGGAGCCTCGCCTCAAGCCGCCCTTCCCTGCGCAGTCTGGCGCGTTCGGCTGCCCCACGACGGTGAACAACCTCGAGACGATCGCGATCGTTCCGACGGCACTCGCACTCGGCTGCGAAGAGTTCAGCAAGCTCTCGGCGCTCCACTCGATCAACGACGGTGGCGTGCGGCTCTACGGAATCAACGGGCACGTCAACAAGCCCGGAATCGTGGAGCTCGCGTGTGGTCCGACGATCAACGAGCTCATCTACGAGATCGGCGGCGGCGTGCTCGGCGGCAAGAAGCCGCTTTGCGTGATCCCCGGCGGCTCGTCCACTCCCATCCTCAAGCCGGACGAGCTCGTCCACGCACCCGACGACAAGAATCCACTGCACCCGTGGAACGGCATGAGCGTGTTCGACGTCCCGCTCGGCGTCGACACGATGCGCGGCGTCGGCACGATGCTCGGTACTTGCTGTGTCACCGTTCTCGCTGAGGGCACCTGCCCCGTGCTCGCGATGCAGAACTTGATGCAGTTCTATCGACACGAGTCGTGCGGGCAGTGCACGCCCTGCCGCGAAGGCGGCGCGTGGCTCGATCGCACGGTCGACAAAATCCTGGACAACAAGGCGACGATGCAGGAGCTCGATCAGCTCCACGACATCGCCAACAACATCATGGGCAACACCATCTGCGCCTTCGGTGAAGGCACGGCGATGCCCGCACTCGGCTTCCTCAAGAAGTTCCGCCCCGATTTCGAGGCGTACGTGCACGGTCAACGGAAGCGCAAGGACGCAACTCTGACGCCGGTCTGACGGCGGAGGGCGAGAACCAAAGATGGCAGGGTTGGGATTCGGATACTTTTACGTGTGCGCGACGCTCGCGATCGCGGGGGCGCTTGCGACAGTGCTCGCGCGCAACCCGATCCGCGGCGCGCTCGGTTTGATGTCGATGATCGTCGCGGTGGCTGGTTTGTTCCTCGCGCTGCACGCGGAGTTCCTCGCGATCATCCAGCTCATCGTCTACGCCGGCGCGATCGTCGTCCTCTTCTTGTTCGTAATCATGCTGCTCGGTCCGTCGGCCATGGGGACGCGCGACAGCCGCGGACAAATCACCCGGGCGATCTCCGGCGGCCTCTTCGGGCTCGCTTCGATAGGCGCCATGGTGCTCGTCATTCGGCCCGCGTGGACACACGCCATGAAGCTCGGCACCCCAGACAACACGTTCGGCAAGGTCGACGCGATGGGTCAAGCGCTCTTCGGCGACTACGTCGTCCCGTTCGAGCTGAGCTCGGCGCTCTTGATGGTCGCGATCGTCGGCGCCGTCGCCGTCGCGCGCGGCCGCCACCAGACCGACGCCAAGAACCTCGTCAAAGAAGGAAGTGCGGAATGATTCCGACAGAGCACTACGTCGCGCTCTCCGCCGTGCTGTTCGCGATCGGTGGCGTCGGCTTCTTGATTCGCCGCAACGTACTCGTCGCGCTGATGAGCATCGAGGTGATGCTCAACGCAGTGAACATCGCGCTCGTTGCATTCAACCGCGCTGCGACGGCCAACCACACCGGCCAGATGTTCTCGTTCTTCTTGATCGCCGCAGAGGCCGCGGAGGTCGCGGTTGGCTTGGCCATCGTGCTCTCGCTCTTCCGCGTCAAGCGCACCGTCCGCACCGACGAAGCGGACCTCCTCAAGAACTGATGGATACCGTCGGCACTCTCAGTCCGCTCGAGCCTGCGAACCCTTTCTTCTCCCTAGGAAACTAAGCGATGTCCGCAGATCCCGGCCTGATGGCCACGCTCTTCCCCGAGGCCGACTTCTCGCTCATCGCGGTCGTCCTCGGCATGCCGCTGCTCGGCGCCGCGGTGAACGGCATCTGGGGCAAGCGCCTCGGAAAAGAGGCCGTGCGTCTGATGGCGCTCACGGCGGTAGGCGTCTCGTTCTTGGCCGCGGTCGTCACGTTCCTCGATCTCGGCAGAGCGGTCGCCGCGAGCGAGCACGTCGAAGATGGCAAGCGCGTGCTCGAGCACGTTCGCCTCTCGTGGACCGCGTGGGAGTGGATGCACACGAACGGCGGACGCTCTGCCTCGGGCATTCCTATTGCTCTCAAGTTCAGCGTGGACGCGCTCTCTAGCGTGATGATGCTCGTCATCACGGGCATCGGATTTCTGATCCACCTCTACGCCTCGTCGTACATGGAGAAGGACAACGGCTACGCCCGGTTCTTCTGTTACCTGAACCTGTTCATCTTCGCGATGCTCACGCTCGTGCTCGCAGACAACCTCCCCGTGCTGTTCATCGGCTGGGAGGGCGTCGGCCTCTGCTCCTACCTGCTCATCGGCTTCTGGTACGAGAAGATGCCCAACGCCACCGCAGGCAAAAAGGCATTCATCGCGAACCGCATCGGCGATTTTGGGCTGATTTGCGCGATGTTTTTACTTGCACACTACACGGGCGCGTTGGACTGGAAGGGCATCGAGACGGGCGCGAGCTCGCTCATCGACACACCGGCGGACGGGCGCATTCACCTCTGGCCGATCGGCGGCGGTACCTACCAAGGCATCTTCCAGTTCCTCCAGCCGAAGAGCGCGTTCACGGTCAGCGCGGCGACGGCGGTCAGTCTCATGTTGCTGCTCGGTTGCACGGGCAAGAGCGCGCAGATTCCGCTCTACGTTTGGTTGCCAGACGCCATGGCAGGCCCAACGCCGGTCAGCGCGCTCATCCACGCGGCGACGATGGTCACCGCAGGCATTTACTTGATTTGTCGTCTGTCGTTCGTGTTCGTGCTCTCGCCGTTCGCGATGACCGTCACGGCCGTCATCGGCGCGAGCACCGCATTGATGGCGGCGACGATCGCGTTGGTCCAAAACGACATCAAGAAGGTCCTCGCCTACTCCACCGTCAGCCAGCTCGGGTTCATGTTCCTGGGCGTCGGCGTCGGCGCGTTCACCGCGGGCTTCTTCCACGTCTTCACCCACGCGTTCTTCAAGGCCTGCTTGTTCCTCGGCGCGGGCTCCGTCATCCACGCGATGCACGTGCGCATCCACGACGACGACAAGAGCCAGGACATACGCAACATGGGCGGCCTGCGCCGGTACATGCCCTACACCTACTGGACGTTCGCGGCGTCGACCGCGGCGATCATCGGCTTGCCGCTCCTCTCAGGCTTCTTCTCGAAGGACGAGATCCTCTTCCGCGCGTACACGAACGCCGAGACGCACCCGATGGCCGCGCGCCTCAAGCAGATGCACAACGAGCCCTTCTTGCCGCCGACGTGGCTCGGGCCGACGCTCTATTGGATGGGTGTCGCCGCGGCGACGCTCACCGCCTTTTACATGTGCCGTGTGTTCTTCATGACCTTCCACGGCAGGTTCCGCGGCTGGGAGATCGGCCGCCCGTCGTTGCTCGCGAAGATTAAATCGGAGCATCACCATGACGAAGAGCATGGCGATGACCAAGAGCATCACCATGACGAAGAGGACTTGAAGGTCCCCGGCTATGCGCCGCACGAGTCGCCGTGGCAGATGACCGTGCCGCTGATCGTCTTGGCGACCGGCGCCGTGTTCGCTGGCGTCTTCAACATGGGTCCGTTCGGCGTCACGCCGCTCGATCACTGGCTCGAGCCCGTGTTCGAAAGTGCATTGAAGGGCTCGATCGCGCCGCGCGCTGGAGCCGAGCACCTCGAGTGGCCGCTCATGGGCGGCGGCTTCTTCGCGTTCGCGATCGGCTCGTTCCTCGCGTACCGCATGTACGTGATGGACAAGGGCAAGGCCGAAGAGAGCCTCCAAGGCATGCTGAAGCGCATCGTCCCGGCAGTGCCCGGCGTGCTCGTCTTGGTCGTGGGCGGTGTCCTCATCAGGTCGTTCGGCATCAGCGGCAGCGGCTTCGCCTACTTCGGTGACGTCCTCGTCGTTGCGGGTGGATCGATGGCGTACTTCTATCGAGAGATCGGCCTCGATTCGCTCTACGCGATGACCATCCTCGACGGCACGGATGCGCTCGCCGACACGAGCGCCTCGTTCGACCAATGGGTCGTCGATGGCGTGTTGGCAAAACTGACGGCGTTCCTCGTCTCGGTGTTGGGCACGATCCTGCGTGCGATGCACAACGGCGTGGTCCACGTGTACGCGCTCGCGATGGTCGTCGGCGTTGCGGTAATGGGTTGGTTCTTCGTCGCGCCGCATGCGGACGTGCTCGTCGTCGCGAAGGGCGGAGACGTCACGATCACGTCGGGCAGCGGCGCGGGCTACCTCGACTACACGTACTCGTGGGATCAGTGCGAGCCCGACAAGAAGCAGTGGACGGACCTCTTCTCGAAGGCCACGAGCGCTCAGCAGCGTCAGCAGCAGCAGGACACGCTCACGGTCAGTCACATGTCGTGTGAAGCCCCCGGCGACAAATGGAACGCCGTCGGCAAGCCCGACTTCTCGAGTCAAAACGAGGTGACCCTCCACCTCGACCCAGACGCAGACGACGCCGTCGAGGTCACTCGACCGGTGCGCATGCGCTCGCGTAACACTTTCTCCCATACGTTCGGTGACTGGACCGCGACCAAGGTCATCCAGGCGCCACGTCAAGCGAAGCTCAAGATGCTCGAAGTGGGGCAAAACTAATGCAACACGAACAAACGCACCCCGCACCCTTGCCCAAGCTCAAGGGTACCAACCCGGGGTTGCTGGCGGTCTTGGTGATCGCCGCTGTCGTCGTGGCGATCGCCGCGCGCTTCGTGGACGGCATCATGCCCTTCGCGATCGCCGCCTTCGTCACCGCGCTCATTCCTCAAAAGCACGGGTGGAACGTCCGCATCCCGCTCGCGCTGACCGCGGGCTCAATCGCGCTCTTCGTCGCTCGCAACTGGGTGGGCGGTGACGTCGCCGCCGCGATCCCCGACGAGACGATCGGGCCGGTGCAGGAGTCGCACACGATCCTCACGTGGATCATCGGGCTCCCGATCGCGGGTGCCGTTCTCGTGTTGTTCATCCCGCGGCAGTCCCATCGCGCGCTGCAAGCCACGACGATGCTCGTCATGTTCGCGACGCTACTTGTGAGCTTGCCGCTCCTCCGCATCGAGATGGGCCGCGACTTTCACTTCAACCAAGACATCGTCTGGGTCCAGCGCTTCGGCATCCACTATCACGTAGCGCTCGACGGCATCTCGCTCTGGCTCGTGCTCCTGACGACGTTCATCCTGCCGATCGCCGCCTACGCGTCCTTCGGTTCCGTCTCGACGCGCATGAAGGACTGGTGCTTCGCGCTGCTGATGATGGAAGGCGCGCTGCTCGGGGCGTTCCTCTCGCTCGATCTGTTCCTTTTCTACGTCTTCTTCGAGCTCGGGCTCGTGCCGATGTACGTGATGATCGGCGTGTGGGGCGGCCAAAACCGCATCAAGGCCTCCATCAAGTTCTTCCTCTACACGATGGCAGGCTCGGTCCTGCTCCTCACCGCGCTCTTGTACCTTGCCTATTCGTACGGGCGAATCACCGGCGGCGCGGCTTCATTCGACTACTTCGAGCTGCAGCGCGTGGTGCTCCCTCACCACATTCAGGTGTGGCTGTGGGCCGGGTTCACGATCGCCTTCGCGATCAAGGTCCCGATGTTTCCGGTGCACACGTGGCTGCCCGACGCGCACACGGAGGCGCCCACTGCGGGAAGCGTGGTGCTGGCCGCGGTCATGCTGAAGCTCGGCACGTACGGCTATCTCCGCTTCTGCATGGGCCTCTTCCCCGAGGCCTGCGCGGAGTTCGCCGCGAACCTCGCCGGAGTCGCGGTGCTCGGCGGTATTCTCTATGGAGCGCTGTGCGCGTGGAAGCAAGACGACGTGAAGCGCCTCGTCGCATACTCGTCCGTCGCTCACCTCGGCTACGTCATGCTCGGCCTCTTCGCGGCCACGCCCTCGAGCATGGAGGGCGCGGTGCTGCAGATGGTCAACCACGGCATCTCCACCGGCGCGCTCTTCTTGTTGGTCGGTGTCATCTACGATCGCCGGCACACGCGCCAGGTCGCCGATTTCGGCGGTCTCACCAAGGTTATGCCCGTCTACGCGGTGTTCTTCGTCATCGCGACGCTCGCTTCCATCGGGCTCCCCGCGACCAACGGCTTCGTCGGCGAGTTCATGGTGATCACCGGCACGTTCGTCTCGACGCACCTCGGCCACTTCAACGGAGTGCAGGCCGTCGGCGCGACGATCGGCGTCATCTTCGGCGCCCTCTACATGCTGTCGGTCGTGCAGAAGATGTTCTTCGGACCCATCACCAAGACCGAGAACAAGCACCTCGCCGACATCAACGGTCGAGAGCTCATCGCCATCACTCCGTTGCTCATCATGGTGTTCGTGATCGGCCTGTTCCCGAGGATCTTCCTCGATCCGATCAAGGGCGCTACCGACCGCGTGTTGAACGACTACACCGCACGCATCGAGGCTCACCCGCCGCCGATGTACTACGACGGTCCGATTCGCCTCATGGCGCGCAGGCCCGAGGCGACGCCGGTGGTCTCATCTCCGACAGCCGTGACCACAGAGGGAACCGACCAATGATGCCCCTCGCGTTCGCGCTCTCCCCCTTCATCGTCCTCGGCGTCGGTGCGTTGCTGCTCATGCTCGCCGAGGCCTTCGCCAAGCAGCGAGGCGGGCTCGCGATCGGCGCGACCATGGTGTTCTTCGCGACTGCGGCTTGCGCCATGGGCGTGTGGTGGTTCGGCGTGGGTCACATCGACGGTGTCGAGAAGATCCAACCTTGGATCATCGTGGACCGCTTCTCGCTCTTCTTCGACGTGCTCTTGTGCATCGGTGGCGGCCTCGCTGCGTTGCTCGCGGGTGGATACCTGCCGGAGCACAACCTCGATCGCGGCGAGTTCTACGCACTCCTCATGTTCTCTACGTTTGGCGCGATGATGATCGCGGCGTCGGGCGATCTCCTCACCATCTTCCTCGGTCTCGAGACGATGAGCATCGGTGCGTACGCGTTGAGCGCATTCCGCCGCGCTTCGCCCCGCTCTGCTGAAGGTGCGCTGAAGTATTTCTTGCTCGGCTCGTTTGCGGCGGCGCTCATGCTCTACGGCTTCGCGCTCCTCTATGGCGCGACTGGTCACACGGACCTCGGCGGCATCGCCGCATCCATCGCCCAGATCTCGGCACACACGCCGAACCCAGACGCGCCCGTGATCGCCGCGGCCGCGCACGCGCCCATGTTGGTGGTCGCTCTCCTCTTGGTGCTCGCAGGTCTCGCCTTCAAGGTGAGCGCGGTTCCGTTCCACATGTGGACGCCCGATGCCTACGAAGGCGCGCCGACTCCCGCTACTACCTTCATGGCGGTCGTCGTGAAGGCGGGCGGGTTCGCCATGATGCTCCGCATCCTTGGCAGTGTGTTCGCAGATGCGCAGTCGACCTCTTGGTCGACGGGCTGGCCGCCGGTGCTCGCGATCATTGCGGTCGTCACGATGACCGTGGCGAACTTGGTTGCCGGCCGACAAGAGTCCGTCAAGCGTATGCTGGCGTACTCGAGCATCGCGCACGCTGGCTATATCCTCGTCGGAGTCGTTGCAGCCGTGCGCTCCGGTGACGGCGTGGGCAGCGTGCTCTTTTATTTGCTGACGTACACCGCGTCGACCGCCGGCGCATTTGGTGCCCTCATCCTGTGCGGCAGCAAAGGCGCCGAAGCGGTGAGCTTCGAAGACCTCGCCGGAATCGGCCGCCGCCACCCCGCCGCGGCGCTAGCGTTCGCGCTGTTCCTGCTGTCGCTGGCAGGCGTCCCTCCCACGGCCGGCTTCTTCGGCAAGTGGTTCGTCTTCCGCGCGTCGATGGACGCGGGCCTTTACTGGCTCACGATCATCGCGTTCTTGAACAGCGTGCTCGGCGCCTACTACTACCTCCGCGTCATGGTCTACATGTACATGCGCGAGCCTGCCGCGGGCGCACCGGTGGCGACTCCCATGAAGTCCGGCTATGTGACGGCGGCTCTCATCGCGAGTGCGGTCATCGTCATCTTCTTGGGCCTCACGCCCGGCAAGTCGCTGGACATCGCGCTCGCAGCGGCCAGCCAGATGATTCCTTCTTGAGCGTCGCACGGATCTTGTAGGCTCCGTCCGCGATGCCTAGAAACACGCTCTTGATCGCCACCTCTGTTGCGGCGCTCGCCGCGATTCCGCTGGCTTCTTGCACGAAAGACCCTCCGCCTTCAGAGAACAAGGCGTCGCCAACCGCGTTGGCAGTCGACGCTGCACCGAGCGTGGACCCGCGCGTTCCGTTGAATGTGACGCCGGTCCCTACGGGCTCGGTCTTGGACATGGTGAACCCGACGCACGCGCCGCCGTACGCCGGGCCAACAGGTGTGATCGAGGGCACCATCTTCGTCTCGGGTCCGCCCGCGCCTCCGACGATGGGCAAGTCGTTCACCAAGTGTCCGAACGGCTCGAAGATGTACAGCAAGACCTTCCGTGAAGGAACGCCGCTGCCAGACGGGCGTCGTCCGCTCGCGGATGTCGTCGTCGGAGTTACGGGCTACTCGGGCTTCATCGCCGAGAAGAGCGAGGCGAAGCGAATCAACATCGTAGACTGCGCGTACAGCGCGCGGACAGTCGCTCTGACGCTCGGACAGCGCCTCGAGATCCAGAACAAATCGTCTGGCTTGATGTTCACTCCGGTCCTCGAGAACCAACCCGCGCCCGCGATGATGATTGCTACTCCTGGTAGCGACGCGATCCGCCTGTATCCGGCGCGAATGGGCCGCTACCGCGTGATCGACAAAGGCGGCTACGACTACATGGAGCTGGACGTGTACGTGCTGGGCCAGCCGCTTCACGCAACCACCGACGACGGCGGGCACTTCCGCATCGAAGGCGTGCCCGTCGGCAAGCTCAAGGTCGGCGCACGCCATCCGTTCATCGCGGGAGATCAATCCGTCGAGGTCGACGTCCAGAGTTCTACGGTGGCCAAGGTGGAGCTCGTGATCCCGCACGACAAAGACGCCCCCCGCCCCGCCACGATCGACGAAGGTCCGATCCTTCCCTGATCCGCAGAGAAGAGAGCGAACGAAAAGATCGGGAAGAGCAGAAGGAAGTTTGAGGTCAGACGTTTCTGATCTTTTTGTGACTCAC
>JAYVYD010000164.1:0-13833 GCA_043784605.1 Myxococcales bacterium | reverse complement strand
CGCGCGATCGTACTGCCCACGAAGGACGCCGCAGTGTCCGATGCCCGGCCAGAGATCTCTGCGCGCCACGTGTTGATACGCGTCGGCGAGTTCCCGAATGGCAAGAGCCACACGCTCGCCGAAGCGCGCGCGATCATCGACAAGCTTCGCGTGCGCGTGCAAACAGGAGAGGACTTCGCGGCCGTTGCGCGGGAGTGGTCCGAGGACACGGCGAACGCACGTCACGGCGGGCAGCTCGGCTCGCTCGCGCGCGGCGGGACGGTGCAGTCGTTCGAAGACGTCGCGTTTAGGCTCTCGGTCGGGCAGCTCGGCGTCGCGGAGACCGTGTTCGGCGTTCACTTGATCCAGCGGACGCGATAACTCTCGAGTCATGGCAAAGCCGATGAAGCGCACCATCACGAGTGTCGCCTAGTCCCGATTCAAGACACGGTTCTCGCACTTCTCGTGAACGTGCCCGAAACCTCTGTTGGGGATTGGCGGGTGCAGGCGCGTCACCCGTTCCGCACGCTCTCCCAACCTCACCCCTCGCGATCGGCACGGTTCTCGCGAGGGATGGACGCGGCGGGAACCTTAGCTGCTGGCTTGTTGGCGAGAGTGCACGCGTGCGTGCGCTGGTGCGGGTTCAGATCCGGGCTGCGCAGGATCGGCGCCGCGAAAACATCGCTCGTGAACCAAGTGGCGAATGGTGTCCGTGCGCTTGGGCAGTAGCGACCAGTGGAGCGTCGGCTTCTCGTGGTGTGCCGTGTGGTGACCGATGTTGAAGGTCACGAGGTTGTGCCAGTGCCCCTCTTCGGTCACCGAGGCCTCGTAGATGCTCGCCGTGCCCATTTCATGGTGGTGCGGATATGACTGCCACCAGACCAAGAACGCCGTGAACAAATTCGGAACGATGAAGAAGGCGATCGTCAATATCGGGGCGTAAACGAGCCCGACAACGGTCAGCGCCGTTTGGATCCCGAGCTCCATCGCCAGTTTCGGCAGGAGCGTCTTGCGACGCGCGCGACCCTCCGCGAGAGCAACGAGCACGGCGTCCCGGTGAATCGTGACGTTGCCTCGGAGCGCATAGACCCATCGGGACATCACGACGTCCGAGTTCGGGTACGTGAGCCTCGCGACGTCGTTCTTCGGGTCGAGGAAATTTCGGTGATGACCACGGTTGTGGTGGAGCTCCCAAAGCGCCGTCGCGTATCCCGTATTTTGCGCGAGCAGGACGTCGAACGCCCAGTTGAGCAGGCGCGATTGAAAGATCGGCAGGTGCGCGTGGTTGTGCTGAATGAAGGGCACGAACGTTCGCAGGTAGATGATGACGGCCCACATAGCGCCGACGATCCACGGCGACAGGTGCACGAAGAACGGCACCAGAGCGAGCGCAGTGGTGCCCGCTACAATGATGACGGGCCAGACATCGACCGGATATTTGAGCAGCCGCGCGTGGTTCATCGTTGGGTGGCCATTGACCATCTCTATGGATGGTTAGCAGCGCGTGGCCACCTCCGAGGCCACAAATCCGCCGTGATGACGGAGACGTGACGCAAGGGCGACCCGAGGCTCAGCGGCCCGTTACCTTGAAGTTGTCGTAAACGAATTGGCCCTTGGGCTCCGAGCCGGCCGAGAATCCGACCGAACCTGGGCCGGTGACCCTCTCCGGATCCGAGTCTTGGACAGTCGCCGTTCCGAGGCTCGTCCACGTGCTCACGTCGAGTCGCTCGACGGTGGCGGTAAGCGCGACGGGCGACACGCCGATGGCGCTCAGCGTGAGTCGGTACATATGCGCGGTGTCCAAGGGCGTCGTGAGCTTGTAGCTCGTGAGCATGGTGAAGGTGGCATTGCCGCGGTTGCGCGCGATGACCATGTCGGTGGTGCCGCCGGAGGCCGGAAAGAGCAGGTAGTCGTCGAGGACCCCCGTCGACACGACCGACGCGGTCTGGACGCGAACATGTAGCTGCGGATACCCGCCGGCCGAGGTCCCGTAACGCAGCTCGACCGAAGCGGTGACGTCCGTCACGTTCTCCATCGGGGGTCGATACGCGATCGAGTCTCTGTAGTCGGAGCCCGCAGTGACTACCGCAGCTTGATTGTTGACGATCCAGAACACGGGCTGCTTTTCCACCCATCCATTGCCGAGCGCCGGCGCGTTCGCGCGATTGAAATCGTCCATGAATGTCCAATGCCCCGCGTCAGCGCCGGCATCAGGGACAGAGACGTCGCCGGCCTCGGCGACAAAGACGTCGCCAGCTCCGCCATCCACCGGTGTGGACGATTGATAGTCCAAGGCCGGAAACAGCACGCACCCCGAGGCGAGGAGAAGTGCTGGCAGCACGTGACGCATAGATTGGATTGGACCACGCCGGACCTCGCACATCAAATGTCCCTGGCGAAGCCAATCTTTTTAGTTGTTGTCGTTCGCCGAAGGCGGCGAGAACTTGTAGTGAGGGTACGATACAAGGATGCCATTGCGCGCGATCGTCTTTGCATTGGCGCTCTGTGAGGCGTGCGCCTCTTCTCAGCCTTCGCCGCCCGCGATCGACGACTCGTGCGCCGGGCCGTGCCCGCAGTCGAAGATCAAACACGTCGTCGTCGTGATTCAGGAAAACCACACGTTCGACAATCACTTCGGTCGCTATTGCACGGCCCCTGCTGGCTCGAATCCGACGTGCACCAACGGCGCTATGTGTTGTGAGCGTGCGCCGGACACCGACGCGTCGGGGAACAAGCCGATCGTCCTGGACGACGCGGCGCAAGCGTTCCACGACCCGGACCACACCGCGGAGTGCGAGACGAAAGAGATGCACGGCGCGCTGATGGATCGCTACGCAACGACCGTCGAGTGTGGCGGCCCGGAGAACCTCGCCGTAGCGGATCAGAAGACCGTGCAGCCGTATTGGGACCTCGCGAAGACGGGCGCGCTCGCGGACCGCTACTTCCAACCCGAAATCGGGCAGAGCTCCGCCAACGACATGTACTTCGCACGCGCCGCGCACGTGTTCGACGACAACGCGTTCGAGCCGAAGGGCGCGTTCGGCACGCCTTGCTCGCTCCAGAGCGCGAACATTGCAGAATACACGGACACGACCCTCGGGGACCTCCTGAGCGCGGCGAGCGTGCCGTGGGCCTTTTACGTCGAGGGCTACGACGCTCAGGCGACGGCGCAGCGCGGAGGCAAGTGCGCCGAGCGCACGGACGCTTGCCCGGGCAACGTGAACTTCTCCCCGTGCACCTTCGAGCCGGGAGACGTCCCGTTCGAGTACTTCACGTCCACGCGCGACAATCCCAAGGTCATCCGCGATCTCTCCACGCTCGACGTTGACCTCGCGATCGGAACTCTTCCGGCGATCGTGTTCGTGAAGGCGCTCGGGTACCACTCCGAGCACCCGGTCGCACGCACGCGCATCACGGACGGCGTCGCGTTCGTCTCGTCGATCGCCCAGAGAATATGGGCCTCTCGCTATCGCGCGAGCACTCTGTTCTTACTCACGTACGACGAGGGCGGCGGGTATTGGGATCACGTCCCGCCGCCGGCTTCGCCCGACACACATGCGTACGGGACGCGCGTGCCCACGCTTGCGCTTGGCCCCTTCGCGAAGAAAAACTTCGTCTCGCACGTGGTGATGGAGCACTCCAGCCTCGTGGCGTTCCTCGAGTGGAACTTCCTCGGTGGCGTTGGGCAGCTGAAGACACGCGACGCGAAGGTGCATAACCTCGGCAGTCTCATCGACTCGCAGGCTGCCGGAGTTGCCGTTCCCGAGTGAGTCAATGCTAGCTTGCGCGAGTGGTGCTCGACCGACACAAGAGGCCCCTAGGCACTCTGCGCATCAGCGTGACCGACCGCTGCAACCTGCGCTGCACGTACTGCATGCCCGAGGACGAGTACGTCTGGCTGCCTGACGAGTCGATCCTCTCGGCGACGGAGATCGAGCGACTCGCGCGCGTATTCGTGGAGCACGGAGTGCGCGAGCTGCGCCTCACGGGGGGCGAGCCGCTGCTCCGACCCGACCTCGTCGACGTCGTCACGCGACTCTCGCGGTTGGGCGTGGACCTGGCGCTCACGACCAACGGTGTCCTCTTCGGCGATCGCGCCAAGGCCCTGCGCGAGGCCGGTTTGAGCCGTGTCACGGTCAGCCTCGACACGCTCCGACCGGACCGCGCGAAGTCGATGTCCAAGACGACGCGGTTGCCAGACGTGATCGCCTCGCTCGACGCCGCGCGGGCTCACGGCTTCCTTGATACCAAGATCAACATGGTCGTCCTGCGCGGTCGCAACGACGACGAGATCGTGGACATGCTCGCGCTCGGTCGAGACAAGGGCGCCGAGGTTCGCTTCATCGAATACATGGACGTCGGCGGCGCGACCAAGTGGTCGATGGCGGACGTCGTGACCAAGGACGAGATCACCGCGTGCATCGCCGCGGCCTGCGGCCCCGTGGAGTCCATCTCTCCCGCCGGCTCTCGCGCGCCAGCGACGAGGTTTCGCGCGACGGACGGCACCACCTTCGGAGTGATCGCATCGACTACACAGCCGTTCTGCGGGACGTGCGATCGCGCGCGAATCACGGCCGACGGAGTCCTCTTCACATGTCTGTACTCGGAGAGCGGTGTCGACTTGCGAGAGCCACTGCGATCGGGCGCCACCGACGATTCGCTCTGGGACACCGTGAGCCAGACGTGGCGGGCGCGAGCCGATCGCGGAGCCGAAGATCGCCGCCGCTCACCTGCGCGCGACGTCCTGATCCCGGTCGCGCGTCTCCGCGCAGACCCTCACCGCGAGATGCACACGCGCGGCGGCTGATGAGGTTCAGCCGCTCGAGTTGGCGATCTTCGCGAGCGTGAGCGCAAGCCGGAGATCGTTGCTGGCGTCCTCCAAGCGGGGGAGTTCCTTCGCGAGCGTGACCTCGAAGACGGTGTCGAGCGTGCGCGCACTGTCCGCGGGGTCATGCATCGGCGCGACGGCAGACGAGAGCTCCACGAAGCCTTGCAAGACGGCGGGCTGGGCCAAGCTGCGTACGCGCTGGAAGAGCTCGGCGTCGTCGTCCTGCGGGAACTCGCCTCGACGGACGCCGACCACCAGCTTCACCTGGAGAGTGTCCCCTGCGCGGATACGCACGCCGGAGTCCATGATGAGGTTGTCTCGCACGCGATCGGCGAGGATCACCTCATTGCCGAGGGTGCGGTAGACCTCGAAGCCAGCGGCGACGAGTGCTTTCTTGAGCTCTAGGGGGGACATCGGTTTGGGAGACGCTGGCGGCGCGTTGATAGGCGTCGCGAGCAGACTGCAAGCAGCGGACCGTAGCGGCCAATCGCGAAGTGAAACAGATCGCGCGCTCCACCGTCAAGGCCCGCACGAGTACTCGGGAATAGTTCGCGTGCTTTGCCGGCTTTCGGAGCACACGTCTTCTCTCTCGACGTGACCGCGGACTCCACGTAACAAGATGCGCCGCGTTCCGAGTTTGCGATTATGATGATTACCGTGAAGAATCGGCGCAGCCTCACGCCCGACCTGGGCATCCCCGCGGCCGGCGGGGTCGACGCGCACGGGATGCGTCGCGGCGGCCCGCGTCGTGAGCTTACCGAGCGGGTGCACCTCCTCGGCACCAATCTGAAGACCCGCGAGGGCTGGGCGCTCAACGTGAGCCGCGGCGGCGTGCGCGTGATCCTCGAAGAGCGCGTGGAGCTAGGCGAAGAGTACGAGGTCACCATCGGCATCGAAGAGGCCTCCTCGCTCAACCGCCAAGCACGCGTCGTGTGGCTCCAAGAAGAGCCGGACGGCTTCATCGTCGGCATGGAGTTCTTGTTCAAGGTGACCGAGTCACAGTCGATTCCGATGATGTCGAATGACTCGCTGGTACCACCGCCTCCTGCTCCTCTCGACGACGAGGACGACGAGCACTGATCTTGTTCTTCCTGCTGCGCGGGGCGTAATGCGCACCCTTCCCCCCCCGCGGGTAGCGGGAAACTAATGAGTCCCTGTTGTGTGGCCGCCTTCTTGGGTGGGCTCGTTGAAGACGTTGAGGGGCTCTAGGATGGCGAGGCGCTCGCGGGCGAGGCCGACGCCGCGGTCTCCGAAGAAGAGGTCGTTCTCCTCGAGGGCGCCGCGGATCTGCGCGATGAAGAGGATGGGGTCGCCGGACTTCGTGTAGCCGAGCTGCACGAGCGTGTTCTTTGGCCAGCTCCCGCCCTCGAACTCGATCTCCTTGCGGAGGCTATAAAAGCCTTCTGCCGGGAGTTTCACGAGGCTGTCCGCCCACGTGAGACCGCGGAACGGAATGCCGGCACCGTGGAAGTGCCACCGGTTCATGATGTTGTGCTCGGGCGCCACCGCGACGGGCAGCCCGCTGTCCGAGTGGTTGTGAAAGTAGATGAGGATGCCCGCGGGCACCTCAGCCTCATGCTCGGGGAGCGGCTTGGTCGTGCGGTACAGCCCGCATGGCGGGAGGAGATTTTTGATGGCTGCCATGAATGTGGGAAGGTTGATACCGCTTCGTAAGCGTTTGTTCAACGCCGCGTGAGCCGTGTAGGGTGCGCCTCATGGACCCCAAGGATCCGCCGTCCAAGCCCGCAGACCCCACGCGGACTCGCACGCTCCATTGGTTCGTGCAGGGCGGCGCGCTCACAACTGCCGACGGCACGTCGTACACGATCGACGTCGACCCGATCGCCGTCGGGCGAGATCCGAACGCGAGCGTACCCGTCAGCGATCCCGAGGTCAGCGCGATGCACTGCGAACTTCGCGCGATGAGCGAGGGCGTGCTCCTGCGCGATCTCGGATCGACGAACGGCACGTTCATCGGCGTGCTCCGCGTGAACGAGTGCGTGATCACTCAACCAACGGACATCACGGTCGGCACGACGCGATTGCACATAGAGCCCGCGACGAAGAAGCGCGTGGACGTGGGCTTCACCGATCGCTTCGGCGGCCTCGTCGGCGCGTCGCCGAAGATGCGCCGCGTATTTTCGATACTCGAGCGCGTCGCGCCCACGCCGATCAGCGTGCTCATCGTCGGCGAGACTGGCACTGGCAAAGAGGGCGTCGCCAAGGCGCTCCACGAGGCGAGCCCCCGCAAGGGCAAGCCGTTCGTCGTCGTCGACTGCGGGTCGATCCCCGAGACGCTCGCGGAGAGCCTGCTTTTCGGCCACGAGAAGGGCTCTTTCACTGGGGCGAACGAGCGACGCAAGGGCGCGCTCGAGGAGGCGAACGGCGGCACTCTCTTCTTGGACGAGCTCGGCGAGCTCCCGATCGATCTTCAGCCGAAGCTGCTGCGCGCGCTGAGCGAGAAGCAGGTCAAGCGCGTGGGCAGCTCGACCTTCGAGCCGATCGACGTGCGCGTGCTCGCGGCCACGCGACGGGATCTCGGCGCGGAGATGAACGCGGGTCGATTCCGAAGTGATCTGTTCTTCCGCATCGCGCAGGTTCGCGTGGAGCTGCCGCCGCTGCGCGAACGCCTGAGCGATCTACCGCTGCTCGTGGAGGAGATCTGCACGCGCGTCGATCGCAAGCCGTACGCGGGCGCGGTGCTCGCTTGGATCCTGCAGCGAATGGCCGCGCACGACTGGCCGGGCAACGTGCGCGAGCTCGTGAACGTCGCGAGCGTCGCCGCTACCTTGGCCGAGACGCCGGACGCCATCGACGACGTCCTCACGCTCGCGCGCGACTCGATGCCCGGCGGAGGCGCGAGGGGTGAGCCCGACGCGGGCTCGAGCTTCTCGGAGGCCAAGCGAGGCGCGGTCTCCGCCTTCGAGCGCGCCTACTTCACGGATCTGGCCCAGCGTAGCAAAGGCAACGTGAGCGAGATGGCGCGCCAGAGCGGCATGGAGCGCCACCACGTGCGCGCTTACTTGCGCAAGTACGGTATCGAGAAACGCGCCCCGGCCTGAGCTCTTCTCAGTGCTTGAGCATCGAGGGGAGTTCCATCTTCTTGTAGTCGGCGGGGATGACGAAGAGGCTGTCGTCGAGCTTCTTCTTCTCGATCTTGGTCACTTCCATCCGCGAGAGCTCTGTGCCTTTGGCGTCGTAGTCGACGCTCTTGAGCGGGAACATCTGCTTCTGTCCAGCGCCGCTCGGTTTGCCCGAGAGCGCGCCGAGATCGAACGACGGTCCGGCGGCGAGGCAGACGTCGGTGTGCTTGCCGCTCGCGTCGGTCGCGGTCCAGTCCTCGCAGTCCATTCCCGCGACCGTCTCGTGTTTGCCGGTGGCCTTCGCCGTGCTCGTGTCCGGGTTGGTGCTCGGCTGCGCGCTCGGCTTGCTGAAGTCGAGATCCATGTACGACTTCTGCGCGTCGAGGAGCATCGTCATCTTGTTCGCAGCCGGATCGAGGATGGCCGTCGAGGTGCCCGTGGGGGACGGCACGTCGAAGCGGAACTTGTCGCCCTTCGATTTGACCCGCATGTCAGAGCCCGTCTCGCCGACGCGTTGTGTGTGCATCGTGATCTCGCCTTCGAACCCAGGACCGAAGGGCTTGCTGCAACCCCCGCCGACTAGACAGACGACGAGCGCGAGACCGAGCGTGGGAAGAGCGAATGTGCGCATGCAACCGAGCATCGCACGGGACCGGATAAACTGTCAGTCCGATGAAGTCCGCCGAAACTGATCGCGTCAGAGGTTCGTTCGTGCAACCGAGGCGCAAGTGAACCACGACACTCCGCTCCGTCCGTTCCCCTGCTCTTCGTGCGGGGCGATCCTCGCGCTCGGCCAAGGCAAGTCCGCGCGCTGCCCGTACTGCAAAGCGGAGACGCCGATACCCGCGGAGTACGGCGCGCTCCAACGCGCGGCGCAGGGCTTTGCCGACGATCGACGGCTCGCCCAACAGCTCTACGGAACGCTCGGCAAGCCCCCGAGCTGGTTCGCGCGAACCGTCGGCCGTCAGCGCCGAAAGGTCCGTCGGCATCGGTGGCGGGGTCAGCGCGATTTTGATCTGGTTGACGCTAAGCAACCCGCTCATCGGCGTCGCGCTCTGCATGGCCGCGGCCTACGTGCTCGGACTTCCGGCCGCCGCGATCATCCGCGGCGTCGCATGGCTCTCGCGCAATCCGATCTCTGGACCCCTCCCACCGTTTCCCGTGCTCGCCTTCGCTATGGTCTTGGTCTTGGCGGTGATCGGCATCCCGGCGCTGCGCTTCGGCAGAGAGCGCGCGTTGGCGGAGGTGCGCGCCAGCATCCACGCGAGCTTGGCGGCGAAGATGCCGGAGCGAGCTGGGGGCCGAGCCTCTGTCGAACGTGCGGCGCGAGACTCGACGTTCCGCCGGGCGCGCTCGGCGTGCCGTGTCCCTACTGCGCATCAGACAACCTGGTCGCGCTCCCAGAGGCGTGGGTCACACTCGTGCGCGACAAGGAGTTCCGGCACTTCATGCAGATCGATGCCGCGCTCGAGGAGTTCCGCCTGGTGAACGAACGCGCGCGCGAGCAGATGTGGAAGGTAGCGCTCGGCCTCGTGTTGGCGTTCCCGCTCGTGAGGGTGCTCGCGTGGTTGCTCGACGCGGTGAAGCTCACCTTCTGATGATTCCGGCGTTCGCGTCGACCTCGAGCGGGTCGCCCTCGCGCAGGATCACCTCGCCCGAATCCGCCCTCACGACGACCTCACGTCTACTGTATTCTACATACATCGACGGAACCCCTGCGATACATGGCTTTCCGAGCGCACGCGCGGCGATGGCTCCATCTCCCGTGAGACCGCCACGCGTCGTGACAAGGGCGGCGCACGCGCGAATTCCTTCCATGTCCTCGGCGCTCGCCTCGATGCGAACGAGGATCGCAGCAGTGCCCTTCTGCGCGAACGCGACTGCCGACTCGGGGCTCGTTGCGAGGGGTCCGCTCGCCTGTCCGGGGCTCGCGCCCTGTCCGCGCGCGAGAGTCACGCGAGCCTCGAGAAGTCCGCGATGCGCAACATGCAGTGCGCGCCGTACGACAAGAGCGCGAGGCGCTTGGGCGTCGAGCTGTCCGCCGGATCGTTGACCCGCGTCTCGACGAAGATCTTTTCCACCTGCTCGGCGAGCGTGCCCATCGCATGCAGCGCGGTGCGCACGCTCGCCTCGTCCACGAGCGACTTGGTCTTGTCGTCGAGCTCGCGCACGAGATCGACGATCGCCTGATCCGTCAGCTTGCTTAGATCGGATTTGCCGACGAGCTCGGGCTTGGCTTCCTTGCTGATACCGGAGAGGCGCTTGGCGACCGTGCGCGCCTTCTCGAGCCAAGGGGCCTTGTCCACGATGATGTCGCCGAGCGCCTTCGCCTTCGCCTGGGCGTACACGGGGTGCAGGATCGCCATCGCGCTCTTGCCGTTCACGAACGCATGACCCGCGAGCACCGCGTCGGCCGCGGCGCGACCCGACTTGGTCTCGAGCAGTCCGCGCAGGCGCTCGTTCATGAACTCACCGAGCTTCGCCATGGTCTCGGGCTCCGAGAGGTCGAGCTTTTTTTCCGAGAATCCTGCGTAGGCATGCGTGCAACATGCAAGCACATCGAGCGACGCGTATCGCGCGTCCTGGCTCTCCAGCAGCGTTCGCAAGACTCCGATGGTTGCGCGACGGAGCGCGTAGGGATCTGCCGTGCCCGTTGGCTGCAAGCCGACAGCGAAGCAGCCGACGAGCGTATCGAGGCGATCCGCGAGCGCGACGACGCGAGACACGTCACCGGGCGCGATAGGGCCGTCAGCGCCGATCGGCGCGTAGTGATCGCGCACGGCGTCGCACGTCTCCTCGGGCTCACCCGCGTGCTTGGCGTACACGCGCCCCATGATCCCTTGCAGCTCCGGGAACTCGCCGACCATCAACGAGACGAGGTCGTTCTTCGCGAGCTCTGTCGCGCGCAGCGCGTGCTGGGTGGTCTGCGCGTCGAGCCCGAGCATCGTAGACAAATACGAGACGAGCCTACGCACGCGATCGACCTTCTCGCGCACGGTGCCGAGACGGTTGTGAAACACGATGCCGCTCAGCTTGTCGATGCGCGTCTCTTGCTTCTGCTTCTTGTCTTCGTCGAAGAAGAACTTCGCGTCGGCCATACGAGCGCTCATCACGCGGTCGTTGCCGAGCGCCACGTTCTTTGGGTTATGCGCCGTGTTCGCGACTGCGAGATAGCCGGGCAAGAGCTCGTCCGCGGACTCTCCCTTCTGCACGACGAAGTATTTCTGGTGGCCGCGTGCGGCTGCGCGAATGACCGCCGCGGGGAGCTCGAGGTACTTCGGATCGAACGAGCCGACGACGACGTGCGGCTCCTCCACGAGCGAAGCGTTGTCGCGGATGAGCGCAGCGTCGAGGTCCGCCTTGCCGCCCATCTTGGTCGCTGCCGCAGTGACGCGCTCCATCATCATCGCCTCGCGAGCGGCGCGGTCCACGATGACGTGCGCCTCGCGCATGCGAGCTTCGTACTCGCCTGCGCGTGCGAGCTCGATCGATCCCGGCGAGAGGAAGCGATGACCCCGCGACGTTCGGCCGCTCGTGATCCCGGCAAAAACAAGGTCGATCACGCGATCACCGAACAGCGCGACGAGCCACTGCACGGGCCGCCCGAACGCAACGTCTCCGGCGCCCCAACGCATCGACTTGCGAAATGGGATCGCCGCGGCGATCTCACGGAGTGCGACTCCGAGCAGTTCGATGGACGGCTTACCCTTCTCGACTCGACGCCCGACGACGTATCGGCCCGGCTTCTTCGCCTGCGCCGCGGTGAGCTCCTTCACGGAGATCGCGTCGAGTGCGACGCCCAGCTTTTGCGCGAACGCCTCGGCAGCCTTGGTCGGCTTGCCGTCCTTGAACGCGGCCGTCTCGGGCGGGCCCACGACCTCTTCGTCGACGTCCGACTGCGCTTCCGCCACGTCCTCCACCAACACCGCGAGCCTGCGCGGAGTGCCCAGCGATCTCACGGCACCATGCGCGACGCGCAGATCGGAGAGCTTCTTCCGCAGCAAATCAGGCAGCGCGACGAGCGCGGCGTCCACGAAGGACGACGGGAGCTCTTCGACGCCAATCTCGAACAAGAGGGCTTGGGCCATGACAGACGGCACCTTGCCGGGAATGCGACCCGATTTCCAGAGCAGTCTCGTCCCAGGTCAGCCCTCGGCACCGATCGGGACGCCGCGGGCTCGCAGCGGCTGCAACACTTTCGTCGTCAACGACCGCTCGGCGAGCGCAAGGTAGTCGTCTGTTCGCATCCAACCGAGGGCGTCGGCGTCGAACGCTGGCGGGCTCGGTCGTCGCGCGATCTCGGCCCATTCTCGCCGGATCCCGGCGATCGACTCGTCCGCTGCGCGACCGATCTGGGCCATGCCTTGGCTATCCAAATTGGGCAGCGCCCAATCGAGGAACACGTAACCGAACACACCATGCGCCGCTTCGTCCTTGACGATGCGAGCCAAGACCGCACGAGCGAGCGGATGCTTCGACGCGCGCCACGCACCACGCAAGAGAGGGACGGACGGCGCCTCGCCGACGCAGAACGTCCGCACCACGAGCTTGCTCGCCCGAAGCAACGGCGGCGCGTTCGAGTCGGGCTCGTTGATGACGTGGTCGGGATCGAAGCGCACCTCGGTTCCGCCGCCGCACTCCATCGCCATGCGAGAGCACAGCTCGGTGTGAACCATCTCGTCCAACGGAAAGCGTGTCGCCAGCGCGATCAGATCGAGCGGGGCTCGCGCCTCGAGCATCGCACGTAGCGCCGCGCAGCAAGCGACCGCGGTTCTGTACTCTTGGTAAGCCGCGCGAGTCCACGTCGCTCGCGCGACCAAGCGCGCAGGCTTGGTCACCGACGAGAGGTCGACAGTGCCCCAAGGCATCTTCGCCACCTCCGGTCGCATCTTGCGGTAGCGGCGCTCGAAGACGTCGCCGAGCATTTCGAGTTCGAAGACCTCGGTCACGAGATCAACCGCCCTCGGGGTTTGCATCAGAAGAAGCTTCCGCCGCGTCGACCACGTTCACGTCGAACATGTTGCCATCCCCGTACACGGGCTGGAGCGCGTCCACGTTGCCGCCGTCTCCGAATTTGGGTTGTTGTAAGTCGAAGCGATTGCCGTCGGGACCGCCGTTGGCCGAGCTGTCCGGAGTCACCTCACCGCCGCACGAAGCGAGCACATACGACACGGTCGCGGCGCCCACTGATGCCACCAGCAGCTTCCTCCCTACGAGACGTCTTTGCATGCCCTCCAATACGCAAAGCGCGTGCCCTCCACATTTGCGACAGGAATAGGTCTTCGGAGTTGCCAAGCTGTGCCGAACGCCGGTTTCGGTCGTCGAGCGCGTTGCTAAGCCGCGCTGCTTCTCGCGATCGACTTGGCGATTCTGCCCAGCGAGATCTCTTTGTGCATCCATGTCGGCTTGATCGGCATCGTGACGCTCGGAGTGACTTCGCTCGAGGGGAACATCTGCACGAACGCCGGCGCCGCCTTCACGCGGGAGACGATGGTCTTCTCGAGGATCATCGAGGTGTACTGCTCTACGCCTGATTCTGGCGTGTTCGCGTTGAGGACGACCTCGAGGTCTTGATGCCGCGCGACGCGCGCGACGCCGCGGATCTTGCTCTCCAAGGGAGACCAGTTGTCCGCGCAGGTGCCGTTCTCGCTAATCCCCCATATGCCATCATCGGTATTGAGAAATAGCGTTTGATTCCCAGACGTGTGCCCAGGCGTGCGCAACAGCATCAGGCCGTCGCCGAGCATCAGGTCCCCATCGGTGAGCGCGACCTTGCTCATGCGTACGCCGCGCCGACCGTCCGCGACGAACCACGCTCGCTGCATCGGGTGAAGATCGTCCCAGTCGTCCCACTCCGATTTCGGCGCGAGCAGCGTCGCGTTCGGGAAGCGCGGCGTGTGGCGTCCGTCGTCCGTGCCGAGCAGCGCGCGCAGGTCTTGTGTG